>JBBASO010000029.1:17633-27986 GCA_040399265.1 Prochlorococcaceae cyanobacterium
AATAAGCCAACTGTTAATAAGCCAGCTGAAATTTAGCCAATTGAAATTTGGCTAAAGAATGTTCATTCAACCGGTGATCATCCGACAGAGTGCCAGCAGTTCCCCGGCCAGCATCAGTGTGCAGAGCACGGCCAGGGTCTGGTAGGTCCAGGGAGGACTGATCCTCCCGATCGAGGCCGTCTCCAAGCCGGTCTCCTGGCCGAGGCGCTCCAGGAAGGCTTCCAAGCGTTCGATCCGCTGCGGCAGCAGCAGTTGGCGGTCGCCATGGCGCAGGTAGAACACCCGCCCGCCCTGACTGGTGCGCACGGGGGTGATCGCTTCGATCTGGTTCCAGGGCAGCTGCCAGCCGCGGCGCAGCAACCAGGCGCACCAGCCGGGATGACCCACTGCCAGGCCGGTGCTGTCCAGCAGCACCCGTTCGCTGGTGGCCGCGAGCACCAACAGCAGCCCCAGAGCCAGAGCCAGCCAGAGCGGCAGGCGCAGCTCCGGCGGTGCGAGCACGGGCAGGGGCGCGGCCAGGGCGAGATAGAGGGCGAGCAGGGTAAAGCGGATCAGGGGGGCCATCCGGTGGCAGGTCGCTGACGGCTTCGGTTCTGCCGCGGCAGCGGTGGTGGTCGCTCTGGGTTCGGGCATCGAGGCCTTCAGCGATCTTCGGAGGAGCCGGGAATGGGTTCCAGCACCTGTGGCGGTGTGTAGCGCCCCTCGAACACCTCCTGCTCGCGACCCTTCCAGAACTCGCCCAGGCGCATCAGGTCGGCGTGGGCCTCCTGCAGGCTGCGCAGGTAGGCATCCGGATCCATGGCGTCACGGCTTTCTTTCAGCTTGGTGAGCCGCAGCAGCTGCAAGGCCCAGGGCTTGCTGAGTTCACCGCGCTGTTCGAGATAGCGGGCCAGATCGGCCGCGCTGGGGCTGGATCCGGGGGTGGTCACAACTTGAGCACACGGTTGCCACACCTTATGGAGGCAGCTGCGTAGGCGTGGGTGCAGGCCCTGATGGTTCCGCCGAGGGGGGAGACAGGTGCAGGGAGGAGGCGATCAGCTCTTCCGCTGTTTGAGGTCTTGAGAAGAAATAGCCCTGAAAACAACGCACACCGCACCGAATGAGGCCGTCCCGGATTGTGGCGTCCTCGACCCCTTCCGCCACCAGGGTCAGCTGCAGGCTCTCGGAGAGCTGCTGAAGCAGCAGCACGATTTGGCGGGCGAGCGCATCATCAATCGTGGCCAATACGAATGATTTGTCGATCTTCAATTCATCTGGCTTCAGTCCCATCAACAGTCCCAGGGAGGAGAAGCCGGTGCCGAAATCATCGAGGGCAAGGCGTACGCCGGCCTGGCGCAGACTGGCCAGGTTGTCGGTGAGCGCATCGGTGGTCTCGATCACGGCCGATTCGGTCACCTCCACAGTGATCGACACCGGCGGAATCCCATGCAGGCGGAGCTGCTTGAGAAGCCAGGGTCCGAAGCCATCCTGCTGCAGCTGGCTGGGGCTGACATTCAGGGCCAGCTGCAGCCTTTCCCCTCCGAGCAGCTCCTGGCGAAGCCGGCGGAATCCCGCCAGACTCAGGTCGACGATCAGCCGGCCGAGGCTGTCGATCAGCCGATAGCGCTCCGCCAAGCCGATGAACAGGTCCGGCGGCGTGGAAGGGTGGTCCGGGTTGTGCCATCGCACCAGCGCTTCAACCTCGAAGGTGTGGCCTTCCCGATCAACGATCGGTTGAAACAGGATCTGGAAGCGTTCCGGTGCCTGGCTGAGATCGGATTCCAGAGCATTGAAGAGGCGGTAGTCGCTGAGGGCGTCGGTGCCGCTGCTGATGTCGTAGACCGAGATCGGCGTGTTGCACCGCTCCTTGGCGATCACCATCGCCACGTCGGAGCGGCGGATCAGTTCTTCGGCGCTGGTGCCGCTGGGATCGCTCAGAGCGATGCCGATGCTCAGGCTGAGCTTGAGCTGCACCGGATGCTGGCTGGCTCGGCCATTGAACTGTTCAAGCAGGGAGAGGGCGCGCTGGTGCGCAAGATCACGGATGCTGAGCTCGGTGCGTTCGCTGAGGTGGCTGGTATTGAGAATCAGGCCGAATTCATCAGCACCGAAGCGGGCCAGGAAGTCGTTTGACTGGATGATGCGGCGGAGATCGGCGGCGACACGCTGAAGCACCGCGTCACCGATGCTATGGCCGTAGGTTTCGTTGATGCGTTTAAACTTATCGACATTAATAAATAAGAGAGCGACGGGAATACCCTGCTTCTGGCATTGCTCGTTTTCCCATTCAAGTTGCTCCAGAAAGTAATTGCGATTGGGAAGATTGGTAAGTCTGTCGATCAGCACCAGCGATCGGGCGCCAGAGATCACCTGCTCGATCCGGCTGACGAGCTCAACGTCCGCTCGCTGGCTCTGGCTGATCGGCCCCCCTTCGCGCTGATGGTCAAGCAGCCTGGCGAAGGCGCCCGATTCATCGGAGCGGGTCTGGCCCAGTGCCTGATCGAGCAGCATGCCCACCTCGCGCTGCATCCGTCGGATCCGCTGCGAAAGGATCCGTTCGCTGCGGCGCTGCCGCAGCAGCTGTTGTCGCAGGCCCACCATCCACTGAATGCGCAGGGCCAGCACCACCAGGGAACCTGCGCCCAGCACGACCAGCAGGGGGGCCAGCTCTGGCAAGGTGTTGAACGCCGTGGCCGGCGGGATCACCTGCGCCATCTGTCCGCCGGTGGTCCAGAGAGGCGGGGTGATCGGGCTGGCGCGGGAGGCGGCCGCGCGTTCGCGTCCGCCCAGGAGCATTTCGGTGCGGAGCTGTTGCAGGGCTTCTGATAGACCAGTACCACTTTGGCTGCTGAGTACCGGCACGGCAAAGACGAGGCTTGCGTCGGTGCTTCGCGTGGCGGTGTTGTCGCTCACGGCTTCGATCGAGCCCACATAAAGCTGGTCATCACCGGGACAGAGCAGAGCCAGATGATCGCTGCTGCTTTGTCGGCGCTTCCGTGCAACATCGGCGAGGCAGCGCTGCAGGTCACTGCCTCTGGCCAGATCGGTGGGGGTGGCACCCTGTATCGCCAGCTGGCGCCCCGTTGGGCCCCAGATCGCCATCACACCGCCGTCCTTGAGCAGGGAGGTTGTTCCCATGTCGGCAGCGGGAAAGGCGGGATTGTTCCCCTCCACGAAGGCGAGTGTGTCGTCCCAGTGCGCCCAGTCGAGCGCGGTGCGCCGCTGTTCTTTCGCCAGCCACTGCAACAGATTCAGGGCCTGTTGCTGCTGCTGTTCCAGTTGCCTGGCTCCATCCTGCAGCCGTCGAGCGCCTTCCGCCAGCACCAGGGCTACCAACAGCGGCGCCGCCAGCAGCAGGGTTCTGCGCCAGTTCGCCTGGCGCAGAACGAGGCGCTCCTGCTTGAGCCATCCTCGCAACAGCATCAACCTGGGCATCTTCATGATCGGGCCCGAGCGGGGGTGGCCATGAACGCACCTGCGCCGGCAATCCTGTCCACGAAAGGCTCCGCACGGTGTTGGAACGGCCGGTGGACTGGCGGCACCAGCGGACCTCAACGTATGCAAACGATCCTAAATCCTGTGGAATGGTCACGGCAGGCAGGAGCCAACCGCAGACGCAGGAGGAGTGATGACGCTCAAGGCGATCGATCTGGTGGAGCATTCCTGAGCGGGAGGGGACTCTCATGCCGGCCTCCCGTTGCTGTTCCGTTCCTGTCGCAGGGTTGGCCTCCATCGACCGCGCCTGCCTGCTGGAAAGCCCTTGCCTGGAGACGTCGCTGATGGGTTGGGCTGATGGGTTGGGCTGATGGGCAGGGTCTTGCCGATCCGTTGAACCTGCTGGGGCGCTGGCTTTCCGGCTCGGCGCCAGGTCGGATCCCTTCACAACCCCTGGCTGGGCTGGGCTGGGTTTGCGAGAAGTCGGGCATTGATGCGGCTGATGATCGAGCAGATCAACCCCGTACTCCGTGGGGGTATGCCTGTGTGAGCCAAGGCATTCAGTTTCGTGGTGATGGAAATATAGGTATCGGGCCTGTTCTCCAAGTGGAGCCGACCTGAAAAATACTCTAAGTAATTGATTAGCTGCTTGGATGTGAGAATGCTTTTTTGCTCCTTGACCGGCAGGGATTTCTCGCACTCCTCGATTATAAGCTTAAATAGATGTTGGTCTGTTGCCATCGTGGCTTGAATTGAATTGCCGACCATCAGCAATATTAAATATACTAGGGAGCTGTGAATGTCTGCGTTGCTGCGGGAGCCTGTTGGGTCGCCTGTTTGACCTGGAATACGAAGTAAATCCCTTGGAATGTCGCCGTAGCGACCAAGAATATCGGAAAAATAAAAATCTACGAGATCTCCTGTTGATTCATTGAGATTCTTTTCGATCAACGGCATGCCTGATTGCTGCCAAAATTCGCGATTGTTCTTGAAGTGAGTCCGCATGTTGTAGTATATGTCAATTGGGCTCACTGTGCAACCCGGAAACCCCTCGCGTGTCATGTGCTTGAGGGAGGAGAGTGCAAGCTCTTTTTCGTCTCGATACGTGACTAAAATTGATGTATCTTTGAACAGGGCTGCCAGCCTGCTAATCAGTTCAAGACAGCTGTCTCTGTCGTGGCTGATTTCTGTGAAAACTTCGGAGCTGATGATCGCTAGTTTGGGCTGGCTTTGATCGAGTTCGGCTCGAAGCAAGTGGAGGTAATGGTCGAGGTCTCTGATCCTGTTTTCGTGGTCAAGAAATGGGTGGGAATTGATCAGGCATCCAGGTATCAAGGCGTGTTGCGTGCCGATCAGTCCTGCTTTCGGATAAAGAATGTGATGCTTAATTAGCTTTTCGGCGTTATTGTGGAAAACGTCTTGAGCTGTAGTTGTGCCTGATTTGTGAAGGCCTACGTGCAAGAGTAAGTCTGTCATTTCACGAGTACTTCGTATATAGGAACTGAGGAAACACTCGACGTTCCGTTGAATGTCTGCCCGCGCGAAATGCAGGAGCCGTTGCTGGGAAAACGCTTACAATAAGCTCGCTAAATTTTTGATTTGTGTATCCAATTGAACTTTTTTGAAGGTCGATCCTTTGCGAACTTTTGATTATAAACGCTTTTCGTCCCGTTTTCTTTTTCGCGCGCGGTCGGATGTTCAGGCCGGCAGTGCCCAGGGGTTGAGCCCCAGGTCGGCACCGATGCGGTGGGCGCAGGCGAAGCCGCTGAAGGCCACGGCGTTGAGCCCCTGGCCGGGGAAGCAGGAATCGCCCACGCAGTAGAGGCCCTGGAGGCCGGTGCGGTTGAAGGGCATGGGCAGCAGGCCTGGCAGGCGCCGGGCCGGGATCGGGCCGTAGCTGCCGCCCATGCGGCCCAGGAAGCGGCGGTGGCTGCGGGGGGTGCCCACCTCGCGGTGGTGGATGGCCCCTTTCAGCCCCGGCAGGATCGCCTCGAGGCGCTGGATCAGGCGGTCGGCGGCGGCCTGCTTCTTGGCCTTGTAGTCGGCCGGGGAGAGGTGGCGCCAGGCCTCCATGTCGCTGGGGGTGAAGGTGTGCAGGATGTGGCGCCCCGCCGGCGCCAGCGAGGGATCGAGCAGCGTCGGCATCGACACGAACACCACCCCCTGCTCGGCCTCCATCTCCTCCCAGCGCTCCAGCAGCAGGTGGTGGCAATGGAAGCCCTCGGGCACCATGGCCGCCTCGATGCCCAGGTGCAGCGACAGGAAGGAGGGGGAGGGGCGGTAGCGGCGGCGCCAGGTGGTTTCTGCCTTCGGGGTGTGTTCGGCATCCACCAGCGGCTGAGCCACGGCCCCCTCGCTGCCGGCGGCGCCGGCGAAGGTGTCCCAGCGGGTGGCGTTGCTCACCACCCGGCGGGCGCGCAGGGTTTCGCCGCTGGCCAGCTTCACGCCCATGGCCTCACCCTGCGCGATCAGCACCTCGGTGACGCGGGCCTTGTAGCGAATCGCACCTCCATGGGCCTCCAGCCCCTCCACCAGCTTCTCGGCGATCACCCCCACGCCGCCCTTCGGGTAGTTGATGCCGCCGGCATGGCGATCGGAAAACACCATGCCCGCATTGATCATCGGCGTGCGATCGGCCGGCATCACGCTCCAGCAGAAGCACTCCATGTCGATGAACTTCAGCAGCTGTTCATCGCGGATGTGGGCGCGGGCCACCTCGCCCACGTTGAAGGGCAGCCAGCGGGCCAGGCCCAGGCAGGCCAGGGGGGCCCGAAAGAACACCTTGGCCAGGTAGGCGGGATCTTCGAGCGACAGCAGTGGCATCGCATCGAGGCAGCGGAACACCTGCCAGCAGGTGTCGTAAAAGGTGCGGATGCCCTTGGCCTCGTGGGGGAAGCGGGCGGTGAGGTCGGCCAGGAACTGCTCGTAGTCGCGGGCCACGGCCACATTGAGGCCGCCGGGAAGGTGGTATTCCAGCTGGGCCGGATCGGGCACGGTGTCGCAGTGCTGGCCCACGTCGGCCAGGGCGCGGGTGAGCAGGTTGGTGTGGCCCTTCTCCCCGAAGCCGAAGATCATCGAGGCGCCCACATCGAAGGTGTAGCCGTCTCGCCGGAAACTGCCGCCGGAACCTCCTGGGATGAGGTAGCGCTCCAGCACCAGCGTTTTCGCCCCCTTGGCGGCCAGCTGGCTGGCGGTCACCAGGCCGCCGATGCCGGCGCCGATCACGATCACATCCCAGGCGGGGGCGGGGCTGGTGGTCACCGGAGGTGTGGAGCGGCTGGGGGCGACCCTAGGGGGTGGTGCGGGGGCGGCTGGCGCTCAGCGGGCGTCGGTACCGAAGGGCGCCTGGCGGGTGAGCAGCAGCTCGCAGCGCAGCGGGCCGAGCAGCTCAGCCAGTGCCACCTCAAGCTGCTGGCGCAGCGTATCCATCCAGGCGCCATCCACCGGCTTGGCCGGATCCAGCCAGGCCACCACAAAGGTGGTGCGGCCCAGCTTCTGCAGGCTGAAATCCAGCAGGGTCACCGGGGTGGCGCCGCCCACCTCCGCCAGCAGCTGCTGCACCCGGGCCCGGCTCGCGCTGATCAGCTCTGGATCGCAGGCGGCGCCGGCGGTCTGGCGCAGGGCCTCGAGGAAGTGCTGCACCGGCTCCACCATCACCACCAGGGCGATCAGGATCACCAGCAGCGGATCGGTGAGCGGCACCAGCGGCGCCAGGCGCGTACCGGCCAGCAGTGGGCTGAGCAGCAGGGTCCCGCCAGCGCCGGCGGTGATCGCAGCATCGAGGGCTGCCGCCCGCGATTCCAGCAGCAGCAGTTGGCTGCGGCGGCCGCAGGCCAGCCAGGCCTGCCGCTGGCGCCAGGCCAGCAGGAGGCAGAGCACCACCGTGATCAGGGTGTAGACCCCCACCGGGCCCAGATCCACCGACTCCGGCAGGGCGCCGCCGGCCAGCCAGGCGGCCAGTTCGCGCAAGGCCGCCACCACCGCCACGCTGAGCATGCCGATCAGCAGCAGAGAGCGGAACAGCACGAACAGGGCCTCCTGGCCACCGAAGCCGTAGGGCCAGCCCCGCTCCGGCGGCCGCTGCACCACCGTGCCGATGCGTGCCGCCACCCCGCTGGTGAGGGCCATCACACCGGCGTAGAGGCCGTCGAGCAGCAAGGCGTCGGAGGCGGAGAGGGCATAGGCGACCACGCCGGCCACGGCGATCGCCAGGCTGGCCCACACCCCCAGGCGCAGGGCCTGCCGCTCGATCAGTGCGGGATCCTCGGCAATCAGCACCGCCCCGGGAGACGGGGCAGCCGGCATGGCACCGTTCACGCAGGTCGAAGCAACCCAGGCTCCCTGAGGCTAGGTGTGGGCCGCTGCGGCGCTGTCGGTGGCCGCCGCCAGGTCGGCCAGGGCCCGGTCGCGGTAGGCGCCGTAGCGCTCCCGCTTGCCCTTGATGCGCTCGGGCAGTTCCGGCAGCAGGCCGAAATTGGGGGGCATCGGCTGGAAGCCGCCGCGTTTGCCGCCGCCGCCGCCGGGCGCTTCGGCGATGAAGTGGGTGAGGGCGCCGATCATGGTGGTGGGCGGCAGGCTGATCGGTTCGAGGCCCCGGGCCAGCCGGGCGGCGTTGGTGCCAGCCAGCCAGCCCCCCGCCACCGCCGCCGCATAGCCCTCGGTGCCGGTGATCTGGCCTGCCGCCAGCAGCGTGGGGCGCTGGCGGAACTGCAGGGTGGGATCGAGCAGCTGGGGGGATTCCAGGAAGGTGTTGCGGTGCATCACCCCGAAACGCACGAACTCGGCGTTCTCCAGGCCCGGGATCAGGCGCAGCACCCGCTTCTGCTCGCCCCATTTGAGGTTGGTCTGGAAGCCCACCAGGTTCCAGAGGCGGCCGTCCTTGTCCTCCTGGCGCAGCTGCACCACGGCGTAGGCGCGGTGGGCGCGGCGCACGTCCCGGTCGTTCACGTCGCCCCAGCGGGGGTCCCACAGGCCGATCGGCTTGAGCGGGCCGTAGCGCATCGTGTCGTCGCCGCGGCGGGCCAGCTCCTCGATCGGCAGACAACCTTCGAAGAAGGTGGCGCTCTCCTGCTCGAAATCCTTGAGTTCGGCCTGCTCGGCGCTCAGCAGCGCGGCGCGGAAGGCGTCGTATTGCTCCCGGTTCAGCGGGCAGTTGATGTAATCGGCGTCGCCCTTGTCGTAGCGGGAGGCGCGAAAGGCCACGCTCAGATCGATGCTCTCGCCCTCCACGATCGGGCTGGCGGCATCGAAGAAGTGGCAATCGGCGCGGCCGGTGAAGGCGCGCAGCTGATCGGCTAGGGGTTCGCTGGTGAGCGGGCCGGTGGCCAGCACGGCGATCTCGCCGGGGCCCGGCAGTGCGGTGTGCTCGCGCCGCTCCACCGTCACCAGCGGGTGCTGTTCGAGCGCGGCGGTGAGGGCGGCGCTGTAGCGGCCCCGATCGACAGCCAGAGCGCCGCCGGCCGGCACGGCATGGCGATCGGCGGTGCGGATCACGAGGGATCCCAAACGGCGCAGCTCCTCCTGCAGCAGCCCGGCGGCGCGGTCGCTGCTCAGGGCGCCGAAACTGTTGCTGCAGACAAGCTCGGCGAATTCGGCACTGTGGTGGGCTGGGGAGCGCTGCACGGGCCGCATTTCCACCAGCCGCACCGGTACACCAGCCGCCGCGATCTGCCAGGCGGCCTCTGTGCCGGCGAGGCCTGCACCGATCACCAGAACGGTCAAGTCGGCGCTCAGGCGCGGGCGCGGGCCAGCATCAGCTGCAGCTGACCCACGGCAGCCCGGCCGATGTGGAAGACGGCCCAGGAGGCGGCGAGAACGATCGGGGCAGCGACCAGCACAAGCCGAAGGTCCATGGTGCAGGCAAGGCAGAGTGCGGTGATCTTAAAGACCATTCACGCCGAACGCCGGCCTGCGACCGATCCGGCGGCCGATCCCGCAGTGTTTGGAAACGCTCCGGCCTCTAGTCGGCCGGTGGCTCCAGCTCGAGGGCGGCATGGCGTTGGGCGAGGCGGCGGTAGCGACGGGCGTGCTCGCGCTGCTCGCCGATCGCCTCGGCGCTGAGCGGTCGCCGGGCCACGGCGGGAGCGCCCATCACCAGGGTCCCGGGCGGGACGTCGCGGGTCACCACCGAACCCGCCGCCACCAGAGCGCCCGCCCCCACGGTCACGCCATTCAGCACAATCGCGCCGATGCCGATCAGGCAGCCATCCTCGAGGGTGGCGCCATGCACCACAGCCCGGTGGCCGATCGTCACGTCAGCACCGATCCTCACGGGCTGACCCGGATCACCGTGCAGCACGGCGCCGTCCTGCACGTTGCTGCCCTCGCCCACCACGATCGCGCACACATCGCCGCGGGCGACAGCGGTGGGCCAGAGGCTGGCGCCGGCTTCCAGCCGCACATCGCCGATCAGCACAGCGGAGCGCGCCACCCAGGCCTCTGGATGCACCCGGGGAGCGGGCCAGGGGGTTGCGGGCCAGTCAGGACCCGTGGATTCACCAGCAGCCATCGTTTTCTTGCTGTGAGGCCATTCTTTCCGCTCTGGCGGGCGGTTGGAGGATTCCCCCCCCGGGTGATACGTTCAAACGGTGCCCAATCAAGGGCGTTCGGGTCGCTAGCTCAGCGGTAGAGCACTCGGCTTTTAACCGATTGGTCCTGAGTTCGAATCTCAGGCGACCCATTTTTTTCACGGCTTGGATCCAGGGGTAAAGCCCTCCTCTGGCGGTCGGTCTCAGTCGTCCTCTCGCCGTCGCAAATAGGTACAGTGGAGGCTAGAAATGGTCTGGCGGGGACCCTTCGTTACCCACGTCACCTCCGCCAACACGACATCGGGGAAATAGACGCCACCGGTGGCGATCGCCTTCAGAAAAACCTGCTCGGCAAGGGGCGTCTGCTGAGGGTTCAGGTGGTCGCTGTTCACCTGCAGCTTTGTCCCTGGAG
>JBBASO010000029.1:28086-29996 GCA_040399265.1 Prochlorococcaceae cyanobacterium
GGCGTCTGCTGAGGGTTCAGGTGGTCGCTGTTCACCTGCAGCTTTGTCCCTGGAGCCAGGCCGAGGGCATCGCGCAACGGCCTGGAGATGGTGAGCTGACCCTTGGAGGTGAGGGTAACGGTGTTCATGACGGTGTTCATGACGGCGTTGTAAGGCGGATCGACTTACCTCTCTGCGCCAGGCGGCCCGCTCGAGCACCGACTGGCCCGGCAGCACCGTGGCTCCCAGCTCCCGCTCCAACCGCAGCAGCCGGCCGACAGGGCGGCCACCAGCGCCAACGATCGATAGAGATTGCTCTTGCCGAGCCGTTGGCGCCGCACACCAGGGTGAGACCCCCAAGGGGCATGGCGGGCGGCGCGGACGCGTGCCTCAGAACTTGAGCACGCTGGTGGGCCGCAGGATCCAGCCCGCCTCGCCAGCCTTGAGCTGGTAGCAGATCTGCCGTTGGCCGCCGCTGGCTTGGGCGTTGCTGTCGCCTGGCTTGTAGATCGGGAAGCGGCGCGCCAGGCAGCTTTCCACCACCTGGAACTGGTCGTGGCCCTGGTAGCCCTGGGCGTTAGCTCCCGTGAGTTCCGGCAGGGTGATCGGGGAGAGTTCGGCGCCTTTGATCACGGCGTAGGCCACCACTTCGCCATAGCTGCCGCTGCCGGCACTCTGAACAAACACGTAGATCTCGGGAAGCCCGTTGCTATTGAGATCGGCCACCTCAGCACCCACCACCTGGCCATTCACCGTTTGGCGGATCGGCTTGATCGCTGGCTTGGCGCCCGTGGTGGTGATCGTGAGCTGCTGCTGGGATCCCTCACCGCTGCTCTGCACCAGGAAGCTGATGCCCTGGAGATTCAGAGTTTTGTTGAAGGCGGCGCCAGCCCAGGCGCTGCGGGGAAGAGCGGTGGCCAGGAGCAGGGCGGCGGCGGTGAGCTGGGGAAAGAAGCGCTTCAAGGAGGAGGAAATGCCGGGCAGATCTTCAGGATGGCGGGGTGAATCCCAGGTGTCGGTCGGCCGGCGTGAAACGTTGCTCACCGCCTGCCGTGCCTGATCGGCAGCGATCGGCGCGTTGAAGCCAAGCAGGTTCAGGCCATCGCATGGATGTGAGGCAGACACGGCGAGCGGCCGGAACCGCGACCGGTCTCGCAGCAGACCATGCAGCCAGCCGTTCAGCTGCGGGCCAAGACCACGCGATTGCGGCCCTCGTCCTTGGCCTGAGAGAGGGCCTTGTCGGCACGATCTGGCTCGGGACAGGCCCCAAGCAGCGCCGCCAGCGTCTCGAGGTCGCTGGGCATGGAACCAGCGGATTGGAGGGACCGGCGGGGGGTGGTCAAGAGGTCCGCGCCCTCTCCGATCGCCGTCGAACTCCCTGGTTGCTGGCGGGGAGCTCGGCGGCCCCGAGTGCTGCCGGGCCAGCTGGGTGCTCCGCCGCCAGCGCCCGTGGGGTTGGAAAGAACCCCAGCACCAGATCCGCAAGCCCCACACCGACCCCATCAAAGGGGCCTCGTCGCCGGGTCGAGGTCGAGGCCTGAGCCCAGGGAATCGGGATCGACCGCGGAAGGGGCATCCACGAAACCCAACTGCTTGTGCCGACAACCTGAAAGCCGTGGTGCTGCCAGCAGCGGATGCCGGCGCTGTTGGTGTTCACCACCAGGTTGAACTGCATCGCCGGGAACCCCAGTCGCCGAGCCGCCTGCAGGGAGTGCTGACAGAGGCGGCGTTGGCCAGATGGGCGCCGAGACGGAGGGAGTTGGGCCTCAGGTAGGAGGAGCCCACCACACACTTGGCCAGTCGATCACCCCCATAGGGGCGATCGGCAGGAGATCAGGGGGCCCAGATGTGCCCTGGTGATGGTCACCCCAACGGGAAGGCGCCCCGTGGGGGGCGCCTTAGCACCGGTTGCGGCGGTCACCTCCTCACAC
>JBBASO010000030.1:0-29852 GCA_040399265.1 Prochlorococcaceae cyanobacterium
GGGTGCGGGTGCCGCGGTGCGCGCTATTCCAGTGCTGTTGGGTGGAGTGGCTGCTGGGTGGAGTGGCTGTTGGGTTGAGTCCCGTCTGCAGGCTAGGCACCCTGGCCCGGGCCGCCCGGGCCTGTCGCCAGGGCGGCCGTCACGGCCGCCTCCAGGGCAGCGGCGGAGCCGCGGTTGTCGATCAGCCGGTCGGCCAGAGCGCGCTTGCGGGCCAGGGTCCACTGGGCGGCGATGCGGCGGCGGGCGTCGGTCTCGCCGGCGCCATCGCGGGCCAGCAGCCGCTGCAGTTGCTGGTCCTCATCGCAGTCCACCAGCCAGATCTCGCTGCACAGCCCCTCCAGCCCCGCCTCGAACAGCAGCGGGATCATCAGCACCACCGCCGGCTCGTCAGCCAGCCGCTGCAGCTCGGCTGTGAACCGGGTGCGCACGATCGGATGCACCAGCTGCTCCAGCCACTGCCGCTCGGCCTGATCGGCGAACACGATCCGCCCCAAGGCGGCGCGGTCGATGGCCGCGGGCTCCTCTCCTCCGAGGCGCTCGCCGTAGCGCTCCCGCACCGCCAGCGCTCCCGGGCTGCCCGGCGCCAGGGCCTCACGCGCGTAGAGATCGGCGTCGAGCACCGGCAGCCCCCGGGCTTCCAGCAGCCGGGCCACGGTGCTCTTGCCGCTGGCGATGCCGCCGCTGAGGCCGATGCGGCGCTGAACCGGCTCCTCAGGGCAGGAGGGATCGGGAGCGGTCTGTCTCATCGGATCGGAGGGCCTGGGAGTCCGCTCTGATCTGCCGACAGGGGAGGCCTGATGGTGGCCTTCCAGGGAGAGCACATCTACGGTTTCACCAGAAGGTATCGCTTTCCCGATGCTGGCCTTCCACGCCTGGAGCGAGCGGCAGGCCCATCTGGCGCGCTGGTTGCTGCTGGCTGCCTGGCTGCTGCTGATCCTCTCGTTGCTGGGGCCCGGCGGGGCCGCGGCGGTGACGGCCATGCACCTGTACTGGCAGGTGGGCGTGCCCCTGGTGCTGCTCGTGCTGGTGGTGTTCAGCCACGAGGCCTGGCGCCGGCTCTGCCCCCTGGCGTTCGTCTCCCAGCTGGCCCGGGCTCTGGGCCGCCAGCGCACGGTGACGGATGGGCGCGGGCGGCTCGCTGTGGCACGGGTGCCCTCCTCCGGCTGGCTGGCGCGTCATCACGTGCGTCTGCAGTGGGGGTTGTTTCTTCTGGGTCTGAGCCTGCGGCTGCTGCTGCTCAATGAGCGACCTCTGGCCCTGGCGCTGTTTCTGCTCATCACCATGGCGGCGGCGGTGGTGGTGGGCTGGGCCTGGTCCGGCAAGGCCTGGTGTCAGTACATCTGCCCGATGGCGCCGGTGCAGTCGATCCTCGTCGGTCCCCGCAGCCTGCTGGGGAGCGCTGCCCATCTCACGCCGTCGGGCCAGATCACCCAGTCGACCTGCCGCACACTCGGTCCCACCGGCCAGGTGCAGCGCGCCTGTGTCGGTTGTCAGAAGGACTGCATCGACATCGACGCCGAACTGAGCTTTTGGGAGGGCCTGCGCGGCAAACAGGGTCTCGACTGGGCCTGGTTCTCCTATCCCGGTCTGGTGACCGGCTTTCTGCTGCTGCAGCGGTATGGCCGGGCGCTGACGCCCTGGTCACCCCTGCTGCTGCTGCTCTCCGCCTGGGTGTCGGTGCTGCTCTGCCGCGCCTTCCGCCGTTGGCAACGCCGCCGTCTGCAGGCGCGGCTCGGCGACGGCGCTGGCCAGCGGGCTGAGCAGATCACCCGCCTGCTGGCCTCGTTCACGGCGGTGAACGCCTTCTTCGGCCTGAGCGAATCCAGCCTGGTGCCGGTGGCGGCTCTGATGCCTGCGGTGCGCACCCTCGTGCTCGCCATCAGTGCGATGTGGCTGTACCGCGGCCTGCGCCGCAACCAGGGCCATTACGCCCGTGAGCGGATCAGCGCCAGCCTGCGTCAGCAGCTGCAGCGGCTGATCCCGGATCTGGCCCGCCACCTCGACGGCCGCAGTCCCGACGACCTCAGCGCCGATGAGGTGGTGACCCTCGCCCGGGTGCTGCCCGCCCAGCTCGGCGAGTCGCGGTTGAGCCTGTATCGCGCGGTGGTGGCCGATCTGCTGCGCACGGGTCGGCTCACCCGCGCCGCCGCGCTCGTGCAGCTGAGTGAACTGCGCCAATCTCTGCAGCTTGCGGATCCGGATCACCACGCCGTGCTGCGGGAACTGGCCATCACCGAGCCGCGCCTGCTCGAACTGGACAGTCGCCGTCAGGATCTGGAGGCATTGCGCCGGGCCGCAGCCGCAGAGGCGGTGGCGGATCTGCTGGCTCTTGACCCTCAGACCCCGCCCTCTCAACTGCTGGCCCAGCCCGCCCAGAAGGCCGCGCTGGAGCGCATCCGGCTGGAGCACGGACTGGAGGCCCCCAGCTGGGCGGAGATTCTCGATGGCTTCAGGGCGGGCTCCGGTGCCAGCCAACGCTGGCTCACCGGGGCGCTCACCCAGCTGCAGACAGGGCTGGCGGGCTGGTGGAGCCTTCGGGCCGCAGCGCCAGCCTCGGCTTTGCTGCTGCCGCTGCTGCCGGTGCAGGAGCGGCGGCTGGCCAGCCAGCTCAATGCGGTGCTGCCGCTGTTGCCGGCCCTGGCCGACGACGACCCGCAGCAGCGGCAGGTGGCGGCTCTGGTGCAGGCGATGCCCCTGCCGGTGCAGCGCCAGCTGGGGCAACCGGTGCAGGCGCTGCTCGCCGTGGAGCCAGCTGTGGGGGATCTGCCGCCTGCCTCGCCGCCGCCCGTTGAGGCGGTGCTTGAGACCCTATGGCGGGATCCCGATCCGGATACGGCCCTGTGGGTGCTTTGGCTACAGGATCAGCGGCATCCCCAGAGCGCTGCCCAGCTGCGCCGGACCGCCCGCCCCGGTCTGCCCACCCATCCTGAACTGGAGGCTCTGATCGCCGGCCGCCCACTCGTGCAGCAGCAGCGCCTGCAGCAATTGCTGCGGGTGCCGCTGATCGCTGCCCTGCCGCCGGCAACCCTGTTCACCATGGCGCGCTCCGGTGAGGAGCGCCGGCTAGAGCCGGGCGAGTCATTGTTCAAGGTCGGGGAGCCCGCCAGTGAGGTGGCGATCCTGGTGGATGGGCACTGCGAGGTGTGGCGTGCGCTGCCTTCCGGAGAGCAGGGGCCCGTGGCGCAGCTGGAGCCTGGAGATGCGATCGGTGCACTCGCCTTCTTCAGCGGGCAGCCCCGTCGCTCGGAGGTGCGGGGTGGCGCCGGGTCGGCGACTTTGCTGTGCTTCGAGGCTCACGAGTTCGAGACCCTGTTGCTCCAGGCCCCCGAGTTCAGCCGGGCGCTGTCGCGTCAGCTGGCCCTGAGGCTGGAGGCGCTTTACGGGCGCCTGGGCCCGGCCGACCACCGCAGTCAGGGCTGAACCCGCAGCCCATCCCCAAGCCTGCTGCCAAGGCTTCAGCCCAGCGAACCGCTCACGAGCGGCGTCAACTCCTCCACCGAGAGCTCTGTGGTGAAGGCCGCGAGCCGGCCGCCCGTGAAGATCCCCACCCGGTCACCCTTGAGGGCCGCGATCCGGATGTCGCGGGTGGCGACGCCGCCCAGCACGATCCGATCCACCGGGTCGATCGGGCCATCGATGCGCAGCGGTTGCTTTCGCTCAGCCTTGAAGCGCACCAGATCGGCATCCCCATCATCGAGGCCGATGATCCGGTCGCGCCTGCCCTTGCCGGGCCGCAGCAGATCCTCGCCGCGCCCACCCCGGAGCAGGTCGCTGCCCTTGCCACCCTTGAGCAGGTCGTCGCCCTTCCCGCCTCGCAGCCTGTCGGACTGCTCCCGGCCGATCAGCTGGTCATTGCCCTTGAAGCCGAGGATGTCATCACGGCGCCGGGTCCCCTGGAGCAGGTCGTCTGCCGGGGTGCCTTCGATCCGGTTGAAGCCGGACTGTTTGTCGGCCTGGGTGCTGGCTCGCTTCATCGTGGTGGGAACGGACTGATCAGACCTTGGGGCGGCAGGGCCAGCGCCAGCCTGGATCCAGCGTCACGCCGTCGGAGCTGCCGTTCAGGAGCGGCATTGCCTCTGGAACTGTGCTGACTGAGGATCACCGCATCGCGATCCCCGCCTTGATCCATCCCTGGCATCCGATCCCCGGTGGCATCACCGCCCCCGCCGGCTTTCTGGCCGCCGGCAGCACCGCCGGCCTCAAGGCCTCTGGCAAGCCGGATCTGTCGCTGCTGCTGGCCCCGGAGGGGGCGGTATGTACCGGCACCTTCACCACCTCGCAGGTGCGGGCGGCCTGCGTGGACCTCTGCGCCGAGCGCCTGGCGGCCAGCGGCGGCCGGGCCCGAGCGGTGCTCACCAACTCCGGCCAGGCCAATGCCTGCACCGGCGCGCGCGGCCTGGCCGACAGCCTCACCGCCACCGCGGCGCTGGCTGAGCGGCTGGCTCTGGCGCCGGAGCAGGTGCTGATCTGCTCCACCGGCGTGATCGGCGTGCCGATTCCGATGGACACCCTGGTGGCGGGCCTCGATCCGCTGGTGGCGGCCCTGGGCCCGGAGGGGGGCGCGGCGGCGGCCCGCGCCATCCTCACCACGGATTTGGTGGAGAAGCAGATCTCCCTGGAAGCCAGTCTGGGCGGCCGCACGGTGCGCATCGGCGGCATGGCCAAGGGTTCGGGGATGATCCACCCGAACATGGCCACGATGCTGGGCTATCTCACCTGTGATGCCGGTGTGCCGGCTGACGTCTGGCAGGCGATGGTGAGCCGCGCGGTGGATCGCTCCTTCAATGCGATCACGGTGGACGGCGACACCAGCACCAACGACACGGTCCTGGCGTTTGCCGCCGGTGAGCCCCTGAGCCCCGGGCACTTCGAGGCGCTGGAGGCCGGCCTGACGGCGGTGTCGCAGCATCTGGCCCGGGCGATCGCCCGCGACGGTGAGGGCGCCACCTGCCTGATCGAGGTGCAGGTGGAAGGGGCCGCCGATGAGGCCGGCGCCCGCACCATCGCCCGCACTGTGTGCGGCTCGTCGCTGGTGAAGTGCGCCATCCACGGCCGCGACCCCAACTGGGGCCGCATCGTGGCCGCCGCCGGCCGTGCCGGCGTCGCTTTCGATCCCGATGCGGTGGCCCTCTGGCTGGGGGAGCATCAGCTGATGGCCTCGGGCCAGCCTCTGGCCTTCGATCGCCGTGCCGCCAGCGCTTCTCTCCAGGCCTGTGCCGCCGGCCGGTATCTCGGCGGTGCCGGCCCTGAGGGCGACATGGTGCAGATCCGCCTGGTGGTGGGCGCCGGTGCTGGCCGCGGCGTGGCCTGGGGCTGCGACCTCTCCGACCAGTACGTGCGCATCAACGCCGATTACACGACGTAATCTGCGGCCATGACCAGCTCCAACACGGCCCGTCCCTCACGGGGGTCCGGCACCGATGTCGCCACTGCTGCGTCTGGCGGTTCCGCCTCCAGACTCCCCCAGCAGCCCCCGAGCCGGTGGACCAGGCTGCTGGTGACCGGTTTCTGCTTCGGCGTGGGCTATGGCGTGGTGCACCGGTTGATGACTCTGCAGCTGCCCCAGCTGGTGCAGCTTGACCAGCCCTTTGAGGTGCGGCCCTTCCCTGGCACCAGCCTGGAGAGCCTGCGGCTGCGGGTCGGTGCCGCGGCGAGGCCGATCCGCGCTGACCTGGGGGCGCTGGAGCTTGAAGAGCAACAACGCCAGGAGGCGGCAACCCCCCCGAAACCGCTGGCCCAGGAGCTCCCACGCCAGCCCGAGCCCGAGCCTGCTCCTGAGCCCCTGCCGCCGGCCGAGCCGGCGGTGGAGCTGCCGCTGCCGGCCGATCCCGTTGCCGCTCCAGGAGCAGTGCCTGCCGATCCGGCGGCCGCACCCACTCCCTGAGGGGTCGATCTGCCACAGTTTCTGCTCGGGTCGCGCTTCCCAGCCATGCCAGCTCCCCAGATGGTGATTCAGGCTGCGGTCTCACGGCTCGCCGCCCGCGCCGGCAGCGGCCTGCTGGATGCCGTTGCGGGCGCCGCCGTGCTGCTTCAGGATGCCCCTGAGCGGTTGCGCCAGGAGTGGCGCCTGTTCCGGGAAGAAGTGGAACAGGAAGCCGAGCGGCTGGAGCACGGCGAGGCAGCTGGTTCCCGGGCGCCCAACGTCGCTGCGCCGCCCCCCTCCGGGCCCGGGGATCTGCAGGCTCAGATCGACGCTCTGCGGGCCCGGGTCGCCACGATCAGTCTTCAGCTCGACGGCTCCCGATGAGCCGGGGCCTGCTGGTCTGGCGGCCGCTGCGGATCTGGTGGCTGGCGCTGCGGTTGGCCCTGGGTCTCTGGTGGGATGGCCAGCCCTGGACCTACCCGGGAGGGTGCACCGCCGAGCGCCGCTCCCTGCGCTCCAGGCGCCGCGCCCGCTGGCTCACCCAGCGCTTTCTGGAGCTCGGTTCGGCCTTCATCAAGCTGGGCCAGCTGCTGTCAGCCCGGCCGGATGTGCTCCCCGCCGAACTGGTGGAGGAGCTGGCGCAGCTGCAGGACCGGGTGCCGGCCTTCGGATTCGATGTGGTGCAGGCCTTGCTCGAGCAGGAGCTCGGGGAGCGTTGCGCTGAGATCATCGACCTCGCGCCCGTTCCGCTCGGCTCAGCCAGCCTTGCGCAGGTGCACCGCGCCAGTCTGCGCAGCGGCCGCCAGGTGGTGCTGAAGGTGCAGCGCCCGGGACTGGAGCGGCTGTTCCGCCTCGATCTGGAGGTGCTGCAGCAGGTGGCGGCGGTGGTGCAGCGCCATCCCCGCTGGGGGCGGGGTCGCGACTGGCTGGGCATCGCCAAGGAGTGCCGCAGGGTGCTGCTGCGGGAGCTCGATTTCCGGCTCGAAGCGGAGCACGCGGCCCGGTTCCGCCAGCAGTTCCTCGATGATCCCGGCATCCGCGTCCCCGCTGTGGTGTGGGAGCTGAGCGCCCGACGGGTGCTCTGCCTCGATTACGTGCCGGGCATCAAGATCACCGACCGTCCGTCGCTGCTTGAGGCGGGCGTGGATCCGGCGGCGGTGGCGGAGAAGGGGGCGGCCAGCTACCTGCAGCAATTGGTGCGTTTCGGGTTCTTCCACGCCGATCCCCATCCCGGCAACCTGGCCGTGGCTCCCGATGGGGCCCTGATCTACTACGACTTCGGGATGATGGGGCAGCTCTCTGCCCGTCTGCGCTCCCGCCTCGGTCGGATGGTGCGCGCCGCCGCCTCCAGGGATGCGGCGATGCTGGTGGAAGAGCTGCAGGCGGCTGGTGTGCTTGCCGCCGGCGTGGATCCGGGGCCTGTGCGGCGGCTCGTGCGTGTGATGCTCAACGAGGCGCTCACGCCCCCGTTCTCCGCCAACGTGCTCAACAAGCTCTCGGGTGATCTGTACGCCCTGGTGTACGGCCAGCCCTTCCGTCTGCCGCCGGAGCTGATCTTCGTGATGCGGGCCCTCTCCACGTTCGAGGGGGTCGGCCGCAGCCTCGATCCCGGCTTTAGCCTGGTGGCGATTGCCCGCCCCTACCTGCTGCCCCTGATGACATCCTCCGGCGGGCCGGGTTCGGGCCAGGCACTGGGCAAGGGCGGCAGCGCTGCCGCCAGCGGCGATCTGTTCGGCGAGCTGTCTCGCCAGGCGGTGGAGGTGGGCAGCCGTGCCCTGGGCATCCCCCGCCGCCTCGACGACAGCCTGGCGCGGATCGAGCAGGGTGATCTGCAGGTGCAGATCCGGGCCGGTGAGACCGATCGACTGCTGCGCCGTCTGGCTCTGGCCCAGCAGTCGTCCGGGCAGTCGATGCTGCTCGCCGGGCTGGCCGTGGCGGCTGCCCTGCTGGCCAGCAGTGTCAGGCCCACCCTAGTGGCTGTGCCGCTGGTGCTCAGTCTGCCGGTGGGCTTCAGCTGGCTGAAGCTGCAGGCTCGCCTGAAGCGGGATGGCCGACTCGATCAGCTACCGGGCGTGATCAGCCCCCCTTCCTCCACCAGCGATTCCTGAACCTGTCTGGTCCGGGATCGGGCTCCGGGGATCTGCAGGCCGTGCAGGCTGAGTAGGTCTGAGGATCCCCAGACCTACTCAGCCTGCTGCCGGCCCCCTGAGCGACAGCTGGCAGTGCCTCAGGCGTTGCGGACTGGGGCATCCGGCTTGCCGTCGCCGTCCAGATCCTGGAGCACGCCATCGGGGGTGAGCTTGTCGATCACCTGGGGCAGCAGCTGGGAGAGGGTGGCCGCGGCCTTGTCGGTGTCGATGCCGAGCTTCTGGGCGATCTGCTGCACGGTCTGGTTGCCCAGCACCGCTTCGATCTGTTCGGGCTTGATCGCGCCGTTCTCACCCAGGCTCACCCAGCTGTTGAACAGGTCCGTCAGGCCAGTGGTGTTGAAACGGTCAGCCAGCCCCTTGAGGCCACCCACCTGAGCGATCACGCCCTTGACCATCGATTGGGTCTGATCTCCACTGAGGCTCGAGGAGATCCTGGACAGAACAGACTCGAGTGCGGAATCGAACAGGGCCATGGTTTCAGTTGAATCAAAAGAATCAAACACAGACCAACAGTCGTCAGCGGCTGATGCTGTGGCTGTTGATCTGTTGAAAGTATTCGGGAGTCGGGGCGGTTCGCAGTCAAACGTGAAGAATTGTCGTTCCACCCCGGACGATTCGGCTGGTTCAGCCCAGCAGGGCGGTCAGTGGACCGATCAGGCCTTTCACGGCGGCGAGGGCTGTGTTCTGCGTGGGGACTGCCTCTCCGCCGAAGGTGTTCAGCACCAGCTTCACCCCTTTGTCGATCAGGCCGTAGTTGGAACCTGCTGCCAGCTTCACTACGGGTTGGGCCGTATCCCAGAGGCTGCGGAATGTCTGCATCGTGGTGCTGGCAGCGCTGATGTTGCCGGCCTCAACCTGTTGTTCGGTGCTGTTCAACAGGTTCAGCACAGGCGTCACCACGGCTTTCAATTGCTCGTTGCCGGTCAGATCGGCAGCGGTTTTGGCCACGGATGCGGCCGTGCGTGCTGCATCCGTGGCCTGGCTGAGGGTGGCGCCGGAGCAGGCGGCAAGGTTCAGAGCCAGCAGGCCCGCCAAGGCCACCATCAACAGGCGACGGACGGTGAAAAGACTGGGCAGGGAGACGCCAGACCAGCAAAAACGAAGGGGGCGCATGGAGGCAAAGCTGAAGCAACGTTCTGAGCGTAGAAACACACTGCAGCCATGATCCGAGGCTTTGGAATCTCTACAAGAAACCTGCCAAGAAGTCGGAATTGGATTAGTCTTGCGCGCGTTGACCATCAAGTCGCGACATTCGCTCAGGCGGAGCGATCCGATGCTGCTGGCCCACTGATCAGCTCAGCGCCGTCACCGCCAGGGCGGTCACGATCAGCAGGCTGAGGAATGCCAGGATCGGGCACATCTTGACCAGGCCCAGCACACTCACCGTCTCGGGCAGTCCGAGCGCCCGCTTGAGGCGATTCATGGCGGCATTGAGGCTTTTCATCGGTTGGTGTCGATCGGGATGGAGAGGACCGTGGAGTCGGCGGGGCGAGCCGGATCTGCTCTGGACATGCCACTCTTGCAGCGGTACATCGCTCCGTCGGCTTCGGCCCAGGTCTGCTCCAGGGTCGCCTGGTCTCCGCTGAGGGCTGCGCCGATTGAGGCAGGGATGCCCGCAGACTCCAGCGCCTGCTGCAGGCGATTTCTCAGGCTGTTCAGCCCCTCCAGTGTGGGGTCGAAACTGAGCACGGCGAATTCATCGCCGCCCACCCGGGCCAGCAGATCGCTTTCCCGCAGCACGGCGGTCATCCGGGCCGCGGCGGTCTGCAGCACCTGATCGCCCATCTGGTGCCCCTCCGCATCGTTGACCCGCTTGAAGTCATCCAGGTCCACCACCACCAGCCCGTAGTGATGGCCGTGCCGCTGACGTCGGCCTTCCTCCCGCACCAGCGCGTCATCCCAGGCGCGGCGGTTGGCCAGGCGGGTCAGGCCATCGGTGCGGCTCTCCTGCAGGAGCGACAGGTTGAGTCGGTGAAGTTTCAGTTCGGTGCGGCGGCTGATCAGCACCACCGCAGAGGTGGCCAGCAGCCCCATGAAAATGACGAACGCCGCGCTGCGACGGGCGCCCCGGTCGAGCTGCCGATGATCCACGCTCAGCTCGGTGCGCAGGATCCGGTTGGCGAAGGGAATGATCCGCAGGCCGAGCAGCTTGTGGTCTTCGGCACCCAGGCTCGGCAGCGCCTGGTGCAGGGTGAGCTGGTCGTTGAGCACAGAGGCCGGGCTCAGGCCGGTGGCCATCTCCAACCGGCCGCTGCCCCCATGGAACAGACCGTCAAAGCCATGGCCATGCCGGTCGTGGCCACTCACCCCCAGGGTGATGGTGTGGAGATTCAGCAGGGCAAAGGCCGTCTTCAGCCGATTCTCCTGACCCCAGGGACCGTAGAGCAGGGCAAACCAGGGGCTTTTGCCTGCCGGTCTCGCCGGCGCTGAGGGATCAGGGATCGCGTAGATCCGCACGGCTTCCGATGCGAGCCCGTAGCCGGCACTGCAGCCGAACGCGCGGACCTCCTGGTGGAGGCTTGCGGGTGCCCGATCCAGAGCCTCCCGGATCGGGCTGCCTGCCACCGGCTCCAGGCTCCGGGGTGGCAGGCTGCGCAGACTGGCGATGGCCTGATCGGCACTGATGCCAGCGGCATGGAAGTCTTCCAGCTGCCAGCTGCCGGTACTCACCACGCCCACGGCCGCCGTCCATTCCGGCTCGGTGCGCTCCCCCTTGGGTTCGCCGCTGAGCACATCGCTGCGGGCCACGGCCAGGGCGGCCAGGGCGTTGTTGATCGCCGTGCAGGTGGAGGAGGCGATGTGGTCCACCACCGCCGCCCCCACCGATTCCTGCTGTTCATGCAGCAAGGAATAGGTGAACAGCCCGGCGGCGCTACTCAGGCCGAGGCCGATCCCTGCCAGCAAATAACAGAGCTTCGAGCAGCCGATCGCATCCATCACTCTGGCTTCGACTGGCGTCAGCAGTTCCGTCGCACCGCTGGCAGCGGAGTTTGGAGGGCTGGTGAGTGGCTGATCGCTCTGATCAATCACAGCAAAGAGCCTGGATGCCGGCGGCAGACCCTGATGAACGCTCAGCCAAGGCTGGGGCGGCAACCGGGCCCATGCAACCCTTCTGCATCTGAACCGAGAGAAAGTGTAGCTGGGCCCGTCAGGCGGCTTTGCCGCGGGGGCCCCGGTCGACCGCACCGGCATAGACCGCCTGGCTGCCCAGTTCGTCCTCGATGCGCAGCAGCTGGTTGTACTTGGCCACGCGCTCGCTACGGCTGAGGGAGCCGGTCTTGATCTGACCGGCCCGGGTGGCCACCGAGAGATCGGCGATCGTGGTGTCTTCGGTTTCGCCGCTGCGGTGGCTGATCACGCTGGTGTAACCGGCGCGCCCTGCCAGATCGATCGCCTGCAGGGTCTCGGTGAGCGAGCCGATCTGATTCACCTTGATCAGGATCGAGTTGGCCACCCCCAGGTCGATGCCGCGCTGCAGGCGGCTGGTATTGGTCACGAACAGGTCGTCGCCCACCAGCTGCACGGTGGTGCCCAGCTTCTCGGTGAGCAGCTTCCAGCCGTCCCAGTCATCCTCGGCCACGCCGTCCTCGATCGACACGATCGGGAAGCGGTTTACCAGGGCTGCCAGCTGATCGACCATCTCGGCGCTGCTGTAGCTGCCGCCATCGAAGGCGTAGCGGCCATCGTTGAAAAATTCGGTGCTGGCCACATCCAGGGCCAGGGAGATCTGATCACCCGGGCGGTAACCGGCTTTCTCGATGGCCAGGATCAGCAGGTCACCCGCTTCCACGTTGCCCAGGTCGGGGGCGAAGCCGCCCTCGTCGCCCACGGACGTGCTCAGACCCCTGTCCTTGAGCAGGCCCTTGAGCACATGGAACACCTCCGTACCCATGCGCAGGGCTTCCCGGAAGCTGGGCGCCCCGTGGGGCACCAGCATGAACTCCTGAAAATCCAGGCTGTTGGCCGCATGGGCACCGCCGTTGATCACATTCATCAACGGCACCGGCAGCAGGGTGGCCATCGGGCCGCCCAGGTAGCGGTAGAGGGGTAGCCCCACCCCGGATGCCGCCGCCCTGGCCGTGGCCAGGCTCACGGCCAGGATCGCGTTGGCCCCCAGGGCGCTTTTGTTATCGCTGCCGTCGAGTTCGATCATCGCCGCATCGACGGCCGCCTGGTCGAGGGCGCTGAGGCCGCAGAGGGCGGGGGCGATCCGCTCTTCGATGTTGTTAACCGCCTGCTCCACGCCCTTGCCCTGGTAGCGGTTGCCGCCGTCGCGCAGTTCATGGGCCTCGTGGGCGCCGGTGCTGGCGCCGCTGGGCACCATCGCCCGGCCGCTGGCACCTCCCTCCAGCATCACCTCCGCCTCCACGGTGGGGGTGCCGCGGGAATCGAGCACCTCCCGGGCCACCACGGTGTCGATCACAAGGTCGAGGGAGTCGAACACAGGCTCGCCTACAAGCTGTCTGGGGGGATCTTATGGGGCGCCCCCGCCCTGGCATTTGTGGCAATGGGCACCGCCGGCGTGTCGACCTGGACGGGGGGCTGGCCGCGCTGATCACAATGGTTGCGGCCATGGCTGCATTCAGGCCAGAGCCTGGTCCGGCGGTTTCAACGGCTCCGCCGATTCCCCACCCTCTTGCCAGCCTCTCCTCTCGTCACCATGCGACTGCTGCACACCATGCTCCGGGTGGGCGATCTGGACCGCTCCCTGGCCTTCTACACCGAGGTGCTCGGCATGCGGCTGCTGCGCCGCAAGGAGTACCCCTCCGGCCGGTTCACCCTGGCCTTCGTCGGTTACGGCGATGAAAGTGAGCACAGCGTGCTGGAACTCACCCACAACTGGGACACCGATCGCTACGACCTGGGCGACGGTTACGGCCACATCGCCCTGGGTGTGGACGACATTCAGGCCGTGTGCGATGCCATTCGCAGCAAGGGCGGCCGGGTGGTGCGCGAGCCCGGGCCGATGAAGCACGGCAGCACGGTGATCGCCTTCGTGGAGGATCCGGACGGGTACAAGGTGGAGTTGATCGAGCTCGCCTCCCGTGCGTCGGCCGCCTGACCTCGTCCGTATCGATGCCTGCTGCCATGGTTGCCTCCCCTCCGCCCGCCCCCTCTCTCACCAGCGAGCCGGATCGGTTCAGCGACGACGCCTGGGAGCTGCTGCTGGCCAGCCAGGACACCGCCCGCCGCTGGCGCCATGGCGCGATGGATGTGGAGCACCTGCTCCAGGCCCTGCTGCTCGACCGCCGCTTCGCCGGCTGGGTCGAGCAGCTGCCGATCGATGCCGATCGCGTCCTTGACGCGGTGGAGGCCTTCTGCCTCGATCAACCTCCCGGCAGCGGCGATGAGCTGTTCATCGGCGACGCCCTTGAGGAGCTGCTGGAGGATGCCGATCGCCGCCGGGCCGCCTGGGGGTCCAGGCTGGTGGATCTGCCCCATCTGCTGCTGGCCCTGCTCGATGAGCCGCGCCTGGGGGCGGCCGTGCTCTCGGCCGAAGGGCTGAGCGAGGAGCAGCTGCTGCGCCGGCTCGGGCTGGCGGCCCCAGCTCCCGCAGCTCCTGCAGCTCCTGCGCCGCCAGCTGTTGCCGCGTCATCGTCCGCCCTTGGTTTCAACGGCGCGGACAGCACCGAGTCTGCGGCTTCCCCACCGGCTGGCGCCGATGTCTGGATCGATGCCGCTCCCGCCCAGTCACTCCGGCAGGCCGATCCGGGGCTGCGCCTGGAGGCTGAACCGGCGGACGTGCCAGCACTGGAGCGCTACGGCCGCGATCTCACCGCCGCCGCCCGTGCCGGTGAGCTGGATCCGGTGGTGGGTCGCGACGGCGAGATCCGTCGTCTGATTCAGGTGCTCTCGCGCCGCAGCAAGAACAATCCGGTGCTGATCGGTGAGCCCGGTGTGGGCAAGACGGCGGTGGCGGAGTTGCTGGCCCAGCGAATCGTGGTGGGCGAGGTGCCCGACGCTCTGCGCGGCCTCAGGCTTGTGGCCCTGGATCTGGGGGCGCTGATCGCCGGGGCCAAGTACCGCGGCCAGTTCGAGGAGCGCCTGCGCAGTGTGCTGGCTGAGGTGCGCGACGCCGAATCCAGGGGTGAGGGACGGGGCGAAAGTCGGGGGGAGGGCGGCGTGATCCTGTTCATCGACGAGTTGCACACGGTGGTGAGCAGTGACCGTTCCAGCGCTGATGCGGGCAGCATCCTCAAGCCGGCCCTGGCCCGTGGCGAGCTGCGCTGCATCGGCGCCACCACCCCTGATGAGTACCGCCGCAGCATCGCCAGGGATCCGGCCCTTGACCGGCGCTTCCAGCAGGTGTTGATCCGCGAGCCCGGGTTGGACACCTGCGTGGAGATTCTGCGGGGCCTGAAGGAGCGCTACGAGCTCCATCACGGGGTCACGATCAGCGATGGTGCCCTGGTCGCAGCGGCGCGGCTGGCGGATCGCTACATCAGTGACCGTTGTCTGCCCGATTCCGCCATCGATCTGATCGATGAGGCCGCAGCCGAGCTGCGCATGGAGGTGACGTCGAAGCCCGAGGCGGTGGAGGCGGCTGAAGCGGAGTTGCGGCGCGTCGAGCTGGCCCTGCTTTCGGCGGAGGCGGCACCGCAGAGCGAGCGGGTTGCCCTGCAGGCCCAGCGCCAGGCGGCGACGGAGTCGCTGCAGCAGCTGCGCCGCCGCTGGCAGGCGGAGCGCGAGCGGATGGCGGAGCTGCGGGATCTGCTCCAGCAGGACGAGGAGCTGCGCCATGCCATCGCCGAGGCGGAACGGGCCGGTGATCAGGAAGAGGCGGCCCGCCTGGAGTACGACCAGCTGCGGGGCGTGCTGCAGCGGCGCGAGGCGCTCGAGCGCGAGATGCAGGCCGACACGATGCTGCGCGAACAGGTGGAGCCTGGCGATGTGGCCGATGTGGTGGCCCGTTCCACCGGCATTCCCGTGCAGCAGCTGCTGGCGGGGGAGCGTTTGAAACTGCTGGAGCTGGAGCAGCGGCTGGCGGAACGGGTGATCGGTCAGCCGGAGGCGGTGGCGGCGGTGGCGGCGGCGATCCGTCGCGCGCGGGCGGGCATGCAGGCGCCCACCCGGCCGGTCGGTTCCTTCCTGTTTCTCGGCCCCACCGGTGTGGGCAAGACCGAGCTGGCCAAGGCCCTCGCCGCGGCCTTGTTCGATGAGGACGACGCCCTGGTGCGCCTCGACATGAGCGAGTTCATGGAGCGCAACGCCGTGGCCCGCCTGGTGGGTGCTCCCCCGGGCTATGTGGGTTACGAGGAGGGCGGCCAGCTCACCGAGGCGGTGCGGCGCCGGCCCTACGCGGTGCTGCTGCTGGATGAGGTGGAGAAGGCCCATCCGGAGGTGTTCAACCTGCTGCTGCAGGTGCTCGATGACGGCCGCCTCACCGATTCCCAGGGCCGCACGGTGGACTTTCGCCACACGGTGGTGATCCTGACCAGCAACCTGGCCAGCCGAGCGATTCTGGAGGCAGCGCGAAGCGGAGCTGGTGCTGACGACCGGCTCGACCAGGAGATCGATCAGGCGCTCGCCACCCAGTTCAGGCCGGAATTCCTCAATCGCATCGATGAAGTGATCCGCTTCCGCCCCCTCGGCCAGGCGGATCTGCAGCGCATCGTGCGCCTGCAGCTGGCCGAACTGGCCGTCTTGCTGGCGGAGCAGGGGCTGGCGCTGGAGGTGGAGGAGCCGGTGGTGGATGCCCTGGCCCGGTTGGGATACGAACCCGAATACGGAGCGCGGCCGTTGCGGCGGGTGCTGCGTCGTCGTCTGGAGAATCCGCTGGCAACCGCATTGCTGGCCGAGCGGTTCAGCGGCGCAGCTGGCGTGCGGGTGCGGCAACTGGCCGGCGGGGCGGCTGATCTGGAGTTTCTGGCCGTTCCAGATAACGGCGGCCCAGACTCCCCGGGGAACAACGTCCGGTAGGGTGGCCGTTTGTGGGTATGGCCGGCGTCGCATCCTCTGCGGCACCGGTTGCGTGATCTCTTCCTGAGACATCGCCGATTCACAGCACAGGCCGAAGGCCCGGTCACAGAGCCGGCAATCCTGAAGCCGTTGTTCAAGTCAACCAGTCCCGGTCAGCCAGTTCCGGTCAACCCACCGTTCTTCGGTACCCCGGCCTGGCCATTGGAAGTCTGGTTACCGCACGTCAGCTCACTGTTTATGACTGACTGTTTACGACTCACTGCATCTCTGGAGCCCACCGTTGGAGCCCGATTCGCCTCAGCCGAATCCGTCACAGGCTGATCCGCAGCCCCGGGATTCTCAGCCACTGGATTCTCAGCCTGCGGATTTTCAGCAGCCTGAGCCATCTCAGTCGGACCAAGGCCAGCCTGGCCTGGACTTCAGCACCCGGCAGGGGAGCGGGAACCTGGCCGCGTCCCCTGAGCAGGCCGGCTTCATGGCAGCCACCCTCGATGAGCTGCGGCGGGTGGTCTGGCCCAGCCGTCAGCAGTTGTTCAGCGAATCGGTGGCCGTGATCCTGATGGTGGGCCTGTCGGCTGCGGCGATCGCTGCCATCGACCGCTTCTACGGCTGGGCGGCCACCCAGGTGTTCCGCTGAGCCTGTGCCGCTGAATCTGATCCGCTGAATTCCCTTTCCCGTCTGTTCTTCCTCTCCCCCAGCACCGTGTCCGAGACCCTGTCAGACATCCATCCCGCCAGCGATGCCCTGAGCTCACTGGATTCCCAGGACGGGGCCCTCGCTGGCATGCCTGACGCTGGCTCCGCGCCGGTCGATGCATCCGAGAAGCGCCAGGTGGCGCGATGGTATGCCGTGCAGGTTGCCTCCAGCTGCGAGAAGAAGGTGAAGGCCACCCTGGAGCAGCGGGCGGTCACTCTCGGTGTGAGCAACCGCATTCTCGAGATCGAGATTCCCCAGACTCCCGGGGTGAAGATCAAGAAGGACGGCAATCGCACCAGCACGGAAGAGAAGGTGTTTCCCGGCTATGTGCTGGTGCGGATGGTGCTCGATGAAGACACGATGATGGCGGTGCGCAGCACCCCGAACGTGATCAATTTCGTCGGGGCTGAAGAGCGTCGTGCCACCGCCCGCGCCCGCGGCCACATCAAGCCCAGGCCCCTCAGCCGCCAGGAGGTGGATCGCATCTTCAAGCGGGCGGCCGAGAAGAAGCCGGTGGTGAAGGTCGACCTGACAGAAGGCGATCAGATTCTTGTCACGGCCGGTCCGTTCAAGGATTTCCAGGGCGAGGTGATCGAGGTGAGCGGCGAGCGCAACAAGCTCAAGGCCCTGCTTTCGATCTTCGGCCGGGAAACCCCGGTGGAACTCGAGTTCTCCCAGATCAGCAAGCAGAGCTGAGACCCCGTCTCCGCTCAGCGGCCGTCTCCCTGCGGAGGGCGGCCGTGCCTGAACGCTCCCGGCGATGGGAGCCATCCGCAGACCCGCCCCCCAGCACCAGACGATGGCCAAGAAAGTCGTAGCCGTGATCAAGCTGGCCCTCCAGGCCGGCAAAGCCAACCCGGCGCCCCCCGTGGGTCCTGCCCTCGGTCAGCACGGCGTCAATATCATGGCGTTCTGCAAGGAGTACAACGCCCGCACCCAGGACAAGGCCGGTTATGTGATTCCGGTGGAGATCTCGGTCTTTGAAGACCGCAGCTTCACCTTCATCACCAAGACCCCGCCCGCCTCGGTGCTGATCTCCAAGGCCGCCGGCATCGAGAAGGGTGCCGCCACCTCCTCCAAGGGGTCGGCCGGTGCCATTTCCCGTGCCCAGCTCGAGGAGATCGCCAAGACCAAGCTGCCCGATCTCAACTGCACCAGCGTGGAGTCGGCCATGCGCATCATCGAAGGCACCGCCCGCAACATGGGCGTCGCCGTCAACGACTGATCCGTTCCGGTTCCGTCATCTCTCACCGTTTCATCCCTTTATCGGGGGAGATCCAGTCGGTCTGCAAGCAACCTGCACGCCGCCTCTGAATCGCCCGCACCCCATTCCTGCCATGCCCAACGTTTCCAAGCGCTATTCCGAACTGGCCGCCAAGGTCGCTGACCAGGCCTATGCACCACTCGAGGCCCTCGAACTGGTGAAGGCCAATGCCAACGCCAAGTTCGACGAGACGATCGAAGCCCACGTGCGCCTGGGGATCGATCCCAAGTACACCGACCAGCAGCTGCGCACCACCGTGGCCCTGCCCCATGGCACCGGTCAGACCATCCGCATCGCCGTGATCGCCCGCGGTGAAGCGGTCGCCGCCGCCAAGGCCGCAGGTGCCGACCTGGCCGGCGATGAGGAGCTGGTGGACACCATCGCCAAGGGGGAGATGGAGTTCGATCTGCTGATCGCCACCCCCGACATGATGCCTAAGGTGGCCAAACTCGGACGGGTGCTCGGTCCCCGTGGCCTGATGCCGAACCCCAAGGCCGGCACCGTCACCACCGATCTGGCTGGTGCCATCGCCGAATTCAAGGCCGGCAAACTGGAGTTCCGGGCCGACCGAACCGGCATCGTGCACGTGCGTTTCGGCAAGGCCAGCTTCGATGTGGCCAAGCTGCTGGCCAATCTCAAGGCTCTGCAGGAAACGATCGACCGCAACAAGCCCAGCGGCGCCAAGGGGCGTTACTGGCGTTCGCTCTATGTCACCTCAACGATGGGCCCTTCCGTGTCGGTCGACTTCGCTGCCCTGCAGGACCTGAAGCTGGAGGGCTGAGCAGCGGCTGGAGCCCCACCATCGGTGGGGCTCGCCAGTTGGCCGATGGGGGTTGCTGGTCTGCGTACCTTTAGCTGTTAAGCTGAGAAACTGGCTTTGTCCAGAAGGGCACGCGCCCTACCCAAGACAGCAGGCACGCCCTTAAGTCCTGCCGAGGTGAACGCGACAGGTTTCTGCCTGCTTCTCCCAGTGGCCTTTGGCTGTCGGGGGGTTCACAGGCCCGGAACGTGCAGCGGCCTCGAAACCTGATGGTCATCCGGTTCTACCGGTTGCTCACCCAGGAGTCCAGGGCCGCGTTCCCGGCTTGTTCCCCCGATCCGTTCCTTCCCTATGGGCCGCACGCTGGAGAACAAGCAACAGATCGTCGATGAGCTCAAGGGGCTCCTCGGCGAGGCCGAACTGGCGCTGGTCCTTGATTACAAGGGCCTGTCCATCAAGGAGATGTCTGATCTGCGGACCCGTCTGCAGGCCAGCAACGGCATTTGCAAGGTGACCAAAAACACCTTGATGCGCCGGGCCATCGATGGCAACAGCGCCTGGTCGGAACTCGATTCCCTGCTCACCGGCACCAACGCCTTCGTGCTCGTCACGGGCGACGTGGGTGGCGCGGTGAAGGCCATTCAATCCTTCCAGAAGGATACGAAGAAGTCGGAAGTGAAGGGCGGCCTGTTCGAAGGCAAGCTCCTCTCCCAGAACGACATCAAGGCCATCGGGGATCTGCCCTCCAAGGAGGTGCTCATGGCCCAGATCGCCGGTGCGATCAATGCCGTGGCCACCAAGGTTGCCGTGGGCATCAACGAGGTTCCGTCCGGTCTCGCCCGGGCGCTCAAGCAGCACGCCGAAGGCGGCAGCTGAGCTCAAGCGACTTCCCGTTTCTGTTGCTGATTCCCAACCATGTCTGCTACTACCGACCAAATTCTCGAACAACTGAAAACCCTCTCTCTGCTGGAAGCCTCTGAGCTTGTCAAGCAGATTGAAGAGGCCTTCGGCGTATCCGCTGCCGCATCCGCGGGTGTGGTGATGGCTGCTCCCGCTGGTGGTGGAGCCGCTGCCGAGGCCGTTGAGGAGAAGACCGAATTCGACGTCGTGCTTGAGAGCTTCGACGCCGCCGCCAAGATCAAGGTGCTGAAGGCCGTGCGCGAGGCCACCGGCCTCGGCCTGGGCGAAGCCAAGGCTCTGGTGGAAGCCGCTCCCAAGGCGGTGAAGGAAGGTGTCTCCAAAGATGAAGCCGAGGCTCTCAAGAAGGCCATCGAAGAAGTTGGTGGCAAAGTCGCCATCAAGTGACTCAATGGCCGGCTCGCTGCGGCGATCCGCCTGTTCTGCCGGCCCGTTAGGGCCGGCTTTTCGTTGTCTGATCAGGTGTGACTGTCAACAGCAAAAAACAAAAAAAAGCCCCGCCAAAGGCAGGGCTGAAGGTTGGAACGGTTTCCGGGAGTCTGTCCTCGTTTCGACCCTGGAATGGTCGTTCCTCACTCCTCACACAAACAGACCTTAAGGGGGGTGTTTGATGCCAGGCCAGGGCTGGGGGACACTCCGGTAAGTGGTGGCCTTGCCTGGTGGTCAGGGTTGATACGGCACGACCTGCAGGGCGATCACGCCGCCGCTTTGCTCCTCGCCATTGCTGCCGAAGGCCAAAGACTGCGACTGAATGAACCGCCGCTGGCGGGGGGCTGCATCCGGCTGCAGTCGGGTGAGGCGCTCAAGCCGGGAGGTTGGTTGGGTATCGCTGGCCGTGATGGACCGGTTGGACAGGGGCTTCGAAACGCGGTCGCGCCTGCTGCGCTGGCCGCGCAGATCGCTGTCGGTTCCCGGCGGCGGCGGCGGCAGGGGGGCGGCTGCCAGCAGCCCTCGCCCGCCACTGCGGGCTTGGGCCATCAGCACTGGCAGGGGATTGGGGTTGGCCACATACAGGTGGCTGAGGCGCTGGCCCTCGTAGAACCGTCGCTCGAAACCCCAGCCTTCGGCCAGCTGCAGTTCCACGGGCCTTGAACCGGCGACAAGGCCGCGACCCACCAGCAGAGGTTGGGGTTGCTGGCTGCCGATTGCCACCAGCCTGAGCTGGCCGTTCTGCTCCTCGATTCTCAGCCGCCAGGGATGGCGCAGGTCGGTGCCGGCCACCCGCAGCGAGTAGGCATTGCTGGAGAGGTAGCGGCCACAGGTTGCCTCGCTCAGATGGGTTTCGTAGGTGGTGACGCTGCCATCCGTATGGCGCCGCCAGCAGGGCGGCGCAGGCTCGCGTTGCTCGAACACCGCCAGGTTCCAGCGGCCGTCCCCGAGCGGTTGGGCCAGGGCGATCATCTTGTCGCGCTGAACAGGGTCGCTGGCAAACGGGGAAGCGGCCCGCACCAGCGGTTGGGCGAGCAGGGGGATTAAGGCCAGACAGCCCGCTCCGGAGAGCACGAGCAGGCTGCGCAGGGATGGGTTGCGCATGAATGGTGCTCCCGCCGGCTGGGCGCATGGTGGAATCAGGGTGTCTCTTTAGCGGAAACCGGGTGGTTGTCCAGTGGGTCCTGAGCCGGTGAGGGTGGTGGCCGCGGCCTGTGATGGGGCCTGCAGTGGCAATCCGGGTCCCGGCGGCTGGGGAGCGTTGCTGCGTTTTGAGGATGGCTCTGTGCGGGAGTTCGGCGGGGCCGATCCCGCCACCACCAACAACCGCATGGAGCTCACGGCAGCGCTGGCCTTGATGCAGCAGCTGCGTGACCTGCCTCGCCACCCCGAGCTGGTGATCCATACCGATAGCCGCTATCTGATCGACGGACTGGAGCGCTGGATTCACGGTTGGAAGCGCAAGGGCTGGCGAACGGCCTCGGGTGGACCGGTGCTGAACCGCGACCTCTGGGAGGAGCTTGATGCCGCTCGCCTCGCGGATGTGCGCCTCCGCCATGTGAAAGGCCACAGCGGTGATCCCGACAACGACCGCTGCGACGCCATCGCCGTGGCCTTCGCCCGGGGGGCTGCGCCGGCGCTGGCCGACGGCCCGGGGCCGGGTGATCCTGTCGTTGCCGCCCCCGACGATCCGGCGCCTGCCCCCCTGCTGCAACTTCTCAGCCGGCTGGAGCTGGCCGACCGGCTGGCCGAGGGCGGCCACGGCCTCAGCCTGCTGGAGCTGGCCCAGTTGCTCGAGCAGCCGGTGCGCCGGCTCGAGCAGCGCCGCGACGCCTTCGCCTGGCGCGACTGGCGGGTGGAACCGCTCGCGGATGGCCGCTGGCGTCTGGTGCGGGAGACGCCAGGATTGGCCGAGCGGGAGTGAGCTGGCCCATGGCGGAGGAGGGAGCGAAGCGGCGGGGTGAGGCCATGAAGCGAAGCGATGCCACGGCCGCGCTCTATGGGCGGCTGCTGGGCCCTTTGCTCAGCCAGGACGAGGGCGCTGATGCTGAGCAGCTGAGCCGGTTGGCGTTGACGGCCCTGGCGCAGGCGTCTCTGCGCCGCGACTGGCCGCTCGTGCAAGGGGCACTGGCCGGACTCGCCTCCGAGCTGCGTCGCAGCGATCCCCGCTTGGAGCAGAGTCTGTTCGGTTGCCGCTTCGCCAATCCGGTGGGACTGGCGGCCGGGTTCGACAAGAACGGCGTGGCGGCCGGCATCTGGCATCAGTTCGGCTTCGGTTTCGCCGAACTGGGCACGATCACCTGGCATGCCCAGCCAGGCAATCCTCGGCCCCGGCTGTTTCGTCTGGCGGCCGAGCAGGCTGCCCTCAACCGCATGGGCTTCAACAACCTGGGCGCCAAGGCCTGCAGTCGCCTGCTTGAACGTCAGCGGCTCCAGCCGCCCGGTCAGCGGCCGGCGGTGCTCGGCATCAATCTCGGTAAGTCGAAGCTCACCGCGCTGGAGCAGGCGCCAGACGATTACGCCGCTTCCCTGGAACAGCTGGCGCCCCTCGCCGATTACGCGGTGATCAACGTCAGTTCCCCCAACACGCCGGGGCTGCGGGATCTGCAGGATGAGGTGCTGCTGCGTCGTCTGGTGGAGCGGCTGCGACGGCTGCCCGGTTGCCCGCCTTTGCTGGTGAAGATCGCCCCCGACCTGGAGGATGACGCCATCGATGCGATCGCCCGGCTTGCCTACCAGGAGGGACTGGCCGGCGTGATTGCCGTGAACACCAGTCTGGACAGGCTCGGACTGGGGCAGCGGCGCTTGTCGTCCACTGGCCGCACCCTGGCGGAGGAGGCGGGGGGGCTGAGCGGCGCCCCTCTGCGGCACCGGGCTCTGGAGGTGCTGCGCCGGTTGCGGGCCACCGCAGGTCCCGCTCTGCCCCTGATTGGTGTAGGCGGTATCGATTCGGCGGAGGCGGCCTGGGAGCGGATCAGCGCCGGCGCTTCCCTGGTGCAGGTGTACACCGGCTGGATCTATCGCGGTCCGGCCCTCGTCCCGGCCATTCTCGACGGTCTGAGCTTGCAGCTCGAACGCCACGGCCTAGGCCACATCGGCGAAGCGGTCGGTACCGGGCTGGTCTGGCGCTGAACCTTGGTTAAGTTTTGGAAGTTCTGGAGGGTTCCTGGTGCTGGCGGCAATCCAGGCGCAATGGCGCCCGCTGCAGATGGAACTCTTCCCCAGGCTGATGCTCCTGGATTTCAGCGATCCGGAGCTCCTGATCGGCCAGGGGTTTCGGCGTGGTCGGCCGGATCCCGACATTTGGTCGGCTCCCCTGCCGGCTCGCACCTGCCGTCAGGGAGTGCCGGTGGCATTCGACGCCCTGGGCGACTTCATCGGTGACCTGCTGCTTGAGCACAGCGCCCCGGATGTGGCGGCGGTGGTGGCGTTGCCCCGGCAGGTGAGCCACTGGCGGCTGCTGGAATGGCCGGAGGGGTACGAACCGGAGGATCCGGTGGAGGCACTGCGGGAGCGGGCGGTGCCGCTGGGCTGGCCCTTTGGCCTCGAGCAGGCTGCCCTCGCTGTCCAGCCCCTGGAGGAGCCAGCTGGGGGCTCGCTGGTGGTGGGCACTTCGCTGCAGAGCCTCAATGCCTGGATCGAGACCTTCGCCATCTCCGGCACGGTGTTGCGCCATCTGATCCCCTCCCAGGCCTGTCTGCACATGGCCCTGCAGTCGCTGCTGGATCGCAGCGAGCCCGAGGCGTTGGTCGCTCTGCTGCAGCCGCTTGTCGACGGCTTTGATCTGCTGGTGTGGCGGGACGGGGTGCCGGAGTTTGAGCTGAGGCTCCCGGGTGAAACCGAGGCCATGGTCCAGGCTCTGCTCCGCGCCGTTGAGTTCTGCCGCCGTCACCTCGGGGATGGGCCGCTGCGGCTGCTGCAGGCTGAACCGCTTGAGCAGGCGTCCGTTCTGGAGGAGCGACTGGATCTGCCGGTGGAACTCGTGGACAGGGGTGAGTACGGTTCGATGCACTTGGCGGGTCTGGGAGAACTGCTGCTGGCCCGATGACTTCAACCCCTTTCGATCTGCTGCGTGAGAAACGGCTGGAGCTGGGTCTGCCGGAGCCGGCAGAGGCAGGCAGGTTGTACCGGCAGAGCCTGCTCAGAGGGCTGACGATCGGTTCAGCACTACTCGGCCTGGCGCTGGGTGCGGCCGGTTTGGTTGCCCTGCGCAGCGCCATGGTGTCCTCCGCGCTGGCCAATCTCTCTTCGGTGGAGGCGGAGGTGGCCCAGTTCGAAGGCAGCGTGCGCAGTGAGCAGGGGAGGCTGGCCCAGGTGGGGCAGGCCAATGGAGCCCTGGTGAGGGGGCTGCTGGCGGTGCGTTCCGGGTCTGCCCTGCTGCGCGACCTGCAACAGCGGGTGCCGCAGGGCATTCAGCTCACCGAGGCCAAGGCTCAGGGAGCCGGCGCTGAACTGCTGCTCAAGGGCGTGGCCGAGGATCCCCAGCCCTTTGCGGCCATCAACGCTCTGCAACTCCAGCTGAAACGTTCTCCGCTCGTCGATCCTGCCGGGGTCGTGCTGCGCAAGGCTTCGCGGGAGCAGCAGGAAGGCCGGTCTGAGCCGGGGCCCCGGCTCGTGTCCTTCGAACTGGCCGTTCGCTTCCGTCCGGCCAACACCATCTCGCCCCAGGCTGAGAAACGGCTGCTGGAAGAACTGGGTTCCCAGGGATTGGCGCGTCGCCTGACCCTGCTGCAGAAGGAGGGTCTGCTGCGATGACCAACCTTCAGGCCGCCGCCAACCGCTCCCAGTTGATCTGGCGCCGGCGCGCTCTGCTGGGAGCTCCTGTGCTGCTGGGAGCCCTGCTGGCTTCGGCGATCACCGTGTTCCTGACGGCGCCTCGCTGGATGCGACTGCAGGCCGCCAGCGCCACGGTGGAGAAACTCGAGGCTCTGCAGCGCCGTATCCCGATCCTGCGGTCCCAGCTGCTCGTGATCCGGACCAACCAGGAGCAGGCGGAGCAGCGCCAGCGACGGGTGCTGCAACTGATCGAGGGCAGCGGCGAATTCGCCACGTTCCTCGCCCAGCTGGATCGTGAAGCCGGCCGCAATGGCCTCAAGCTCGAGCTGTTCGAACCGGTGGCCGCCGTGCCGGCAGCGGCGGCGCCGGCAGAAAACGGAGCGTCCAAGAAAACGAACAGCAAAGGTAACGACGCTGCGCCGCCTCCCCCTCCCCAGGATCCCCTGCAGGCCGCGGGTCTGGCTGCTGAACGCGTGCTGCTTTCTGCACGCGGAAGCTATCCGAGTCTGCTGGGATTTCTCCGTTCCGTTGAACAATTGAGCCTGCTGGTGGTGCCCAGCGATTTTTCGCTCGAACTCGTCACCTTCTCGCCGGCGGCCAGCGCAGGCTCAACCGGAGGATCCAGCGGTGCTGCCGTGGCACCGGGCAAGGCGACGATTCCCGAGATGAAGCTCGTTTTCACCTATTACCGAACCCCCCCCTCCGGACTGGTCACCGGAGCCCCTGTCCCCCCGGCCAGCAAGCAGCCAGAAAGCTGAGCTTTTTCCTTTTCAGTTCCACACCAAGCTGAGCAGATGGTCCTTTTTCGTTAAACTCCTGCCGTTTCGCGGACTTGAGGTTGGTGGGCTTCCCCGTCGGGACATCGGCTGTCTGCTCCGGTTTTGTTCTGCTGGCTGCTCCCGGGCTCTCCACCCTTCCAGCCGTGGCTGTCGCTCTCAATGGCGACGCGCTGATCGCCCAGGCGCCTTCGGTTCCCCAGTCCCAGCGTGTTGATGCCGCCACCACGGTGCAGCTCAGGGTGCGGCGCCTTCCCAATGCCATCGAGCTGGTGATCGAGGGCACGGGTCCCGGTCCCCAGCTGCAGCAGAGCAGCAGTGGCGGCCCTGCCTGGCAGGGCCAGGTGATCACCGCCACCCCCGCTGCCCTGCGGGTCGGCCCGCAGCAGTTGTCCCTGCCGGAGGTCGGGCTTCAGTCGATCGGTTTCACCGGTGCCGGTCGGGTGTTTTCCCTGACCGTGAATCCCAGCCCCGGGGTGAACCTTGGCCGACCGGTGGTCAGCGCTGATGGACGAAATCTGATTCTCACGTTCGCGTCACCGGTGCCCCAGGCACGGTTGGAGGTGAGTCGGGCCAACCTGGCTCAGCCCGGAGCCGTGCCCCTGCCCACCTACGCTCCGCCCCTGCAGCCCAGGGCTGTTGCCCCGCCGCTCGGGGATATGGCGGTGGGGTCGATGACCCTGCGCAACCCGGGTTATGTGAATCTTTCAGGGCCACCGGTCACCATGACCCTGAAGAATGCCCCGGCCAAGGATGCCTTGATGGCCCTGGCCCAGCTGGGCGGTTATGGCTTCGCCTACGTAGGAGAGCCTGCGCGCAGCGGTTCGGGGGGCGGCCCGGTTGATGGCCAGGATCCGGGGTCGCGGCCGATTTCTCTCACATTTCGGGGTGAGAGCTACGGGCGGGCCTTCAATACCGCCCTGCTGGCGGCCAGTCTGCAGGGCAAGCGTGAAGGCAACATGATTCTGGCCGGGCCCAATGCCCTCTCCAAGACCTTCGGCCCCCAGCTTTCCAAGATCTACCGCCTCAACCAGGTCGGGCCGAATCAGGCTGCTGATTATCTGGCCAACCTCGGCGCTTCGGTCACCAAGACCAACACGATCACCACCGCAGTCACCCAGGGTGGGGACCTGCAGCAACCCGCCGGGGCTCCGAACAGCGCCACCACGCAGACCACTACGATCACGTCCGTGGAGGCCTATGGCGCCACCTCCGGCCCCCTGCTCGGCCTGCGGGCCACCACCGACACCCGACTGGGCACGATCACACTGGTGGGTGATCCCCCCGTCGTGGGTGTGGCTGAACAATATCTGAAAAAGCTTGATCTCAGGCAGCGCCAAGTTGCCTTGAATGTGCGAATTCTTGACGTTAATCTTGCCAATCAATCGGAAATTGAGAATTCATTTGCTTTCCGCTGGGGCGATAACTTTATCGTCAGCGACAACGGCACGCTGCTCGGGGCTTTTGGCCAGAATCTGCCGCCATCGGAAGGATCATTCAATCGGCAGACAGCCCCTCCGCTCGAAAGGATCACGCGCGGGTCGAATTCCAGCAGCTCGTCGTCCCGCGGCCTGGAGATCACGAATCTCACAACCCGCGATCTTAGCGACCGTCAGGTCGTGGATATCAATCAGCAGCTTGACAGGATCGGCGGCTTCAGGCTCGAAAGGTTAGAGGAGGGGCAGTCTTTGCAGGTGGTGCAGGAGAACGGGGTCAGTGACAACATCAGCAACAACACCCAGAGACGCATTGAGCGTGTTCTCGAACGCAGCCTGGGCCGTGATGTCACCACATCGCGCAGGCGCTCCACCAGTACAAATGCTTCCAGCTCATTTGATGGTTCGGTGCGACCCAATCCAGGAGGTTTGTATGGCAGTGATACATTCTTCGACTTCGTGCGTGCTCAGATCATTTCTGGCACCACAAAGTTGCTTGCCAGCCCCACGTTGATTCTTCAGGACAATCCCTCGCTGTTGCGGGAGGGATCAGAAACCGCCTCCTCCAGCGGCGGTTCGGGCCAGTCTTCCGGTTCCGGCAGCGGCTCCGGCTCCGGCACCGGCAGCTCAAGTCAGGGCATCGTCAATATTGGTCTCGATAGCGCCATCGGCCGACGCCGCGCCAATGAAGGGGTGGTTCGTGTCGGTACGAATGTGGTGACCGGCTACGAAACCGAAACCCCGTCCCAGGGCGGCAATGTGGTGTGTACGCCAACGTTGTCGACCGCCGGTTTGGTTCTCGGCGCGCGGGTCGAGAAGATCGATGACAATGGTTTTGTCACTTTTGTGCTCTCTCCGAGTGTTTCGGCAGTCACCGATATCGAGCAGGCGCCTCAGGGCTGCGGCTCCAATCTGAACATCCTCAGCGTCCGCAGTCTTGATACGGGCGCGCTGCGAGTGCGCGATGGTCAGACCCTGATCATGACCGGTGTGATTTCCGAATTTGATCGGCAGGAGGTGAGCAAGTGGCCGATCCTCGGTGATATCCCGCTGATTGGTCAGTTCTTCCGATCCACCTCAGGTCAGAAGGAAAAACGTGAATTGGTGATCATGGTCACCCCCCGTGTTGTGAATGATGAGCAAGGTGGTGTGTATGGCTATGGGTATCAGCCCGGCACTGCCGCCGGCAGGGATTTCTTCGGCACGGTGACCAATGGTGGCGCTTCCTATTGAGTTTGATGCCACCGATCAGGGCGCAGGTGGTCAGGGTGCAGGCGGACAGGATTTAGCTGGACAGGATGAACGCCCTGCCGGTGCTGACGCTGACCAGGCCAATCAGCAGGAGCTGGCCCGTTTGCGGGCCGAACTGGATGAGTATCAACGCCTGATTGAGGAGCTGCCTGAGATTTACGCCGCCAAGTTCCGCCAGCGGGTGGAGCAGGTGGCCCTGGAGATCCGCCGTCTGATGGAGGAGCGGGATGCGCTGCAGGAGCAGATTCAGCGTGCTCTGGTCGGCGCTGATCCCCCCTCGGTTCTTCCGGCTGCGCCAGGGCCGTCTGTGTCTCGCCCCACGGCACTGGCGGTTGCGGTTGGGTCATTGCTGCGCCGCCCTGTCGCCCTTGTCGCTGCCAGCCTGGCGGTGGCGTGCGGCGTCGCCTTGATCGGCGTGGTCGCTCTGCGGCTGCTGCGACCCTCGCCAGCCCCTCGCCAGCCCACCCCTGCGGTGACGCCTCTGCCCCGTCCCCCGGCCAGACCGGCAGCACCGGAGCTCCGCCTGCGGGCCAGGGGGGAGTGCTGGCTCGAGGTGCGTGGCCTGGACGGCGCCCTGCTGCTGATCACCACCCTGCGCAAGGGTCAGACCGCCAGCGTGCCCCTGCGCGCTGGGGTGCGCCTGCGGGCGGGCCGCCCCGACCTGCTTGAGCTGGCTGCGGCTGACCAGCCGTTCCGCACCTTCGGGGCCGTCGGGGACCTTGGCTGGCAGACCGTGATGGCTGATGACACACCGAACCAGGCCCGTCGTAACGTCCCGCCAGCAGCGTCCGGCAAGCCGTGATCGAGCCTGGCCATCCCATCGCCAACGACTCAGTCACACCCGCGGCCGGCTCTGCTCCGCCCTCCCCTGTCTGCTCAGTTCAACGGATCTGCTGTATCGGCGCCGGTTATGTGGGCGGTCCGACGATGGCGGTGATCGCCGACCGCTGCCCCGGCGTGCAGGTCACGGTGGTCGACCTCAATGACGAGCGGATCGCCGCCTGGAACGATCCCGATCTCAGCAGACTGCCGGTGTATGAGCCGGGGTTGGATGCTGTCGTCGCCCGGGCCCGCGGACGCAACCTGCACTTCAGCACGGCGGTGGAGGAGGCAATCGCCGCCGCCGATATGGTGTTCATCTCTGTGAACACTCCCACCAAGACCCGTGGCCTCGGCGCCGGCCAGGCCAGCGATCTCAAGTGGGTGGAGGCCAGTGCCCGCACCGTTGCCCGCGCTGCCCGCGGTCACACGATCGTGGTGGAGAAGAGCACCCTGCCGGTGCGCACCGCCGCGGTGATCCAGCAGATTCTCCGGGCGGCCACGCCGGAGGGCGACGGCCGCAGCTTCTCGGTGCTCTCCAACCCCGAATTTCTGGCGGAGGGCACCGCCATCCCCGATCTGGAGCAGCCCGACCGGGTGCTGATCGGCGGTGAGGACCCCGCTGCCATCGCCGCCCTGGCCGGGGTGTACAGCCACTGGGTGCCGTGCGAGCGCATCCTCACCACCAACCTCTGGAGCAGCGAGCTCTCCAAGCTCACCGCCAATGCCTTCCTGGCTCAGCGGATCAGCTCGATCAACGGCATCGCCGCCTTCTGCGAGGCCACCGGCGCCG
>JBBASO010000031.1:0-29458 GCA_040399265.1 Prochlorococcaceae cyanobacterium
CAGTTCGGCTTCACCGTCGACAACGTGGTGGCCAAGGCCAAGGCCCTGGGCTGATCAATCCGGCGCCCCCATCCAGCCTCTCGCTTCACCCAGGAGCATCACCCGAGCCCGGGCCATGACCCCGAGGGAGGCAGACTCGAGCCCCGCCTGTGGCGGGGCTTTCTGCTGAGCGAGCTAGGGAATCCGCACGCTGTCGGCAGCCTGTGGATCCTGCCAACCAGAGTCCCCCCAGCCAAAGAACCCAGATGCCCTCGCTGTTTTCGCCACTCCAGATCGGGCCGCTGGAGCTGCCCAGCCGGATCTGGATGGCGCCGCTCACCCGCTGCAGGGCCGAGGCGGGCCACGTGCCGGGGTCGCTGATGGCCGAGCACTACGGCCAACGGGCCAGCGCCGGCCTGATCGTCGCCGAGGCCACCATGGCGATGGAGGGCAACTCGGCCTTCTGGCACGAGCCCGGCATCCACAACCAGGCCCAGATCGACGGCTGGCGGCTCACCACCAACGCGGTGCACCGGGCCGGTGGCCGCATCGTGCTGCAGATCTGGCACGGCGGCCGTGCCTGCCACCCGCTGCTCAATGCCGGCCGCCAGCCGGTGGCCCCCAGCGCCATCGCCATCAGCGGCGAGGAGGTGCACACCCCTCAGGGCCAGCAACCCTTTGTCGAGCCCCGCGCCCTGGCCGACGACGAACTCCCCGCGATCGTGGAGGGCTTCCGGTTGGCGGCCCGCAACGCCATGGCCGCAGGCTTCGACGGGGTGGAGGTGCACGGCGCCAACGGCTACCTGCTCGACCAGTTCCTGCGCGACGGCACCAACCGGCGCAGCGGTCCCTACGGCGGCCCACTGGAACACCGGGCCCGCCTGCTGCTGGAGGTGCTGGCGGCGGTGGCGGAGGAAACACCGCTGATGGGCCTGCGCCTTTCGCCGCTCAACAGTTACAACGACATCGCCGACAGCGACCCAATCGGCCTGATCACCTGGCTGGCCCAGCGGCTCAACGACCTGCCCCTCGCCTACCTGCATGTGATGCGCGGCGACTTTCTCGGCCGCCAGCACGGAGATGTGCTGGGCCCCGCCCGCCAGCATTTCCAGGGCGTGCTGGTGGCCAACGCGGGCTACAGCGCCGCGGAAGCGGAAGCCGCCATTGCCGCCGGTGCCGTAGATGCGGTGGCCTTCGGCACCGCCTTCTTGGCAAATCCCGACCTGCCGCAGCGCTTCACGCTCAGCGCGCCGCTCACCCCGGCCGACCCGGCCACGTTCTACACGGCCGGGGCTGCGGGCTACACCGACTATCCCTACCTGCCGGCCACCTGAACCGCTCCGCCCTCAGACCACCGCCGGCTGGCCAGCCTGCTGCTCCGCCAGCACCTGCTCCAGGCCCTCGAGGTCCTTATCGGTGATCTTGGTCTGCATCGGGCAGTGCTTGGGGCCGCACATCGAGCAGAACTCGGCCTGCTTGTAGATGTCGGCCGGCAGGGTTTCGTCGTGATATTCGCGGGCCCGCTCCGGATCCAGCGACAGATCAAACTGGCTGTTCCAGTCGAAGGCGTAGCGGGCGCGGCTGAGTTCGTCGTCGCGGTCGCGGGCGCCGGGCCGGTGGCGGGCGATATCGGCGGCGTGGGCGGCGATCTTGTAGGCGATCAGGCCGTTGCGCACATCCTCCGGATTGGGCAGGCCCAGGTGCTCCTTCGGGGTCACGTAGCAGAGCATCGCCGTGCCGTACCAGCCGGCCATCGCGGCGCCGATGGCGCTGGTGATGTGGTCGTAGCCGGGGGCGATGTCGGTCACCAGCGGGCCGAGCACATAGAAGGGCGCCTCGGCGCACTCCTCCATCTGCTTGCGCACGTTGAACTCGATCTGATCCATCGGCACATGGCCCGGACCCTCCACCATCACCTGCACGTTGTGCTCCCAGGCGCGGCGGGTGAGCTGACCCAGGGTCTTCAGTTCAGCCAGCTGGGCCTCATCGGAGGCGTCGTGCAGGCAGCCGGGCCGCAGCGAATCCCCCAGCGAGAAGGTGCAGTCGTAGCGCTTGAAGATCTCGCAGATGTCGTCGAAGCGGGTGAACAGCGGGTTCTGCTTGTGGTGATAGAGCATCCACTGGGCCAGGATGCCGCCCCCGCGGCTCACGATCCCCGTGAGGCGGCCCTTCACCTTGGGCAGGTGCTCGATCAGCAGGCCGGCGTGGATGGTCTGGTAGTCGACGCCCTGCTGGCAGTGCTTCTCGATGATGTGCAGGAAGTCATCTTCCGAGAGCTTCTCGATCGAGCCGTGCACGCTCTCGAGGGCCTGATACACAGGCACCGTGCCGATCGGCACCGGCGAGGCGTTGATGATCGCCGTGCGCACCTCGTCGAGATTGACACCGCCGGTGGAGAGATCCATCACCGTGTCGGCGCCGTACTTCACCGCCAGCTCGAGCTTCTTCAGCTCTTCACTCACATCGCTGGCGTTGGGCGAGGCGCCGATGTTGGCGTTCACCTTGCACTTGGAGGCGATGCCGATCGCCATCGGCTCCAGGCCCGGGTGGTTGATGTTGGCCGGGATGATCATCCGACCCCGGGCCACCTCCTCCATCACCAGCGATTCGGGCAGGTTCTCCCGCTTCGCCACATGGGCCATCTCTTCCGTCACCACCCCCTGGCGGGCGTAGTGCATCTGGCTCACGTTGGCCTGACCTTGGCGCTTCTCGATCCAGGCGCTGCGCATGACGGGTACGGAAAAGAACGGGATGGAGAGCTGCCTGCCGGCGGCCGTGGAGGGGGTCCGGGTCTGTTGCCGAGATCGCACGCGCACACCGAGACGGTGGCTGGCTCACTTCCCTGCGCCGGCATGACCCGGATCAGGTGCGGAGGGTGTGATCTCAGCCCGGCACTGCCTGACGCAGCCGGGCACCCCTAGTGACCCTCGAAACCTAGCAACATCCCCCGAACGCCGCCCGGTTCGCTCAGCCCTGCAGGCCGTTCAATGCCGCCGCCACCACCCGATGGTCGGGGTCGGCCTGGAGCCGCTGCAGCAGCGCCCGCGCCTGGGCCGCCTCACCGCTGCCGCCCCACTCCCGCACCAGCCGGCCAAGGATCTCGGCGCCTCCCACCCGCACCGTGCCATCACCGGCGTCGATCGCTAGGCTGGCCAGCTCCAGCAGCCGCTCCGGATCCGCCTGCGGATGCTCCGCCACCGCCGAGAGCACGCTGCAGCGCAGCAACCACTGGTCATCGCGCCGGAAGGCCTCCAGCAGCAGCGGCCAGGCTTGTGCAAGGCCGTGGCTCACCAGGGCATTGGCCGCCTCCGCGCGCACGTTGGAGTCTTCGTCATCTGTGAGGACCCGGACCAACGCCTGCCGACCCGCTTCGGTGGTCTTCACCCCCAGGCCGGCACAGCTGAGCGACCGCACCAGGAATGCCTCCTGCTCCAGCCCCAGCAGCAGCAACGGCACCGCCTGCTCAGCCGGCACCTCCCGCAGCCCCGCCAGGGCCGGCATCGAACGGCCCGGGTCGCCGCTGATGATCGCAGCGCGCAGCCGCTCCAAGGCGGGCTGGTCTGCGTTGGGCTGGTCTGCGCTGATGTGATCTGCCATGGCTCCAGCCTGACGCAGTGCTCAGACCGGTGGGACCGGAGGCCGCGTCAGGGCCCGCAGCAGAGCGCGACGACGGCGGGCACGCCCCAGCCGACCGTTGATCGCCAGGCCGGTGCCGATTGCCAGCGCTGGCAGCGCCTGCAATCGATCGAGGCCCTGGCGCTGCAGCAGCACCAGCAGGGCCACCAGCACCAACAACGGTGCGGAGAGGGCCAGCAACACCCCCAGCAACGCCCGGCCGGAGCGCGGCCGGCTCATGCCCGCGGCCGGCACTGTCCCATCCAGCGCAGCAGGCTGAGGGTGAGCACCTTCACCCCCACCGCCAGGGCGCCCTCGTCCGGCGCGAAGGTGCAGCTGTGCAAGGGCGTGCACCCCTGCGGCCCGGCCACCCCCAGGCGAAACATCGTGCCGCGCACGCCATCGAGCAGTGCGGCGAAATCCTCCGCCCCCAGGGAGGGCTGTTCCAGCCACTGCACCTGCGAGGCGCCCAGCAGATCAACCGCCGCCCCGGCCACCAAATCGGTGAGCGCCGCATCGTTGTGCACCGGCGGCGAAATGCTGCGGTAGCGCACCCGTGCCTCCCCTCCGTGCCCGCGGCACAGGGCCTGAACCGTGTCCTCGATCCAGGCCGGCAACCGGTCGTGCAGCTCCAGATCCAGACAGCGGACCGTTCCAAGCAGGCGCACATGGTCGGCGATCACATTGAAGGCCTTGCCCCCCTCAATCCGCCCGAAGCTCACCACCACCGGGTGCAGGGCATCGAGCCGGCGACTGATCGCCTCCTGCAGCCCGCTCACCACCCGCGCAGCGATCCAGATGGCGTCGGTGCTCTGGTGGGGCCGGGCGCCGTGGCCGCTCTCCCCCAGCACCTCGATCTCGAGCTCCCCCGCCGCCGCCGTGAGGCTGCCGCTGCGCACCCCCACATGCCCCACCGGAATCGAGGGAAACACATGCACACCGAACAGGGCCTCGATGCCCTCAATGGCGCCATCCGCCTTCATCCATGCCGCCCCCTGGGCCGTTTCCTCCGCCGGTTGGAACAGCAGCCGCACCCGCGCCCGCAGCAGCTCGGGCCGTCGCTCCATCACCCCAGCCAGCAACCGGGCCACCCCCAGGCCGACCGCCGTGTGCAGATCGTGGCCGCAGGCGTGCATCAGCCCCTGCACCGCTGAGGCGTAATCCAGACCGGTGCGCTCCTCCACCGGCAGGGCGTCCATATCCACCCGCAGGCCCACCAGAGGCGCAGGCTGGCCTTGCTCCAGCCATTGGGGGCCCAGTTCCGCCACCACACCGGTACGGCCCACCCCCTCATGCACCTGCCAGCCCAGGCGCCGCAGTTCTCCCGCCACCAGTGCCGCGGTCTGCTGTTCATGGCCACTCAGCTCGGGATGACGGTGCAGATGGCGGCGCAGCTGAATCAGCTCCGGCAGCAGCGCCTCCAGTTCGTCAGCCAGACCCGGCTCCAGCCAGTCGGCCGGTCCCTCAAACCCGGCTGCCGGAGCGGCAGGGGCGCCCAGCTGGGAAGGAGACACACTCATCAACGCATCACAACCATCAATGGGGCCGACAATGGGGCCGAGGGGGAGGGATGACCGACCCTCAGGCCAGGGCCAGGAACTGGTTCAGAGCAGCGACCGCGGCAGGCGGCCAGCGCCGGATGTTCAACAACCATTCTGGATTGCGGTAGCGCGGATCGAGACCGGAGGCCGAAACCCAGTGGCTCTCCGCCTCGCCTCGCGCTCCCCGCTGCCAAAGCAGGGCGGTGAGCGCTGCCCGGGCGTCGGCGAACAGCGGGTGGCGCCGGATCAGCGCCCGAAGCTGCCACTCAGCCTCATCCAGCTCGCCCAGCTGAAACCTGGCCAGCGCCTCGCTGGAGCGGGCCAGGGCGAAGCCGGGTCGTGTCAGCACGGCGGCAGCGAAGCTGTCACGCGCCGCCAGCCAGTCGCCCCGCGACCCCTGCACATTGCCCAGGTTGTAGAGCGCTGAAGCGCGCACCTCAGTGTCCGAGTCCTGATCAGCCGAGGGCCGCTCCAGGATCCAGCGGTAGTCGGCTTCGGCCGCGTCCCAGCGCGTCAGCGCCTCCTCCGCCGTGCCCCGGTTCAGGTGCGGGTCCGGGCTGAGCGGATCGAGCGCGATCGAGCGCGTCTGGTCGGCGATGGCGGCCAGCGGATCGCCCAGGGCCAGCCGCACGTTGCCCCGGTTGCTCCAGGCCGCCGCATCCGCAGGCGCCAGCTCCACCACCCGGTCCCACAGGGGCAGAGCCTCGCCGAAGTTGCCGGCCCGGCTGGTGCTGAGCGCCTGCTCGAACAAGCGCGGCAGATCAGCGGGGCGGTCGGCGGCGGCCTCAGCGGCAGAAGCAGCGGCGAGGGTAGCGGCTTGAGCGGGTGAAACCGGCCCGAGCAGCAGGCTGACGACCAGCGCCAGGACGAGCAGCAGCCGCCATGCACCCACAGGTCGGCTCATGGCTGGCTCGCCGCCAGGTGAGCGCGGCCGGCATCGGTGAGCACGCGGCCACGGGGGGTGCGCTGCAGCAGGCCCTGCTGCAGCAGGTAGGGCTCCACCACCGTCTCCAGGGTCACCGGGTCTTCCCCCAGCCCCGCCGCCAGGGTGTCAAGCCCCACCGGCCCACCGCCGAAGCCCTGCTGCATCAGGTTGAGCAGCCGGCGGTCATGGGCGTCCAGGCCCCGCGCATCCACCCGGTGCAGCTGCAGAGCCTGGTGCACCAGAGCCGCGCTCACCCGCCCGTGTCCCTGCACGCTGGCCACGTCGCGCACCCGCCGCAGCAACCGGTTGGCGATCCGCGGCGTGCCGCGGCAGCGTCGCGCCACCTCCAGGGCTGCGTCCGATTCCAGCTCCAGCTCCAGCAGCCCAGCAGCCCGCCGCACGATCGCCTCCAGATCCGCCAGGCCGTAGAACTCCAGCCGCTGGATCAAGCCGAAGCGGTCCCGCAGCGGCGAGCTGAGCGACCCTGCGCGGGTGGTCGCCCCGACCAGGGTGAAGGGAGGCAAGGGCAGGCTGCGGGTGCGGGCCGTGCTGCCCTTGCCCACCGTCAGATCGAGGCGGCCGTCCTCCATCGCCGGGTAGAGCAGCTCCTCGGCCACCCGGTTCAGCCGGTGGATCTCATCGATGAACAGCAAGTCCCGGGGCTCCAGGTTCACCAGCAACCCAACGATGTCGCGCGGGCGCTCCAGCGCCGGTGCGCTCGTGATCCGGCAGCGCACCCCCAGCTCCTCAGCCAGCACCAGGGCCATCGTCGTCTTGCCCAACCCGGGCGGGCCGTAGAGCAGCACGTGGTCGAGGGCCTCACCGCGGCTGCGGGTCGCCTCCACGGCAATGGCCAGCACCTGTTTGAGCTCTCCCTGGCCGATGTAGTCCGCCAGCCGCCGCGGTCGCAGCGCGTCCGGGCGAGCCGGGGCAGCCGGATCGGCACCGGCGGCCCGATCCGCTGATGAATCAGCTCTGCGCTCCGCGGCAGGGTCGCACCAGCGGCGGCCACCCGCTGCAGCCGAACCCGAGGAGACGATCGCCATGCAGAGAGGGTACCGGCCCCTGCCTAGGGTCGGGATTCACAGCACTGCGACAGGACCGGACGCCATGGCCAAGGGCGGCACCAAAAAGCTGGCCGCCCGGGCCCAGCGGGATGCCGCCAACCGCCTCCTGGCCGACAACCGCTTCGCCCGGCACCAATACGAGATCCTCGAAACTCTGGAGTGCGGCATCGAGCTGCTGGGCACGGAGGTGAAGTCGATCCGGGCCGGCCAGGTGAACCTGCGCGACGGCTTCTGCCTGGTGCGGAGCGGCGAGCTGCAGTTGCACAACGTGCACATCTCACCCCACAGCCACGCCGGCGCCTACTTCAACCACGAACCCCTGCGGGTGCGCAAACTGCTCGCCCATCGGCGCGAGATCGAGCGGCTGCGGGTGGCCCTGGAGCAGAAGGGCCTCACCCTGATCCCCCTCAACCTGCATCTCAAGGGCTCCTGGATCAAGCTCAGCCTGGGGTTGGCCAAGGGCCGAAAGCTGCACGACAAACGGGCCGAGGAACGGCGCAAGCAGGATGCCAAGGAAACCCGCGCCGCCGTCGCCCGCTACTGAGCGGCAGCCGGCGGCTGGGAATCGGCCGCCGGCTCTGCCTCGCGGGCCGGCGGCCGATCCGGCGGAGCCGGCGCCGACTGGTCTGGGGACGGGGGCTCAGCAGCGGGAGACCTTCCGGGAGTCTCCGGCACAACACCCGGTGAGACCGGAGGTCCTGGGGGCAGTTCCGGCGGTGGCGGATCAGCGCGCAGCGACAGGGTGATCAGGGCCGGCGCCACCCCCTCGTTCGCCACCAGCAGCTGCACCGGCGAGCGGGCCTGGGGCGGCAGGCTGAGCACCCGCAGCGGACCGCTGGGCTCCAGCAGGGTGCCATCGGCCGCAAACACGCTCATCTGCATCAGCGGGGAGCCGTTCACCCCCAGCACCAGTCGATAGCCCTCCGGCAGGCGAATCGGAAAGAGGCGGGCGCCGCCTGCATTCACCGGCGCAGTGAGCACCTGAGGCTGGGAGGGCCGGGCCTGAATCGGCTCGATCTGCATCGTCGCCAGGCTCTGCTCGGCCGCGGCGTACCAGAGCTGGCGGAACGGTTCCACCGGGATGGCCGTGCTGGCGCTACCCGGCAGCAGATTGCGGGCCTGGGCCGACACCAGCTGACGCAGCACCGGACCGCTGAGGCCCTGGGCCTTGAGGGCCTTCTGGCGCTGTTCCCAGTCGCCATTGCTGAAACTGCCCAGCCGGCGGCGGATGTCGAGCGGCAGCTGCTCCACCCGAGCCAGCCACTCCTCAGCCAGTTCATTCCAGACCTTGCGCAGCGGGGCATCGGCGAGGGTGTCGCCCGGCAGCCGGCCGCGCCGCTCCGGGAAGCGGGCGAGCAGGCTGGCGTCCACCAGCTTCAGGAACCAGCCCCGATCGACTTGCATCGCCCGCAGCCGGTTGAGCAGCTGCTGGCGCTGATCAACCTCAACGGCAGGCAGGCTGCTCGGCAGCTGCATGGTCGCGTCCGGGGCGGTGGCAGCCCGCTGCTGACCGCGGCTGAGCCACCACCAGCCCAGGGCCGTTCCCACCAGTGCCGAGAGCACCAGGGCGATCACCACCGGCCAGAGGCCGCCCTCCACCGACTGCTCCCGCTCCTCCGCCCGCAGGCGTGCGGACGGAGGCGGTGCCGGCGGGGGCTCCGGCGGCTGGGGGGTAGTCGGAGCCGCCGCGGGGGCCGCAGCTGGCACCGCTGTTGGCGGCAGCAGGGCGACCGTACGGTCGGCACGGGGCACGGGCCCGGTCGTCTCCGGCATCGGCAGAGCCTGGAACGCGGCCAGGGCCTCAGCGGCGGCGCCGAAGCGCCGGCCTGGATCACGCTCCAGCAGCCGGGCCAGGGCCTGCTGCAGGGCTGGCACCTGATCGAGACAGGCGGGCCAGCGCCAGGCCAGCGAGCCGGGATCCAGCAGCCTTTCCGGCGGATCGCCGCTCAGCAGCACCAATGCGGAAACGCCGAGGGCGTGCAGATCCATCCAGGGTTCGGGTAAACCACCCCTGGCCAGCTCCGGCGGCCCGTAGCCCGGCGTGACGGCGGACTGTTCCGCCACCAGGCCGTAGTCCAGCAGCACCGGCAGCCCGTCGTTATCGCGGCGCAACAGGTTGGCGGGGCAGAGATCACCGTGCACAAGTCCCTGGCCATGCAGCACCGCCAGCACCGGCAGCAACTGACGCAGCAACAGCAGCACCTCTCCCGCTCCGAACACCAGCTGGCGCTCGGAGCGGTCCTCCAGCAGCTCCCGGTAGGTGCGACCGGCCTGCCATTCGCGCACCAGCCAGAGGCGATCGCCCTGGCTGAGGGCCGCCCCGAGGCGGGGCACCTGGGGATGGAGCACCCCCTGCAGCCGGCCCCAGAGCTCCCGTACCCGCTGCTGATCCACCGCCGCGGCCAGTTGACGCAGGGCTACCGGTGCATCGGCGGCCAACTGATCGGCGCCGCGCCACAGCAGGCCGTGCACCCCTTCCGAAAGGCACTGCTCCAGGCGGTAGCGATCGCCGATCACCAGCCCCGGCTGGGCAGCAGTGAAGGGTGCCGGATCAGGGGGCATCAGCGGGCGACGGGCGCAAGGCGCTCAGGTTGACGCAGGCCACGGCCTGCGAGCCAGTCCCGGTCGTAGAGACGCGACCGATAGCGGTCGCCGCTGTCACACAGCACTGTCACGACCGTATGGCCCGGCCCGAGCCGTCTGGCCGTCTCCACGGCCGCCGCCACGTTGATCCCCACCGAGCCCCCGAGGAACAACCCCTCCTGCCACAACAGGTCGTAGATCGTGGCAAGGGCCGTTTGATCGTCGATGCGCACCGCGTCATCGATCGGAGCCCCCTCCAGGTTCGTGGTCACCCGGCTGTTACCGATGCCCTCGGTGATCGAGTTGCCCTCACTGACCAGCGCGCCGGTGGTCGCCCAGCTATGGAGGGCGCTGCCGTGGGGATCAGCCAGCACGCAGCGCACCCGCGGGTTCTGCTGCTTGAGATAAAGGGCCACGCCGGCGTAGGTGCCGCCGGTGCCGGTGGCGGCCACCCAGGCATCCACCCGACCGCCGGTCTGGCTCCAGATCTCAGGGCCGGTGCTGTTGAAGTGGGCGCGACGGTTGGCCAGGTTGTCGAACTGATTGGCCCACACGGCTCCAGGGGTCTCGGCGGCGATGCGGCCGGAGAGGCGCACGTAGTTGTTGGGGTCCCGGTAGGGAACCGCCGGCACCGTGCGCACCTCGGCCCCCAGGCTGCGCAGCAGGCCGATCTTCTCAGCCGACTGGGTGTCCGGAATGACGATCAAAGCCCGGTAGCCGCGGGCATTGCAGAGGTGGGTGAGCCCGATGCCGGTGTTGCCGGCAGTACCTTCCACCACGGTGCCGCCCGGCTTGAGCAGCCCCTGCTCTTCCGCTTCCAGCAGAATTCCCAGGGCGGCGCGGTCCTTCACGGAGCCGCCGGGATTCATGAACTCCGCCTTGCCGAGGATCTCGCAGCCGGTGGCCTCACTCAGCGCGTGCAGCCGGATCAGGGGCGTGTTGCCCACCGCCCCCACGAAACCAGCCGTGACACCGCCAGAGGCGCGCGCCGCACTGTTGGACGTGATGCCGGGAGTGATGCCGGTGCCTGCTTGCATGATGCCGGCCATACCCTCGCCGTTCCTGGCGGGATCGTAGGCAAGCCCCTTAAGGTCGGGAGAGGTTGATCGCACCGGTGCTGCAGCAGTCGCCAGCCGTGGGTCTGACCCTGAAGCGCCTGCTGGCCGTGCGCCAGAGGAGCCAGGCCCTGATCGCACCGCTGGAACCTGAGGATCTCTGCCTGCAGGGGATGGCCGACGCCAGCCCACCGAAATGGCACCTGGCGCACACCACCTGGTTCCTGCAGCAGTTCGTGCTGGAACCACTGGCGGCTGCGGGCGAGAGGCTGCAGGCCACCAACCCGCCCCATGGTTGGAGCCACCTGTTCAACAGCTACTACGACAGCGTCGGCAGCCGCCACCCCCGCCCCCAGCGGGGGCTGCTCAGCCGTCCCACCATCGCTGAAGTGCTCGACTGGCGGGAGCGGGTCGATACCGCCCTCAGCGCCCTGCCGGCCCTGGTGGAGCGGCTGCCAGCAGCCCGGGGGGAGGCGCTGGCGGCGCTGCTGGAACTGGGGCTGCAGCACGAGCAACAGCACCAGGAACTGCTGCTGATGGATCTGCTCGACGGCTTCAGCCGCAACCCGCTGCTGCCCGCCTACGACAACGGACCGGCTGGCCCCGAGGCCCTCTGGCTGGAGCGGCTGAGCGCAACGGAGGCAAGCGGGCGCGCCCTGGCCTGGCGACCCTATGCGGGCGGTCTGGAGTGGATCGGCCATCCCGGCGACGGCAGCTTCCACTTCGACAACGAAGCTCCCCGCCATCGGCTCTGGCTTGAGCCCTACGAGCTGGCCGACCGGCTGGTGAACAACGGTGAGTTTGAGGCCTTCATCGTCGCCGGCGGCTACCAGCGGCCCGAACTGTGGATGAGCGAGGGTTGGGCGGTCTGTCAGGAGCGCGGCTGGCAGGCACCCCGCTACTGGCGGGGCGACGCTGAATTCACCCTGGCCGGCCTGCAGCAGCCCCGGCGACCGGAAGCGCCGGTGCGCCACATCAGCTGGTTCGAGGCCGATGCCTACGCCCGCTGGGCCGGTGCTCGACTGCCGAGCGAGGCGGAGTGGGAGCTGGCCGCCGGCAGCGATCAGGGCGGTGGCCTGCCCCAGGCTCACGGCCTCGTCTGGCAATGGACCGGCAGCCCGTACCGGCCCTATCCCGGCTTCGAGCCGGCCGCCGGCGCCGTGGGCGAATACAACGGCAAGTTCATGACCTCCCAGTTCGTGCTGCGCGGCAGCTGTTACCTGACGCCACCGGGCCACAGCCGCCCCACATACCGCAACTTCTTCCCACCAGCCAGCCGCTGGCTGGCTGGTGGGCTGCGCCTGGCCCGGGACCATCGCCCCGAGCCCAGGGGACACAGCTTGCAGGAGGGCCGCCGCTGATGACCGGATCGTCCACCACCGCCACGACTCCCACCTGGCTGATCGATCTGCATCCCGCCCAGGCCGATCTCGAGGCCCTCGTGCTGGCGGGGATGGCGCTCCAACCCCGCCAACTGCCCGCCTGGCTGCTCTACGACGCTGAGGGATCGCAGCTGTTCGAGGCGATCTGCGAGCAACCGGAATACAGCCTCACCCGCACCGAAGTGGCCCTGCTGGAGAGCTCGGCTGCCCAGATCGCCGCGGCCGTCACCGGTGCTGGCCAGGCCGCCGCACCGGTGGTGCTGGAGTTCGGCGCCGGCAATGCCCGCAAGGCCAGCCCCCTACTGACAGCCCTGGCCCCACCGGCCCATCTCGCTCTCGACATCAGCCGCACAGCCCTGCACGACACCTGCGAGCAGCTGCGCGGTGCCCACCCCCAGACCGAGGTGCTGGGGGTCTGCTGCGACTACGGCAGCGTCCCCGCTCTGCCGCCCCTGCCCGCCCTGGCCGGCCGGCGCCGCCTCGGCTTCTATCCGGGCAGCTCAATCGGCAACTTCGATGGCGACCAGGCACGTGAGCTGCTGCTGCAGTTCAGGCGGTTGCTCGGAACCGATGGCCTGCTGCTGGTGGGCATCGACCAGCCCAAGGCGGTGCAGCAGCTGGAGGCGGCCTACAACGATGCGGCCGGCATCTCGGCCGCTTTCGCCCTGAATCTGTTGAACCGCCTCAACCGCGACCTGGCGGGCAACTTCGAACCGGACACCTTCACGTATCAGGCCCGCTGGCAGCCTCAATACAGCCGCATCGCCATGGCCCTCGTGAGCCGAAAGGAGCAGTGCGTGACCCTGGCGGGCCGGCGCTGGCAGTTCCAGGCCGGCGAATCGCTGATCACGGAGTACAGCGTCAAGTACACGCCGGAAACCTTCACCACCCTGGCGCGCAGTGCGGGCTGGCAACCCCTGCGCCGCTGGAGTGACGCGAACGGCGATCTGAGCCTGCATCTGCTCGGCCAGGCAGACTTGCCCTAACAGCGATTCCCAGCAGCGCCATGTCGAGGGAAGACCAACGCCGCGCCGTGCGCGCCCTGCGGGAAGGACTGATCCAGCAGCTGGAGGAGCTGTACGCCACCACCTTCGAGCGGCTGGCGAGCGAAGATCTGGGCGAAGGCGGCATCGCCCGGCTCACCCAGCTGTTGCTGCGCTCTCGCGAGGCGGCGATCACCCCCCTGCTGGAGGAGATCGAAGCTCCCCTGATCACCCGGCCCGCCGGCAGCCAGCCCGAGCAATGAGCAGCAGCGCAGGCGACTGGTTCAGCCGGCTGGAGCAACAGCTGGAGCAGCAGCTCGATGCCTTTCTACAGGCCAACCCCGCCCAGGAGCAGCTGCTGCAGCGACAGGAACAAAGGGAGCGACAGCAGCGTCTCCGATGCCAGCGGCTGGAGCTGCAGGCCGGCGCCGAACGACTGCGCAGCGAACTCCTGGCCCTGGCCGGCGAGATCAGCCAGTGGCAACAGCGCGTGGAGCGCGCCCGCACGGCCGGCGCCGAAGATCTGGCCGGCCGGGCTGAAGGCCACCTGGCCGAGCTGATGGCACGCGGAAGGGATCGTTGGCAAGCCCTCAGCCAGCTGGGGGAGACCTTCCGCCAGGTCGATCAGGAACTGGAGGACAAGCCAGGGGACGATGCCCAAGGCTCGGCCCAGTCGCCCCAGGATGCGGCGGTTGACCTGGAACAGGCCTGGTCGGCCTTCGAAGCAGACCAGGAACTGACACGGTTGCGCCGCCGCCAGGAGGAAGGACGCTGAGGGGATGAGAGGAGCCGCTCAGGCCTTGGGGGCCGGGGGGACCAAGCTCACCCCTTCCGGCGGCGGGGTGGGATCAGGATCGGCGATCAGCATGTGCTGAAGCACGATCTCCGGGCGCTCACTGTCGCGCCAGCGAATGCGATAGGCCGGCATCTTGGTGCCGCGGCTGGTGGTCTGCTCCACGGGCTCCATCACCCAACCCCGGCGGGAGCGCCCCTGAGGGTTGCGCTTCACCACCGCGTCCGCGTGCTGAAAGCGAAATCCGACGCGCTCGCCGCTCATGGGATCGATGCCCCTACTGGGGAAGATTGCCTAGCGACACCATTATCCCATTGCGCCCTTCAGGCTTCTTGACCTTCACTGTCGCGTGCCTCCGGCCGAAGCAGCGGGAAGGCGATCACATCGCGGATCGAGGCGCTGTCGGTGAGCAGCATCACCAGGCGGTCAATGCCGATGCCCAGGCCGCCGGTGGGGGGCATGCCCACCTCCAGGGCCTGGAGGAAGTCCTCATCCACCTGCTGGGCTTCGTCGTCGCCGGCAGCCTTACGGGCCATCTGGGCTTCCAGGCGCTGGCGCTGATCCACCGGATCGATCAACTCGCTGAAGGCGTTGGCGGTTTCACGCCCCACAATGAACAGCTCGAAGCGCTCCACCAGGCCGGGCTTGCTGCGGTGGGCACGGGCCAGCGGCGAGTTCTCCACGGGGTAATCGATCACGAAGGTGGGCTGAATCAGATCCGCCTCCACCCGCTGCTCAAAGGCCTCCACCAGCAGACGGCCCACGGAATCCGCCAGAGCGGGCACCTCAAGGCCCTGTGCCCCCATGGCGGCGGCCGCCTCGGCGCGCGAGCCGAAGGCCGTGAAATCGAGCCCGGTGGCTTCGCGCACCAGGTCATGCATCGTGGCCCGGCGCCAGGGGGGTGCCAGGTCGATCTCCGTGCCCTGGTAGCTGATGCGGGTGCCACCGCACACCTGCTCGCACACATGGGCGATCAGGCGCTCAGTGAGATCCATCATGTCGCCGTAATCGGCATAGGCCTGATAGATCTCCACCGAGGTGAACTCGGGGTTGTGGCGGGTGCTGATGCCCTCGTTGCGGAAGATCCGGCCCAGCTCGTAGACCCGCTCAAAGCCGCCCACCACCAGGCGCTTGAGATGCAGCTCAGTGGCGATGCGCAGGGTGAGCGGGAGGTCGAGGGCGTTGTGATGGGTCTCGAACGGCCGGGCATCAGCACCGCCGGGCACGCTCTGCAGCACCGGCGTTTCAATCTCCAGGAAGCCGCGCTCATCCAGCCAGCGGCGCATCAGGCTCACCGCCAGAGCCCGGCGCCGGAAGGTTTCGCGACTATGGGGCGAAACGATCAGATCGAGATAGCGCTGGCGGTAGCGCTTCTCCACATCCGCCAGGCCATGCCACTTATCCGGCAGAGGCTGCAGGCTCTTGCTCAGCATCTGCCAACGGCGCACCTTCACCGAGAGCTCGCCGCGATCGGTGCGCCGCAGCGTGCCCTCCACGCCGATCAGATCACCAGCATCCACAAGGGTGGTGAGATGGGCAAAGGCCTGGGGATCGTCAGGCATCGACGCCGCCAGGGTGGCCTTCTCGATAAACAGCTGAATCGGACCGCTCTCATCAGCCAGGGTGAAGAAGGCGAGCTTGCCCATCACCCGCCGGGTCATTACCCGGCCTGCCACCGCCACCGTCAGATCGCGCTCCTCGCCGTTGGCCAGGTCGGCGTGGGCCGCCTGCAGCTCGGCGTGGCGGTGGCTGGGCACAAACCGTACGGCATAGGGACCCTGCCCGAGGGCGGCCAGTGCCTTGGCTTTCTCCAGGCGGGTCTCGCGCAGCTCAGACAAGGGACCGGATCGGTGAAGCTGCCGGCCATCCTGCAGGAGCACGGTCCAGCGGCCAGCAGCCTGAGGGCTTCGATTCAGCTGGGGGACTTCAGCCGGCAGCGCTGGCAGCCAGGCTGGTGTCGCCCATGCGCTGAGAGGCGTAGCCGGTGCCGCGCACGGTGAGGATCAGCTCAGGGTTGCGGGGATCGGGCTCAAGCTTGCCCCGCAGCCGGGCCACGTACACATCCACCACGCGCAGATCGGCTGCACGACGCGGGGGATAACCCCAGAGCTGCTCAAGGATCTCGGCCCGGGGCACAACGCGGCCAGGCTCGCGGAACAGCAGCTCCAGCAGACTGAATTCGGTGTATGTGAGCGGGATCCGCTCTCCATCGCGGGTGACCTGGCGACGGTTGGTGTCCACCACCAGATCACCCACCCGCACTACGCCGCTGCCGCTGGGCACATCGCGCGGCTCGCTGCTGGCCGAACCGCGGCCCACCCGGCGCAGAATCGTGGCGATCCTGGCCTCCAGCTCCTTCGGGCTGAAGGGCTTGGGCAGATAGTCGTCCGCACCAAGATCCAGACCCGACACCCGCTCGGCGATCGCGTCGAGAGCCGAAAGAAAGATGATCGGCACACAGGATTCGGCCCGCAGACGCCGGCAGACGGCGAATCCGTCAAGCTTGGGCAGCATCACGTCCAGCACAACCAGGTCTGGCTGTTCCTGATGGAAGAGGGTGAGGGCCTCTTCGCCGTCCTCGGCGCAGATCACCCGGTAACCAGCCAGCTGCAGACGCATCACCAGCACCCGCCGCACCGCCGCCTCGTCATCGACCACCATCACGGTGGCCTTCGGGTCGGCCGGTGGAGTTGGCATGACCTCCGGGCTCATAGGCGAGCCGCCATTTTTGGGCGAGTCGCCATCAGGCAGGAAGGAGACGCCGGAGGGCATGGGCTGGGCGTCTCCAGGCGTGAAGAATCGCAACCCTAGCCCTCAGGCACCCCTGAGGTCATCCCCGAAAACGCCCAAGGGGCGCCCCATCTGGGGACATTTAAGGATTTCTGCGGAAACAGACAAAACTCAGTGGCGCTGCTATCGGCTGTGCTTTTGATGCGTTCGACGGGTTCAGGACCTGCGCTTCAGGGCCAGCGGGCGACGGCGTAGCGGTTCCACTCCAGGGCAGCCTCGGCCAGCGCCCGATCACTGTCCACCTGGCCAAGCATCGCCCTCTGCAACTGGGTGTAAAGGATCGCCTGGAGGCGCTTCACGCCAGGGATGGCGGGCACCAGCACCCGGGCCTGGGCCAGGGTGCGCACAGAAAGCAGCCGGGCCTGCTCCACAAGCCGCGCCTGGGGATCGGCCGGTGCAGCAGTCACCAGGGATCGCTCCAGCCGGCCGAGGGCAGCACGCGCCGAGGGGAGCACCCGGGCCTGCTCGGCAAACGCCAGCTGGTTGGCGGCATCGGTGAGGAACAGGCCGAAGCTCAGCGCTTCAGCGGCCATGGGGCTCTGGCTGGGCACCGCCAGATTCATCACGGCCACGTTTGCTGCACCATCGTCACCGGTGATCGGCGGATAGGGCCGCGTCACGGCGGCGATTCCGGGGGCATTGGTCTGCAGATTGCGCAGGAAATCAGGACCAGTGGCCACCTGCACCAGCTCACCGGACTGGTACAGCTCGATCGCTCGCCGGTACCCCTGACTCACCACCTCCCGGGGCAGCAGGCCGCGGCGGTAGAGATCGCTCCAGAAGACAAAGGCCCGCCGCCCGACGGGCGTATCGAACGCCGCCCGGCGTCGCTGATCCAGCAGCTCCACCCCCATCTGCACCAGGGTTTCGAGCAATTCGGCCGAGTCGTCGGGCACGACGGTCATAAACAGGGCGTAGCGCCCCGTGCGCCGGCGCACCTGCTCGGCATAAGCCGGCAGCTCCCGCCAGCGGCGCGGTGGCGCTGTCAGTCCGGCAGCCTTCAACAGGCGGCCGTTCACCATGCTGATCCTGGCCGTGAGATACCAGGGCAGGGCGAACTGCACGCCGTCCTGACTGCCCGCCTGCCAGATCGAAGGCAAATAGATGGATGCCGCGCCCGCCGGCAGCAGGGAGGTGAGATCACGCAGTCCCCCCTTGCTCGCCAGGTTGGCGGCAAAGGGTGGATTGAGATTCACCAGGTCGGGGGGGGTGCGCGCGAACACCGCCGCCAGCAGCTTGCGCTCCACCGAACCCCATGGCACATCGGTCCAGCGCACGCGCACATCCGGATGGCGAGCCTCCCAGGCGGCGATCACACCGCCCAGGTAGGCGTTGAAGCGGGGCGCCAGATCCAGAGTCCAGACGTTCAGCACCCGCCGGCCGTCGCCACCGCCAGCCCCCCGCTGACCACCGCAGGCCGCCAGGGCCGTCGCCCCGCCCCCGAGGGCGAGCAACCGAAGCAGCTCGCGGCGGTGCAGACGGATGGGTCGGAGCATGCTCATCGATCGGCTTGAAGTGTTCAGCCCCTGTTGCCCGGGGACAGCCGGCGCCACAGCAGCAGCTGCAGGGAGCACAGCATCGGAGCCAGCAGGGCGGTGATCAGGGTCTGGGCAAGCAGGGTGTGCAGAGCGGCCGGAGGGCCACCCCCCCGCCAGATCTGCTGCAGCCAGAGGGACGCCCCCAGAGCAGCCGCGCCGAGCAGGGCCAGCAGCCCCAGATTGAAGCTCCGCTGGATCAGCGGGGCCTGCCGGCCCAGCCGGCCCCACCACCAACCGAGCAGCCCCAGTGCCGGCGCCTGAGAAAGGGGTCCGGGATGGAGACCGTCCAGCACCAGCGCCAGCGCGAGCCCGGCCGCCGCTCCGGAGAGGGGACCATCCGCCAGGGCCCAGGGCAGCAGCCACAGCACCGCCCAGCTGGGGGGCACACCGTCGAGCTGCAGCGCTGCCGGCGCCGCCAGAGCCAGCAGCGGCACCAGCAGAGCGGTGGCCAGGGTCCAGCGGTGGCGGGCCAGGGAGCTCAAGGCCGCTGCACCTGCACCCAGTCCACGGCCTGAACCGGGGCGCTCAGCTGCACCACCGCCTCAGGCGCCGGCACGGCCTGTTCATTGACTCGCTGGATCACGCCAATGGTGAGGTTGGGCGGCAGCAGGGTGCTGGCGGGAGAGGTGGTCACCACATCGCCGGGTCTGGCACCCACATCCCGTTCGATGAACCGCAACACCGGCCTGGAGGTACCCACCCCCACCAGCAGGCCGTGATGCCGCACCCGTCCCACCCACACGCCGATACGGCTGGATGAATCGGTGAGCAGCACCACGGTGGCGGTGGTGGGGGTGACGCTGGCGACACGGCCTAGCAGGCCGCCAGGGGCCAGCACCGCATCGCCGCTGCGCACCCCCTGCAAGGCACCCCGACCAATCACCAGCTGCTGCCACCAGCCACCGGCCTGGCGGGAAATCACCGGTGCGCCCCTTGCCGCCGAGCCCGCTGCCCGGTCGAGCTCCAGCAGGCCACGCAGGCGGCGATTGTCGGCCTCAAGCTGCTGCAGTCGGGTCTGACGATCCAGATCCTGAGCCGACCGCAACCAGTCCGACTGAGCCGTACCAGGCCAGAACGGCCTGCTCAACAGCGCATAAGCATCGATCACCGCAGCACCCTTGCTCAGGCGCACGGCCCCGAACACCGCCAGCAGGGCCAGCCAGGGCCACGCCATTGAAACGAGGCGCCTCGGCGGTAGGCGCAGCCTGCGGCCCGGCGACAACATCCGGATCAGGCGATCTGGCGCACGAAGTCAGGCGTGTCGAGCACTCGCTGCAACCTGGCGTAGTCCTCCAGCACCATGCCGCAACCCTGAACCACACAGAGAAGTGGATCTTCGGCCACGTGGGTGAGGATGCCTGTCTCATGGCTGATCAGGTCACTGATGCCCCGCACCTGGGCGCCCCCACCGGCGAGCATGATGCCGCGGTCGACGATGTCGGCCGCCAGCTCGGGTGGCGTGCGCTCGAGGGTGCGCTTCACGGCCTCCACAATCACGTTGAGAGGCTCGGCCATCGCCTCGCGGATGTCGCCGGCGCGCACATTGATCGTGCGGGGCAGGCCGGAGAGCAGGTGCAGACCGCGCACGTCCATCGACGTCTCATCGTGCTCGTCGTCCGGGAAGGCGGAACCGATGCGGATCTTGATGTCCTCGGCGGTCCGCTCGCCCACCACCAGGTTGTGCACCTTCTTCAGGTACACGCCGATGGCCTCGCTCAGTTCGTCGCCGGCCACCCGCACCGACTCGCTGAGCACCGTGCCGCCGAGGGAGAGCACAGCCACCTCGGTGGTGCCGCCGCCGATGTCCACAATCATGGTTCCCACCGGCTCGGTGACCGGCAGGCCAGCACCGATCGCCGCGGCCACGGGTTCATCGATCAGATGCACCTCACGGGCGCCGGCCAGACCGGCCTCACGCACGGCGCGCCGCTCGACGCCGGTGACGCCGCTGGGGATGCCGATCACCAGGCGCGGGGCAATGATGCCGCGACCTTCATTGCCTTTTTGGATGAAGGTCTTGATCATCTGCTCTGCCGCGTCGAAGTCGGCGATCACACCGTCGCGCAACGGGCGCACGGCCCTGATGTTGCCGGGGGTGCGGCCCAGCATCAGCTTGGCCTCGTCGCCCACGGCCAGAGGTACCCCCTTCTCCAGATCGAGCGCCACCACCGAAGGTTCCTGGAGCACGATGCCCTTGCCGGACACGTACATCAGGGTGTTGGCCGTTCCCAGATCGATGCCGATGTCGCGTGAGAACTGAAAACGACGAAAAAACACGACGGGGGCCCGGGCCGGCAAAGGCCGAATCATAAGGGGGTGTTACAGCCGGGTCCAAGGGTGGAACTGGATCAGCGGTGGCGCTCCAAGGGGTGCCGCATCATTGTTTCAAGACAGTTTCAACACAGCGAGGACTCACGCTATGGGCGTCAATTCCATCACCCTGGTCGGCCGGGCCGGCCGCGATCCTGAGGTGCGTTACTTCGAATCCGGCAGCGTGGTGGCCAACCTCACCCTGGCGGTGAACCGCCGCAGCTCCGGCGACGAACCCGACTGGTTCAACCTGGAGATCTGGGGCAAGCAGGCCCAGGTGGCCGCTGACTATGTCCGCAAGGGCTCCCTGCTCGGCATCATCGGCAGCTTCAAACTCGATCGCTGGACCGATCGCGCCAGCGGGGAAGAGCGCAGCAAACCCGTAATCCGCGTCGACCGCCTGGAGCTGCTGGGCTCCAAGCGCGACGCGGAAGCGGGGGGCTTCGGCGGAGCTGGCGGCGGCTTCGGCGGCGAACCGAGCGAGGAGGAGGTGCCCTTCTGACACCCGCCGAGGGCGGGCGAGGGCTGGGAGCAGCCGCTTGGCGATGGGCCAGGCAGCTGCCCCTGCGAGCGAGTCTGAGGCGTTGGATTGTTCGATGCGACCGGTCAGCGGCCGGGCACCCACCCCAGAATCTCTAGCTCTTGCTGGCGCTGGACCCCGACACGAGCTGCAGCGCCACCGGCTCAGTAGCGGTAATGCTCAAGCTTGTAGGGACCCTCCACCGGCACGTTGATGTAAGAGGCCTGCTCGGCGGTGAGCTCTGTGAGCTTGGCACCGATCTTCTCGAGATGGAGGCGAGCCACCATCTCATCGAGGTGCTTGGGCAACACGTACACCTCCTTGGCGTACTGGCTGCCCTTGGTGAACAGTTCGATCTGAGCCAGCACCTGGTTGGTGAAGGAATTGCTCATCACGAAGCTGGGGTGACCGGTGGCACAGCCCAGGTTCACCAGGCGGCCTTCGGCCAGCAGCAGGATCTTGTTTCCGCTCGGCAAGGTGATGTGATCCACCTGGGGCTTGATGTTGTCCCAGGGGTACTGCTTCAGCGAGGCCACATCGATCTCGTTATCGAAATGGCCGATGTTGCACACGATCGCCTGATCCTTCATCTCGATCAGGTGCTGATGACGGATCACCTGGAAATTACCGGTGGCGGTCACGAAGATGTCCACATCGCGCACCACGTCATCGAGACGCACCACGCGGTAGCCCTCCATCGCCGCCTGGAGGGCGCAGATCGGGTCGATCTCGGCAATCATCACGGTGGCACCGAGGCCGCGCAGTGACTGGGCCGAACCCTTGCCCACATCGCCGTAGCCCAGCACCAGGGCCACTTTGCCCGCCACCATCACGTCGGTGGCGCGCTTGATGCTGTCGACCAGCGATTCGCGGCAGCCGTAGAGGTTGTCGAACTTGCTCTTGGTGACCGAATCGTTGACGTTGATCGCCGGAAAGGGCAGCTCGCCACTCTTCTGCAGCTGGTAAAGGCGGGCCACTCCCGTGGTGGTCTCCTCGGTGACGCCCTGGATCTGGGCCTTGATCCGGGAGTAGAAACCGGGCTGGGCCGCCAGCTTCTGGCGGATGCTGTTGAAGAGAGCGGTCTCTTCTTCGTTGGAGGGGTTGTCGAGCACCGAGGGATCGCTCTCGGCCCGGGTCCCCAGGATCACCAGACCGGTGGCATCGCCACCGTCATCGAGGATCATGTTGGGCGTCCCGCCGTCATGCCACTCGAGGATGCGGTGGGTGAAGGCCCAGTATTCATCCAGGGTTTCGCCTTTGTAGGCGAACACGGGAATGCCGGCTGCGGCGATGGCGGCGGCGGCGTGGTCCTGGGTGGAGAAGATGTTGCAGCTGGCCCAGCGCACCTCGGCGCCGAGGGCCGCCAGGGTTTCGATCAGAACGGCGGTCTGGATCGTCATGTGCAGAGAACCCGCGATGCGGGCGCCCTTGAGGGGCTGCTCGGCGCCGTGCTTCTGCCGTAAAGCCATCAGGCCCGGCATCTCGGTTTCGGCGATCGCAATTTCCTTGCGGCCGAAGTCGGCCAGGCCGAGATCGGCGATCACATAGGTGCTCGTGCTCTGCAGCGCAGGCGAGGCGTGGGTGGCAAGCATGGATTCACTCCGGAAGAACAGCTCGCTCCCGGCTGGGAGGGCGTGGTCGGGAAAGTTCTGCGGAGACGCCGAGGCTTCGGGCTCGCTGCGCGGCAATCTACAGACAGTGATCTGTGCCGCGTGAACCGCAATCAGCCTGCCGCGCCACCCGAAAGCCATCGGCTGGCAGATGCGGCCGCCACCCGGGCCCTCGGAAGGCGGATCGCGGCCCATTGGCTCAGCCAGCGGCAGACCCTAGGAACTGTGCTGCTGTTGAAGGGGGATCTGGGGGCCGGCAAGACCTGCCTGGTGCAGGGCCTGGCTGAGGGGCTGGGCATCGCGGAACCGATCACCAGTCCCACCTTCGCCCTGGCCCAGCACTACGGCGGTTCCGCAGACGCCAGGCCAACCGCCTTGGTCCATCTCGATCTTTACCGCCTGGATCAGCCCGCCGCAGCCGATGAACTGCTCGCCCAGGAGGAAGAGGAGGCGCTGGCAAGCGGAGCCCTGCTCGCGGTGGAATGGCCTGACCGACTGAGCCGCTCGCCTGCGGGCGCCTGGCAGGTGGAGCTGCTGCTGCTGGATGGCAGGAATCCCGATCTGGGCAGGCACGCTTCGGTGCAACTCCCCTGAAGCGGCAGGCCATCCGCAGCGCAGTACGCGCACGGGTACACCCCAACCCAGTTCCGGCTCCGGGACGCCTGCGCCAGCAGGACAACAAGTGGAGGGCGACCCGGCAACAAGGCAGCCTGGAGGCCGGTAGCCGGAGATGCGGCTTGTTGCAGAGCCGCAGGATTGGGCCAAACAGGAAAGCCTGGACTAAGGTGTTAGTGGCTTGCCCCGCCGAGGTGCGGTCGATAGCCGCTGGCTTTGCTCAGTGGCCTGCATTGGGGCTGTGCTTGTTCTTGAGCACCGCTCTGTCAGTTCCCGGCCAAGGCCATAGATCCCATTCCAGCCATGACCAGCCCTGCCCCGTTGACCATGGCCATGTCCAAGACAGCCGCGGCAGATCCTTTTGCCGAAGAAGATCTGATCCAGGATGAGCTTAACGAGCCTTCATCGGTTCGCCTGGATCGCACGAACAAACATGGCAAATTGATCGGCTACAGCCTGATCACCGAAACCGAGTCGGACACATACACTGAAAACTACGACCTTGACGACAACCTGGTCAGCAGCTTTTACATCGATATCAACGGCTATTCCCAAACCTCCACCTGGGAGCCCGTAGTCGATCAGCAAGGTGACGTCATCGGTCAGCGTCACAGCTCCGTCTCCTCAGACGGCTCCTTCTCCGCCGTCTGGACCGAGACCTGCGACACGGAAGGAAACCTGCTCTCCAGCACCTACAGCAGCAGCGACGGCGACTGGGAATCGATCGAGCGGGTCCTCCCTCCAGCCGGCCTTGCATTCGGCCCGGCTCCCCTCAGCCACGCCCTAGAGATCACGGGCGCAGATGCCGACGGCTCCACTTACCAGCGCACCGAACTGTTCGACATCAATGGCAACCTTGTGCGTTCGGAGGGCCTGAATGGCGACGGCTCCTCCGAGCTGTATGCCATTGCACCCGTCACCAACGATGACGGCACCATCCAAGGCTATGAAGGCACCTGGACCTGGACCGATCCAAACGGCAATATCTCGACCTGGACAGACCACCTCGATGCTCAGCTGACATTTCAGGATGTCATTACCGACGGCATCAATGATTTCGATCAACCGAAAATCGCGATCTGTTCCGATCAACCGGAAATCGCGATCTGCCCTTATCCTGAACCGCAAGACTACTGGCTGGAACCCGCTGAATTGGACGGCAGCCAAAACGATGAGGGCTCTGTAGTAGCAGCTGATTGGCACCCTGAAGCAGCCCCCACCCGCATCGACCATACGGACGAGTTCGGCACGTTGATCGGCTACAGCCTGATCACCGAAACCGAGTGGGATACGTACACCGAAAACTTCGACCTTGACGACAACCTGATCAGCAGCACCTACACCAACACCAACGGTTACTCCCAGACCTCCACCTGGGAAGCCCTTCTCGATCAGCATGGTGACGTCGTCGGTCAGCGTCACAGCTCCGTCTCCTCAGACAGTTCCTTCAGCGACAGCTGGATCGAGACCTACGACACGCAAGAAAACCTGCTCTCCAGCACCTACAGCAGCAGCGATGGCGACTGGGAATCGATCGAGCGGGTCCTCCCTCCAGCCGGCCTTGCATTCGGCCCGGCTCCCCTCAGCCACGCCCTAGAGATCACGGGCGCAGATGCCGACGGCTCCACTTACCAGCGCACCGAACTGTTCGACATCAATGGCAACCTTGTGCGTTCGGAGGGCCTGAATGGCGACGGCTCCTCCGAGCTGTATGCCATTGCACCCGTCACCAACGATGACGGCACCATCCAAGGCTATGAAGGCACCTGGACCTGGACCGATCCAAACGGCGAAACCACCAGTTCAGAGAGGCCGGAGCGCTTTGATCTCGATTTCAATCCGATCGGGCGTCCTATCTATCACAAAGGGCTGATGAACATCCGGGGCGATCTTGGTGACACCCTGATGATGACCACTCATGACGAGCCGAGCTTTGCGTACAGAAGCAACACAGGCAGCAATCATTCAGTTCTTGCTGATCTTCCGCTAAACGAGGCCCCGGTCGCAACCGAAACCTCCGACGAGCTTCCTTGGATCAATTTTGAGACTTCTCCCAACGATCATTCCACCGACAGCACTGACCAAATCCTAGAGAGCACAGACCACCAAATCCTGCCCGACTCCATCGATAGTCCGGCACCCTCTGAGAGCTGGCCAACCGCTGAAGAACTTGCCTACACCACGTCATTCATCGAAGGCCCGGCTCTATCAGAACCACCAATAGAGATTATGCCGCTGATCATCAGCAGCGACAGCAGCGACGTCAAACTGAATCGCCCGGATCACTGGAACATCACCCACGCCTCCCTGCTTGGTTCGGCAGATCTCACTCTTCGCGGCAACAAGCTGGCAAATGTGCTGCTTGGCAATGATGGCAACAACCGGATTGGTGGTGGACGCGGCAAAGATCTGATCACAGGCGGCTATGGCTTTGATCTCTTCACCTTCCGAAATCAACGCAACTCCTTCGACACCATCACTGATTTCAACCCAGTGGAGGACAAGTTTTTGTTGAAGGGCAAAGTTTTCCGTGATCTTTTCAGCCCAGCCGGGCTGCGGGAAGGCGTGATCGGTAACACCTTGTTCTTTGATGCAACCAGCGGCCACCTGCTGTTTGCGCCGGCAGGTGAAGGATCCGGCTCTCGGCCAGTCAGACTTGCCGCCCTGCCCGGCCTGGAAGGGTTTGAGCTCAGTGCCGATCTGTTTTTGCTGGGCTGAGAGCTGCGGCCTGACTGAGGTCTCAGGGATTACCGCCTTCGGCCAGGGCCTCCGACCCTCGCCGGCCCCCGGTTCAGCGTTGATCGGTTGAGCTGCTCACCAGAAAAGCGTCCACTTCCGCACTGCATGGCTGCGGATCAATGGCGCCAGCCTCCTGGCAGACCAGAGCGCCGCAGGCCATGGCAAATCGCATCAGCTCGCCCGCCTGCTCAGCACTGGCGCTGACAAGCAGGACTGGGTTGGCGACCAGCCCGTGCAGCAAGCCGGCCGTGAAAGCATCGCCGGCGCCTGTGGTGTCGACCACCGGCACCCGAAAGGCGGGCAACTCACCGGCCAGGCCGCCCAGCCACCAGCGCAGCGGCGAGCTGCCATCACTGATCAGCACCGCCGGCCGCTGGGGCAGAGCAGCGCTCACGGCAGCCGGATCCGCCGTGCCGAACAGCCAGAGCGCCTCCTCGCGCGCGCATTTGAGCAAAGCCGCCTTGTGCAGCAGGGGCTGCACCGCCGACAACTGTGCCGCCGTGGTGCCGCTGGTGGGATCGGCCGCCGGATCCCAGAAGGTGGGCCGCCAGTTCACATCGACAGCGAGGGGCAAGCCAACCGCCGCGGCCTGGCGGCAGGCGAGCTGCAGGGCTGATGCCGCGGCGGGCGAAGCGAGGGGAATCGTGCCCACCAGTAACCAGCGCGCCGCCGCCAGCAGGGGCCCGAGTGCGACAGACAGCGCACCGGCTTCGAGGGCCTGATCCGCGAAGCCGCCCGTCGCCCCCACCACATTGCCAACGGCCGCCGCGGCGGCAAGCCCGGCAAAGCCACCGAACTGACGATCACCGGCCGCGTCGCGGCGCACCAGCACCACCCGCGAGGGGCGCTGGTCATCCCACTGCAGGGCAGCGGTGTCGACACCGCGCTGGGCGAACAGCTGCGCAAACGCCGCGCCGATGGCATCCCGGCCCAGGCGGCCCAGAAAAGCACTGGGGGTGCCGAGACGGGCGAGGGCGCAGGCCACGTTGGCGGGGGCACCGCCGAGCCGGTCTTCGCAGGGGCCATCGCCGCCCGGATCACCGCCGGGCGGCCCGAGCCGATCCACCAGCGCCTCACCCAGGCAGAGCACAAGCGGGCCTGCAGGAGCCAGAGCAGGGCCGGAGCTGGCGGCGATCATCAGGCTGCCGGGCGGCTGCCCTCAGCATGGGGCGGATCGGCGCTGGCGTCAGCACCCAGCCGCTGATGGAGGGCCGCAATGATCCGGGCGTTGGCGGCAGGGAAGGGGAAATCAGCCAGCTGTTCGGGCCGCACCCAGCGCACCTGCTGAGACGCCAGCGGCCGGGGCTCGCCGGAAAGCCAGCGGCACAGGTGCACCACGAAGCGCAGCTTCTTGTGGCTGTAGGCGTGCTCGAGCGTGATCAGCTCCCCGACCACCTCCACCTCGATCGCCAGCTCCTCCCGCAGCTCACGGGCGATGGTGGCCTCGATCGCCTCGCCCGGCTCCTGCTTGCCGCCGGGAAACTCCCACAGCCCCCCCAGCAGACCCTCGTTCAGCCGCTGGTCGATCAGCACCTCACCGGCGGCGTTGCGCACCACCCCCACGCCGATCACCTGAAACGGCAGCTCGCGGGGGGCGTCCTTCACGGGGTAGGCGGCGGGGTCGCCGGCAGCGTAGGCAGCGCAGTGCCCCTGCCAGGGACAGTCGCCACAGCGCGGATTGCGGGGCGTGCAGACGGTGGCGCCGAGATCCATCAACGCCTGGTTGAACATCCGGGGCCGCTGCGGATCGAGCAACTGCTCACTGAGCCGCCAGAGCCCGGCGAGATCCCGCGCCGGTGGCCGCGGGCTCGCGATCAACCGCGCCAGCACCCGCTTGACATTGCCATCGAGGATGGGGAAGGGCAGATCGAAGGCCGAGGAGAGGATGCTGCCGGCGGTGCTGCGGCCGATGCCCGGCAGGGCCAGCCAGCCCTCCAGGGTGCGCGGCCAGGGTTGTCCCAGCAGCTGCCGCGCACCCTGGTGCAAACGACGGGCACGGGAGTAGTAGCCCAGGCCCTGCCAGAGCAGCAGCACGTCGTGCTCCTCGGCCGCCGCCAGCGCCTCCAGGCTGGGAAAGGAGGCCATCCAGCGCCGCCAGTAGGGCAGCACCACCTGCAGGCGGGTCTGCTGCAGCATCACCTCGGCCACCCAGGTACGCAGAACACACAAGGATTCACCGGGTCCGGGCCTGTCGCCGTCCGGCCTGAGCTTCCAGGGAATCCCCTGACGGCCATGGCGTTCCCACCAGCGCAGGAGCGCTGCGCGCAGATCAGGGGCTCTCTGCAGCAACGGGGGAAGCGCCTCGGCACGCTCGCCATCACCGGCCTGACTCATTGGCCCCCCAGACCACCCGGCAGCTCCGACGGTAAAAGTGCGCTGCACCCTTGGAAAGCCGGTGCACCCTGGCAGCAGGAGCGGCCGACCCTGTCTCTGCGGCGATCACGCGACTCCAGGCAAAGGAGCCCCCCTGAGCGTGGAGCATCCGGCCTGAGGGTCTGCGCACCTGGAACTCTTCACGTCTTCTGGTATACAATCGATACCAGAACATCCAGAATGCGCGCTACCAGCGCATTCAACTTTCCAGTCAACCTTCCAGTCAACTGCTCAGCCATGAGCGCAACAAACAAGCGCTCGGCCATGAGCCCATTCAAATCCTCAGAGTTGAGCACAACAAAACAATGCCAGCCATGAGCGCAGCTAAAAAACCTGTCAAACCTGTAACGAAGTTTTTTTCCTCCAGCACCGACAGTCTGATCGGGACAGCAGGGCCCGACAGGTTTGTGCTCAGACGCGCCAGCGACGGCCTGTATCAACAACTCGACACCATTGTCGGCTACCAGAAAAACGACATCATCGACCTGCCAGGCAAATGGGGCAAGGGGGGAGCAGGGGTGACGCTGAGGCGACCCTTGTTTGTCTACAACCTGGACACGGGAAGCCTTCGGGAATTGATTGAGCGCAATCTGAAGCCCGGCTCAGCAGAGCTTTTTCACATTACCGGCCAAGGCACTTCAAGCCGATACACAGTCTTGGCATGGAACCTGGGGAGCGCGCAATTATCCAGCAATCAAGACGTGATCGTTGGGCTTGGAAGCTATAGTGGACCGGTGCTAATCGCATAGAAACGGCGATTTTCACCTCTCCAAATCAACAGAGGGTCGCAGGCCGTGGTGCGTGTTCTGTCCATCGGCGGCCGATTCGCTGAAGGGCGTGGAAACGGTGATCCGAAGACAGGGTGCGCGCCGCCCGTCGCCCCCGACCGATCACAACCGCACATGGCAGGCCTTTCATGGCCACTGGGCTCCAACGGCAGCCCGGCGATCGATCACCGGCAGACGTAAATCGGACGGACTTCCTGCTACGGCACGGCAGCGCAGGCCGGTCAGCCGGCCACGTAGGCCTCGACCACATCG
>JBBASO010000032.1:0-28791 GCA_040399265.1 Prochlorococcaceae cyanobacterium
AGCGCATCACCTCGATCACCGGCCCATCGCTCAGCTTGCCGGGCAGGCTGAGCGTGCGGCCGCGGCGCTGCACGGGCGTGCCGGCCATCGCATCGAGGAAGGGTTGCACGCTGCCCTGATCGCAGTCCTTCGGGGTGGTGCCGCTCACGTACTGCACCGGGATCACGCGGCGTGGTTGCAGTTCCCGCACGATCGCCGCTGCTTCGGTTGCGTTGTACACCTTGGCGCCGCCACCCACTCCCAGGATCAGCACGTCGGGGCGGCCCAGCAGCACCTTGTCGGCGGGGCTCAGCTGGGCGGCAGTGCCTCCCAGGTGGGCGAAGCTCAGCCCCCCCTGCTCCCAGCGCCAGAGGGTGGCCTTGCCGAACCGCCGGCCGCCCACCCGGTCGTGGGGGCCGGCGATGCCCTCGAAGCGGAGGCCGCCCACCTTGTAGGAGCCGGGATCCACCAGAAAACGACCGCTGGCCACACCGCTGGCTCCCTCATCCAGCAGGCGGCTGCTAGCCAGGATCGCCGTGGCGCCGACCCGCGGCTCGGCCAGCCCGGCGGCGCAGCCCACGGCCTTGAAGGGGTTCAGCAGCACGCTGGCTCCGCCCCCCTGGATCAGCAGGGCGCTGTGGCCGTAGCTGGTGATCGTCACGCCACCTGCGGCCAGCACGGGGCTTCCACCCAGCAGCGCCGCACTTAGAGCTGCACCGAGAGCTGCACTGGGAGCTCCACGCAGGGCCGCACCGGGGCCAGGGCCGGGCAGAAGGCGCATCGTGGTGCGAAAGCGAAAGGGGCAGTACTTGACGCTAGCCGCCTGCCTGGCGCAGGAAGTTGGCGAGCAGACGGTGCCCGTCCTGGGTGAGCACGCTCTCCGGGTGAAACTGCACCCCCTCGATGTGGAGATGGTCGCGGTGGCGCAGGCCCATGATCGTGCCGTCCTCCAGCCAGGCGGTGATCTCCAGGCAGTTGGGCAGGGAGTCGCGCTCGGCGATCAGGCTGTGATAACGGGTCGCGGTGAGCGGACTGGGCAGCCCCGCGAACACCCCCTGGCCGCTGTGGAACACCGGCGAGGTCTTGCCGTGCATCAGTTCCCGGGCCCGCACCACCCGGCCGCCGAACACCTGGGCGATCGACTGGTGGCCCAGGCACACCCCCAGGGTCGGGATGGATGGGCTGAGCTGCCGCAGCACCTCCAGGCACACCCCGGACTGGTCAGGGTCGCCGGGGCCTGGTGAGATCAGAATCGCCGCCGGTGCCAACGCCTCGATCTGCTCCAGCGTGAGGGCATCGTTGCGCTCGACCCGCAGGTCGGCGGCGAGGGGGTGTTCGCCGGCCAGCTCCCCCAGGTACTGCACCAGGTTGAAGGTGAAGCTGTCGTAGTTGTCGAGAACGAGAAGCATCGGGCTCGCCGGGATCAGGCCATTCAAAGGCCGAGCCGGGTCAGCAGAGGCGGCACCAGCAGCAGCAGGGCGATCAGCAGCGAGGCCAGGGCCGCCACCAGCACGGCGGCGGCGGCGCAGTCCTTGGCGATGCGGGCCAGGGGGTGGAACTGGCGGCCGATCGCTAGATCGACGACCGCTTCGGTGGCGGTGTTGATCAGCTCGAGCACCAGCACCGCCGCCACCGTGAGCACCAGCACCGCCAGCTGGGCGGTGGGGAGCCGCAGCCAGAGCCCCAGCGCGAATACCACCGCTCCAGTGAATACATGAATGCGGAAATTGCGCTGACTGCTGAAGCCGTACACCAGCCCCTGGGCGGCGTAGCGGAAACTGGCGGGCAGATCGCCGGCCACTGTCCAGGCACCGAGGCGCGCGGGCCGCGAGCGACGGCTACCGGCACTGGCCGCAACGGGATGGAGCGGTTGCACGCTGCTCTCCTGGCCCGGCTGGGTCGACCCTGACGGCGGTGGCTCGGGAAGGGGTTGCACGGCAGATGCTGCGCTCAGCGCACCCTAACGCCATCAATCCAGGGGGCCAGTGCTCGTCAGCAACCTCTGCTGGCGCGCCAGCATCGCCGTCAGGCTGGCATCGTCGGGATGGTCCCAGCCCAGCAGGTGCAGCAGGCCGTGACTGGCCAGGAACAGCAGCTCCTGTTCCAGGCTGTGGTCATGTTCGGGCGCCTGGCGGGCGGCCGTCTCCACCGAGATCACGATGTCGCCAAGCTCGAGGGGTTCGCCAATCGGTGCGGCAACGAGGCTGTCGAACTGTGCGTCCTCCTGGGCGGCGAAGGCCAGCACGTCGGTGGGCCCCTCCTTCTGGCGCCAGTCGCGGTTGAGCGCTGCGATCTCGGCGTCGTCCACCAGGCTCAGCCCAAGGCTGTAGGTGGCACTCTGCAGTGCCGGCGGCAGCTCGGCCTGCAGCTGAGCCAGCCAGCCGGCCAGCTGCCGTTGCCAGGGCTGTTCCAGCTGCGCCAGCTGCGGATCGGCTGAGAAGGCCAGATCCAGGTCGATGGCGGCGACCTCGTGCATGGTTTGGTGCCTGGAGTCAGCCATGCCTGGCTCAACCCCCCGGAAGCTGCGGCCGGCCCAGGGTGGCGATCAGCACCAGGAAGCCCAGCAGGCCCAGAGCCGTCAGGCCGAAGTGCAGCAGGCTCTGGCGACCTTTGCGCACCATGTTGCGCATCGCCAGCTTCACGAAGCTGGGGTTTTCCTGCGGTGCTGCGGGTTCAGTCATCCCCGGAGCCTCCAGCCACCTCCACGCCCGCGTGCAGCAGGCTCTGGATGAAGGGATCCAGATCGCCGTCCATCACGCCCTGCACGTCGGTGGTTTCGTGCTGGGTGCGCAGGTCCTTCACCATCTGGTACGGGTGGAACACGTAGTTGCGGATCTGGTTCCCCCAGGCCGCCTCCACGATGTCGCCGCGGATGTCGGCGATCTCCGCGGCCCGCTGCTCCTGGGCGATCACCAGCAGCCGGGCCATCAGCAGCGCCATGGCCTTTTCCTTGTTCTGCAGCTGGGAGCGCTCCTGGGTGCAGCGCACGAACAGCCCGGTGGGAATGTGCAGGATGCGCACCGCTGTTTCCACCTTGTTCACGTTCTGGCCCCCGGCACCGCCTGAGCGGGAGGTGGTGATCTCCAGGTCCTTGTCGGGGATGTCGAGCTTCACCTCCTCCTCCAGCCGCGGCATCACCTCCACGCCGGCAAAGCTGGTCTGGCGCTTGTCGTTGGCGTTGAACGGGCTGATGCGCACCAATCGGTGCGTGCCCTTCTCGTTGCGCAGGTAGCCGTAGGCGTAGCGCCCCTCGATCTCGATCGTGCAGCTCTTGATGCCCGCCTCCTCACCCTCACTGAGCTCGTCCACGGTCACCTTCATGCCGTGATCTTCGGCCCAGCGCGTATACATGCGCATCAGCATCAGCGCCCAGTCCTGGGCGTCGGTGCCGCCGGCTCCGGCATTGATGCTGATCACGGCCCCCTCCTTGTCGTAGGTGCCGCTCAGCAGGCGTTCCAGCTCCCAGCGGTCCAGGTCGGCGCGCAGGCTCTGCAGGCCCTTGTTGGCCTCGCTCAGCAGGTCGTTGTCGGGCTCGAGCTCGTAGAGCTCCAGGGTGGCTTCGCCATCGGCTACGGCGCCGCGCCACCTGGCCAACTGCTCCAGCTGGCCCTTCACTTCATCGAGCTGGCGCATCTTGGCCCGGGCGGCCTGCTGGTCGTCCCAGAAGTCGCTCTGGGAGGCCAGCTGCTCCAGATCCTGCTGGCGGGCTTTCAGGGCAGCTTCGTCAAAGACAGTCCTGGGCTTGGCCCAGGCGGTCGGTGAGCTCGGAGAGGTCGCGCTTGAAATCGGTGAGGTCGAGGGGCGCTGTGGCGGCTGGGGAGCTGCCGGCGGTAGCGGTCACGGCGGGGCGGCGGACTGGTCTGGTTCGACCGTACTCAACGGGCACTCAGCACTGAGATGGGCAGCCAGCTATGGGCAGTCTGCGGCGTGATCACGTCGCCCAGCAGCAGCGTGGTGGGATGGAGGTCAAACGGCGTGGGGCGGCGCTCAGAGCGGCAGGGGTGCAGCTCGGCCACGGGGGTGCCGTTCTTGGTGATCAACTTCAGCTCTCCGTTGCGAGCCACCTCGTCCATCAGGCCCAGGCAGCTGGCCTTGAACTGGCTGGCACTGATCTGTACATGGCACCCTCCGGAATCCAGGGGTTCCTTGTGGCTGCAGACCATGGTTGAGACCATGGTCTGTGTCATCGCTGGAGAGCCACTTCTAGGATCCTTCCACCTGCTCCGAGGCCCCGCATGGCGGCGAAGGTTGAGATCTACACCTGGCGGTTCTGCCCCTTCTGCATCCGCGCCAAGGCCCTGCTCGACCGCAAGGGGGTGACCTACGCGGAGTACGTCATCGATGGCGACAACAAGGCTCGCGCCGCCATGAGCGAGCGGGCCGACGGCCGCAGCAGCCTGCCCCAGATCTTCATCAACGAGGCTGGCATCGGCGGCTGCGACGAGCTGCACGCCCTGGAGCGCGGCGGCCGGCTCGACCCCCTGCTGGCGGCTTGAGCGATGGCCACCCCGGCGCTGGGCGACGGTGCCCAGCTGTTTGTGATCGACCCGATCGCGCGACTCAATCCGGCCAAGGATTCCAGCGTGGCCCTGATGCAGGCGGCCGAGCGGGCCGGCCGGCCGGTGTGGGCCTGCAGCCCGGCTGATCTCAGCGCCGCCCAGCGCCCAGGGCCCGCGGCGGCCCGGGGCCATGGCGCCTGGGTGGTGGCCGCCCCAGTGACCTGTGAGCCCTGGTACACCCTCGGTGAACGCCGGCACCTGCCCCTGGAGGCCTTCGCCCACGTGTGGATGCGCAAGGATCCGCCGGTGGACGAGGCTTATCTCTATGCCACCCACCTGCTGGAGCTGGCTGAGCGCCAGCGGGTGGGTGGGCAAGGGGTGCGGGTGATCAACCGGCCGGCGGCGCTGCGGGCCTGGAACGAGAAGCTCAGCGCCCTGCGCTGGAGCCATCTGATGGCCCCCACCCTGGTGGCCAGCCGGGTGGAGGCGCTGGCCGCCTTCGCCGCCGAGCACGGCGAGGTGGTGCTCAAGCCCCTGGGGGGGCGGGCCGGCCAGGGGGTGGTGTTCGCTTCCGCCGCCACTCCTGGCCTGCGGGCCCTGCTGGAGCTGGTGACGGCCATGGAAAGTCTGCCGGTGATGGTGCAGGCCTTCCTGCCGGGGGTATCCGCCGGCGACAAGCGCATCCTGCTGGTGAACGGCGTGCCGTTGGGGGCGGTGAACCGGGTGCCGAGCGGCGGTGAATTCCGCAGCAACCTGGCGGTGGGCGGCCAGCCCCAGGCCACCGATCTCAGTGAGGCCGAGCGGGCGATCTGCGCGGAGCTGGCGCCGGCGCTGCAGGCCGAGGGCCTCTTTTTTGTGGGCATCGACGTGATCGACGGACGGCTCAGCGAGATCAACGTCACCAGCCCCACCGGCATCCGCGAGGTGGAGCGGCTGGGGGCTATTCCGCTGGCGGATCAGACGCTGGCGTTGCTGCCCTGAGCGGCGGGTCCGGCTCCATCGCCCTGCAGCACCGCCAGGGCCTCGGCGTATCCGGCCGCATGGATCTGGCGGTATTGCTTCCACTCCAGGAATGAATAGGCGCTGATCGCTGGCCGCAGCACCACATCGGCCAGGCCGGCATCGGCTTCGCCATCGGCATGGGAGCTGCACATCATCGCGTTGATGATCGTGGAGGCCAGCGACGGTCTGTCTTGCGTCGCCCCCTGTTGCGCCGGGACGTCGAGGCTCACGGCGATCACCCGGCCGTCGGTGAGTTCCCTGGCCTGGCGGATCGGCAGGTTGCTGAGGATGCCGCCATCCACGTGCAGGTCGCCCGCCGCATCCAGGCAGGGGGCGAAGATGCCCGGCACCGACATGCTGGCGATCACGGCGGCCGGAATGCTGCCTTCGTCCCAGCAATGGAGGCGCTTGCTGCTCAGATTGGTCGAGTAGGCCCGGTAGGGCAGCCAGGCATCCTCGATGCTGGCCGCGCCGAAGAACTCAGCCAGGGCCCGGCGTGAGTTCTCCAGCGAGAACAGGGCATCGGTCGGCAGTTTGAGTGTGTAGGGGCGCGAGCGGATGATCACCCGCTCCAGTTCGCTGAGGATCTGCGAGGCGCGCAGATCAAAGGCCACCAGGCTGCCCACCAGCGCTCCCACGCTTACGCCGAGCACCATGTCGATCACCGGCTCGCCGAGCTCTTCGAGCGCGGCGAGAGCACCGATGTGGGCGAAACCTCGGGCGCCCCCTCCGCCCAGCACCAGCACGGTGGGTCGCCGCAGCAGCATCCGTGCCAGTCGGCCGATCTCGACCGGCTGGCCTGACCGGATGTGCAGACAGGGGATCCCCAGGCGCCGGAGCCGGCTCGCCGTTCCCGGTTCCGGCTGGGACGTGCCATCCGGCCAGACCAGAACCGCCAGATCGGGATCAATCCCCAGCGGTGGCTCGTGCCCGGCCTCGCCGACGGTCACCAGCCGGTCGATCAGCTGACGGTTGCGCGCACTGATCAGAGCGGGGTCCCTCAGCAGCAGCAGGCCCGTGCCCTCGACGCTGGCCTGCTGGATCAGCCGCCGCTGGCAGTCGTCCTCATCCGAGGGTTCGACCAGTTCAATCGGGGCTTCGCCAACCTGCAGGAGCCGCTTCAGTTCGCGGCGCAGCAGGGCGATCGTCTGCTGGGTTGCGGCCGATCCGGGCTGGAGGTCCAGCAGGGCCACGCTATGCAGCGGGGTCCCGTCGCTGCTGCGCCCGCGGGAGGCGGCGGCGGCGATCTGCCGCAGCAGGGTGGTCTGGATCGTGGGGCGGCGCGTGAGGAGCCGGTTCAGCAGTGGCCGCTCCAGCCGCAGCACGCTGCAGTCGGTGAGTGCGACAGCGGTGGCGGAACGGGGCTGGTCGCAGAGCAGTCCGTACTCACCCATCAGGTCGCCGGGCACCACCTTGCGGAAGGGCCGGCTGGCGCTGGGGCTGGGGTTTTCCTCAGCCTCACCATCACGGTCGTAGAGCCCCACGATGCCGGCCTCGATCACGTAGGCCACATCGGCTTGATCGCCCTGCTCGAAGAGGGTTGTCCCCGCTTTGATCATCTGCACCTCAGCGCTGCAGCCCAGCAGGTCGGCTGCTTCGACGTCGCTGAAGGCGGAGGACGCCTGCAGGATTCGGAGCGGACGATCACCGGCAGCGGCTTGAGGCATCGGCTTCAACGGATCGATCCGGTTCGCAGTGCGGCGGCCTGCAGCGGCTCGCCGCACTGATGGCAATGCCGGGCCCGGCCGTGATGATGCGTTTCGCCGCAGCTGTTGCAGACCTGGCTGGTTGCCGGCTCCCGCTGTTTCCGCGCTGCCTGGCCCAGTTCCGCCGTGATGATGCCGGTGGGCACGGCGATGATGCTGTAGCCCAGCAGCATCACCGCGGAGGCGGCCATCCGGCCCAGCGGTGTGACCGGTGCCACGTCGCCGTATCCGACTGTGGTGATCGTCACGATCGCCCAGTAGATCCCGATCGGGATGCTGCGAAAGCCACCGGCGTCTCCTTCGATCACGTACATCAGGGTGCCGATGATCACCGCCAGGGTCACCATCGTGAGCAGGAACACCAGAATCTTGCGCCGGCTGGCGATCAGGGCGTGGCGCAGCAGCGAAGCCTCCTGCAGATAGGAGCCCAGCTTGAGGATCCGGAACACCCGCAGCAGTCGCAGGATCCGCACTACCCCCAGCAGCCGGCCGCCGCCGGTGGCCGAGAGGCCCAGCAGGGGCGGGATGCTGGAGAGCAGATCCACCACCCCGAAGAAACTGCGGGCGTAGAGGAGGGGCCGCTCGCTGCAGAGCAGCCGCAGCACGTATTCGAGGCTGAACAACACCGAGAAGGCCAGCTCCAGGCCTGAGAACAGCGGGCCGTGGCTCCAGATCAGCTGCGGGTCGCTCTCCAGCACCACCACCAGCACGCTCAGGCAGATGGCCACCAGCAGCACCAGATCGAAGCTGCGTCCAGCGGTGGTGTCGGCCTGGAAGATGATCCGCTCCAGCTGCTTGCGGCCCACGGCACGGCGCAGCAGCAGGGCCAGCACCACCACCGCCCCCAGCAGCAGAACACTCATCCCAGTTCGGCGCCGGTGGGGAGGTTCAGCTGCTGCTGCAGCACCCCCAGTTTGAGCTGCACCTCGGCCAGCTCCCGCTCCACCAGCGAACGGCGCACCAGCCCCGCGCCGGCGGTGAGGATCAGCTCACGGGCTCGCAGGGTGCCGCTGCGGATCGCCACCCGCAGCTCCAGATCACCAGCGGCGTCGATCCAGCCGATCGGGGCGGCGTAGTGCCCCCGCTCGAACGGCTCCAGGCTGCGCAGCCAGCCCATCGCCTCCCGCCGGGGCAGGCCGGCCACGGCCGGGGTGGGGTGCAGCGCCGCCGCGATCGTGAGGGGGTCGTGGCCCTGAAGTGCGGCGGTGATCGGCGTGTGCAGATGCACCAGCTGGCCGTGCCGGGCGAGGCGGGGCCGGCGCGGCCGGCGCGGCTCGAGGCCGGCACGGGCCAGCACCGCCAGAATCGTCTCCACCACCAGCTCATGCTCAAGGCGGTCCTTTCCTGAGGCCAGCAGGCCGGCGCCATCGCCGCAGGGGGCGGTGCCGGCCAGGGCATCGCTGCGCAGCTGGCCCTGGCGCACGGTGAGCAGCCGCTCCGGCGAGGCTCCGATCAGGGCTGTGCCGCTCTGGCGCTGCCAGAGGAAGCGGCAGCTGCCGGTCTGGCTGAGGCGCAGCGGCGCCAGCAACGCCAGCGGATCGACCGGGACGCTCAGCTCGAGTTGCTGCCGCACCGCCAGCACCAGCTTGTCGAGCCGGCCCTCATCCACCAGGCCCAGGGCCTGCTGGGCCGCCAGCCGGAAATGCTCCTGCCAGGCCGAACGCTCCAGCACCTGCACGGCTGGAAGGCTGGGCGCCGCTGCAGGCTGCCGCAGCAGCTCCTCCGCCTGCTCCCACAGCTCTTCCGCCACGCTGCGGGCGGTGCAGTCGCCGCCCAGGTTGCGCTGCAGGCGCAGCCAGCAGTGGCGGCCCTGGCGGCTGAGCTGCCAGCGGGGCAGCACCGCCTGAACCCCCGGTACCCCTTCGCCCTCCTGCAGGGGGCTGTCGAAGAAGGCGAACGCCAGCAGCACCCGCGGCCTGGCCAGTGGCGGGCAGGGCTGGGGAGCGGCCAGGCGGCTGAGGCTCAGGGCACTGAAGCGCTGGGCCAGCTCGAAGCGGCGAGGTCCGCTCAGCTCCAGGCTGTTGGTGCGGCCACTGGCGGCCAGGCACAGCCCCGGGGCGCTGTCCCAGAGAAAGCGGAACCCCTCAGCACCCCCCAGATGGTTGAGCAGGGCCAGGGGGTCGAGTCCCGGCAGGGGCAGGGCCAGGCTGAGCACACCCTCTCCGTCCAGCCGGCGTGCGCCCTCAGCGGCGGCGGCCAGCAGATCACTGAAGCGGGTTGCGACGCGGGGAGGAGCCTGCACCGGAGCCGGGCCGAGGCGGCTGCTCAAATGTATGGGTCCTTGTCTGTTCTCCGGTGCCGGCCCCCGCTTCCGAGCCTCAGGTCGTCGCAAGCCTTCATGCCAAGGGGGGGGAGCGGCGGCGGCTGTGGCAGGCGGCGATCAAGTGGCCGATGTATGCCGTGGCGGTGATGCCCGTGCTGCTGGCGGCCGGCTGGCGCTTCGGCCGCGGTGAGCCGGTGCGGCTGGAGCAGCTGCTGCTGTTCCTGCTGGCGGCGGTGCTGCTGCTGGCCTGGGAGAACCTGGCCAACGACGTGTTCGATGCCGATACGGGTGTCGACACCCACGGCAAGCCCCACTCGGTGGTGAACCTCACCGGCCGGCGCGATCGGGTGTCGGCCGTGGCCAACGGCTGCCTGCTGCTCGGTCTGGCGCTGATGGCTCTGGTGGCCTGGCGCAGCAGTGCGGCGGTGCTGGCTCTGGTGCTGGCCTGCTGCGGCATCGGCTATGCCTATCAGGGGCCGCCGCTGCGGCTGGGGTACCGGGGGCTGGGTGAGCCGCTGTGCTGGCTGGCCTTCGGGCCCTTGGCCACGGCGGCGGGGTTGCTGGCCCTGGCGCCGGCCCCGGGCACGGCGGGGGCAGCCTCGGTGGTGCCCTGGGGCCAGGCCCTGGCCCTCGGCAGCGGCCCGGCGCTCGCCACCACCCTGGTGCTGTTCTGCTCCCATTTCCACCAGGTGGCGGATGACGCCGCCCATGGCAAGCGCTCACCGGTGGTGCGGCTGGGCACCGGTGCGGCGGCGTCCCTGGTGCCCTGGTTCGTGGCCACGGCGCTGGCCCTGCAGTGGGCGCCCGTGCTGCTGAGGGCCTGGCCGCTGCCGGCCCTGCTCGGGGCGGTGGGGCTGCCGCCAGCCCGACAGCTGATCGCCCTGCTCGGCACCCACCACGGCCAGCCGGAGCGGATCAGCGGCAGCAAGTTTCTGGCCCTGCGCTTTCAGGCCCTCAACGGTCTCGGTCTGGCGGCGGGTCTGGCGCTGGGCCGGTGGTGGAGCTGAGCTGTGGAGCTGACGCTGCGCTGGCGGGCGTTCCGACTGGAGCTGCCATGCCCGCTGGTCACAGCAGCGGGGCGGCTGCGCGAGAAGCGCGGCTGGCTGCTGCGCCTGGAAGCCGCCGACGGCGCGCTTGGCTGGGGCGAGGCGGCACCGCTGGTCGGCGATCTGGCGCCGCTGCAGGCGGCGATCGCCGCGCTCGGGCGCACCACCACCCGGGCGAGGCTGGAGGGGTTTCTGGATACTGGCGACCTGTCGCCGGCCCTCGCCTTCGCCCTCGGGGCGGCCATGGCAGAGCTGGACGGTCTGCCCCGGGGGCGCTGGCGCCCCGCCCCCGCCCCCGCGCGGCTGCTGCCGCCCGGGCCGACGGCCCTGACGGCCCTGGCCGAGGCGCTGCCCCACGCTTCCGCCGCCGCGGTGCCCTGCTTCAAGTGGAAGGTGGCGGTGTTCCCCGACGTTCAGGAGCAGCAGCTGCTGGAGCAGCTGCTGGAGCAGCTGCCTGCGGCGGCGCGGCTGCGGCTCGATGCCAACGGTGGCTGGGACAGGTCCACGGCGGCGCTCTGGGCGGAGCGCCTGGCTGGGGAGTCCCGCCTGGACTGGCTGGAGCAGCCCCTCGCTCCCGCTGATCAGCAGGGACTGGTGGCGCTGGCCCGCTGCTTTCCCACGGTGCCGATCGCCTTGGATGAATCCCTGCAGGCCCAGCCGCCGCTGCGGCTCAGTTGGCCGGGCTGGCAGGTGCGGCGGCCCAGCCAGGACGGCGACCCGCGGCCGCTGCTGGCCGCCCTGGAGGCGGGCCGCCCCCGGCTGATGCTGAGCACCGGCTTCGAGACGGGCATCGGCCGCCGCTGGCTGCACCATCTGGCCGCCCTGCAGCTGGACGGCGCCACACCCGCCGCGCCGGGTCTGGCGCCGGGCTGGAGCCCGCCGGGCGAGCTGGGCGCCGGCGATGATCCCGAGCGGGTGTGGCAGGCGGCTGGGGAGGAGCCATGAGCGGGTTCGAGGCCCTCACCGCGGCCTGGCAGCAGGGCCGGATCATGCCTTTGGCGGGGCCGGCATCCCAGGAGCGTCAGGCTCTGGCGGCAGCGATCGGCCCCACCGGCCTGGCCGACCTGGAGCGCCGCTGGGGGCCGGGGGTGGTACTCGGCAGCGGCGGCAGCACCGGCGAGCGCCGCTGGTGTCTCCAACCCCTCTCCCATCTGCGCTGCTCGGCCGAGGCCAGCGGCCGCTGGCTGGGCACGATCGGCATCGAGCCGGCCCGCTGCCTGCATCTCAATCCCCTGCCGTCCCATCACGTCAGTGGGCTGCTGCCACCGCTGCGCGCCGATCTGTGGGGGGCGGCCCATCAGGTGCTGCCTCCGGCCCTGCTGCGCGATCCACTGGCGCTGGCGGCGACCGTGAAGCTGCCGGCCGGCCGGCCGGTGCTGCTGTCGCTGGTGCCCACCCAGCTGCGGCGCCTGATGGCCCGGCCGGAGGGGCTGGCCTGGCTGCGGCGGCTGGCGGTGATCTGGGTGGGCGGGGCGCCGCTGCCGAGCGATCTGGCCCTGTCGGCGCGCCGCGCTGGCCTGCCTCTCGCCCCCTGCTACGGCGCCACCGAAACGGCGGCCATGGTGTGCGCTCTACCGCCGGACCAGTTCCTGGCCGGGGTGGCCGGCTGCGGGCACCCCCTGGCCGATGTACGCCTGCGTCTGGATGGCGCCAGCGGCGCCGTGGAGCTGCAGGCGGATCGGCTCAGTCCCGGTTGGCTGGTGGCGGGGATGCTGCAGCCCTTGCCGCGCCGTGACGACGGCTGGTGGCGCAGCGGCGACGCCGGGCGGCTGGCAGCGGGTGGTCTGGACCTGATCGGCCGGCTGGATGGGGCGATCCACAGCGGCGGCGAAACCGTGTTTCCCGAACAGCTGGAGCAACGGCTCTTGGCTCAGGCAGGGGCGGCTGCCCTGCCGCTGCAGGCCCTGCTGCTGCTGCCGGTGGACGACTGCGAATGGGGCCAGCGGCTGGTGGCTCTGGTGCGCCCGAAGGCCGCCGCTGGCGAGGGTCTGCTGGAGCGGCTGGTCGCTCTCACCGCCTCCTGGTCTCCTGCGGAGCGTCCGCTCCGCTGGTTGCTCTGCCCCCACCTGGCTCCCGATTCGCTTGGCAAATGGCAACGGGACCGTTGGCGGCAGTGGCTTGTGGAGCTAAAAGCGGGTTCGGCAACCCCGGGAGCAGCCGCTGGCCGGGATGGCAACCTGTTTTGATGACCCCTCTTTCAGAAACGGAAATCAGCAACAGGAAGCTGGCGGCGGGCCTCACCGGCGTCTTCCTTGGCGCTTTCGGGGTGCACAAGTTCGTGCTTGGTTACACCCGCCCCGCTGTGATCATGCTGGTGGTGTCTCTTGCCGGCGGCTTGGTTACCTGCGGGCTGGCCAGCTTCGTGATGGGGGTGATCGGCCTGATAGAAGGCATCATCTATCTCACCAAGACCAACGAGGAGTTCCAGCGCACCTATCTCGATGCCACGAAAGAGTGGTTCTGAGCGGGCGCTGCCCCTGCTGCCCCTGCTCGCGGCCGGCCTGATCAGTGTGGGGGCGTACGGCTCGATTCCCCACGATGGCCTGCATCCGCTGGCCCTGATGGCCTCGCTGCTGCCGCTGCAGCTGGCGGCGCTGCTGTACGTGTTCGGCCGTTCCCCCGGCTGAGGATCGCCATGGCCGGTGTTTGCCGCGCTGACCTTGGGATCGGTGATTCCCGCACCGGCCGCGCTGTTCACAGGGCCTGGATCCCCTGAGAGAGGGCCGAGGCCTCCAGCCAGCGCTGGATCGGCTCCGGCAGCGGGCAGCGGCGCCGGGTCACCGTTTCGATCGCCAGGTGTCGGGTGAGGCCAGCCGCCACCTCCCGCTCGCCGCTGCTGAAGCGGTAGCGCACCGCGAAGCTGCCGGGATCGAGGCGCTGAGGCTCCAGCCGGATCGCCAGCGGATCACCGCACAGCAGCGGCTGCAGATAATCGGCACGGCAGTGCACGATCGGCAGGGCCACCGGCGGATCCGCGGCCTGTACGTCGGCTGCGGGCCGGGCGCCTGGAAAGATCGCGGCCGCGCTGAGCCCGAAGCGCTCGAGGCTCTCCTCGTACGCCTCGTGGCACCAGCGCAGCAGCTGGTGGAAGTGCATCACACCGGCGGCGTCCGTCTCGCCGAAGCGCACCGTGCGGCAGAGCAGCAGCCAGCTGTCGGGCGTGGAGGTGGGGGTCATGCAGCGGTGCTCATGGGCTGGGGAAGGCGTGCAGGCTCAGGCGGGCCAGCCAGTAACTCAGCATGGCCACGGCGATGCCCAGGGCCAGCGGCCAGCCGGGGCGCCAGGCGCGGGGGATCGGCAGTACGGGCCGCAGGCGACGCTGCCCGAGCGCCAGCACCGACCACGCCACCAGGGTGATCGCCACGGGCGGTCCGAAGGCGTGGTGCTGCAGCGAACCCTGCAGATCGCCCCGCAGGGCGAGCTCGGTGGCGCGTGTGAGAAAACAGGTGGGGCAGGGGATCCCACTGAGGGCGCGCAGCGGGCACGACCAGCCAGGCAGGTGGGATTGCCCACCTTTGATCCACAAGTAGCCGGTGAGGGCGCCCGGCAAAAGCCAGCCCCCATGCTGAAGCCGGCGCAAAAAAGAATTCAGGGCCTGTATGCCGTTGTTGACCGCCAGGGCCCGAGGACGGGGAGAGGGGCCTGACGTTTCAACGGTCCACCGAGCCCATGATCACGTCGATCGAGCCGAGGATCGCCATGATGTCGGCCACCTTGTGGCCCTTGAGGATGTGGGGCAGGATCTGCAGATTGTTCTGATCGGCGGCCCGGATCTTGAAGCGCCAGGGCGTCACGTCGTTGTTGCCCTGGATGAACACGCCGATCTCGCCCTTGCCGGATTCCAAGCGGGTGTAGAGCTCACCTTCGGGGATCTTGAAGGTGGGCGCCACCTTCTTGGCCACATATTGATAATCGAAGCCGGCGAACTCGCTGCCCTTGCCCTCGGCCAGGCGGCGGGCCTCCAGGTTCTCGGTGGGGCCGCCCGGAATCATGGCGCAGGCCTGGCGCAGGATCTTCAGGGATTCGCGCATCTCCTGCACGCGCACCCGGTAGCGGGCGAAGCAGTCGCCTTCTTTCTCCCAGGCCACGGCCCAGTCGAAGTCGTCGTAGCACTCGTAGTGGTCGATCTTGCGCAGGTCCCAGGGCACGCCGGAGGCGCGCAGCATCGGCCCCGACAGGCTCCAGTTGATTGCCTGCTCGCGGGTGACGGTGCCCAGCCCCTCGATCCGCCGGCGGAAGATCGGGTTGTTGGTGATCAGTTTCTCGTATTCATCGATCTTGGGGCCGAACCAGTCGCAGAAGTCGAGGCACTTTTCCAGCCAGCCGTAGGGCAGGTCGGCCGCCACGCCGCCGATGCGGAAATAGTTGTTGTTGATCAGGCGCTGGCCGGTGGCCGCTTCCCAGAGGTCGTAGATCATCTCCCGCTCGCGGAAGATGTAGAAGAAGGGGGTCTGGGCGCCCACATCCGCCAGGAAGGGGCCAAGCCAGAGCAGGTGGTTGGCGATGCGGTTCAGCTCCAGCATCAACACGCGGATGTAGCTGGCGCGCTTGGGCACCGGCACATCGGCCAGCCGCTCGGGGGCGTTGACCACGATCGCTTCGTAGAACATGCCGGCCGCGTAATCCATGCGGCTCACGTAGGGCACGAACATCACGTTCGTGCGGTTCTCGGCGATCTTCTCCATGCCGCGGTGCAGGTAGCCGATCACCGGCTCGCAGTCCACCACGTCCTCGCCGTCGAGGGTCACCACCAGCCGCAGCACCCCGTGCATCGAGGGGTGGTGCGGCCCGAAGTTGACCACCATCGGCTCCGTGCGCGTTTCCAGCTGCGTCATGGGGCCGAGGGATTCAGGCGTTGTGAGAGATCTTAGGAAGGCAGGGCCGCGCTTCAGGATGGCCCAATGGAATCCGTGCCGGCCGCTGCTGCCTCTTTTGAGCATGTGCCCGTGCTGGCGGAGCCGCTGCTGGAGGTGTTCGCCCAGCTGGGCGAGGTGCTGGCGGCCCAGCCCGGTGGAGGCGGCACGCTGATCGACTGCACCCTCGGCGGCGGCGGCCACAGTGCGCTGCTGCTGCAGGCCCATCCCGGTTTGCGCGTGGTGGGGCTGGATCAGGACCCAAGCGCCCGCGCCGCCGCCGCCGAGCGCCTCGCCCCCTTCGCAGCTCGGGCCAGGGTCGTGGCCACCAACTTCGCCGCATTTACTCCGGCAGGGCCGGCCGTGGCGGTGCTGGCCGATCTGGGGGTGAGTAGTCCCCAGCTGGACGTGGCGGCGCGGGGCTTCAGCTTCCGTCTGCCGGGTCCGCTTGACATGCGCATGAACCCCGAGCGCGGCGAGACCGCCGCTGAGCTGATCGACCGGCTCGAGGAGACGGAGCTTGCCGACCTGATCTATGCCTACGGCGAGGAGCGGCTGTCGCGGCGGATCGCCCGCAGAATTCAGGACCAGGGGCCATGGGGGGATCCCACCCGCCCGCGCACCACCGCTGAACTGGCCTACCTGATAGCTGGCTGCTATCCGCCCGCGGCGCGCCGGGGCCGTATTCACCCGGCCACCCGCACCTTCCAGGCCCTGCGCATCGCCGTGAATGATGAGCTCGGGGTGCTGGAGCGGCTGCTGGCGGCGGCGCCGGGCTGGCTGGTGCCCGGCGGCCTGTTGGCGATCATCAGCTTCCACTCCCTGGAAGACCGGCGCGTGAAGACCGCTTTTCTGGCCGATGAGCGCCTGGAGCGCATCACTCGCAAGGCGATCCAGGCCACACCGGAGGAAGCCGAGGCCAACCCTCGCAGTCGCAGTGCCCGGCTGCGTATCGCCCGGGGGCGACCATGAGTCGCCTTGATCTGGTCTGGTGGGCCGCCCTGCTGATCCAGCTGCTGGCGATCCCCGGCACCCTGCTGCCGGTGCTGCCGGGGCTGGCCCTGCTGCCGCTGGGGGCTGGCCTGTGGTTGTGGGCCGTGGGCTGGAGCGCGGGCTGGCCCGCCTTCGCGCTGGCCTGGGTGCTGCTGGCCCTGGGCTGGGGGGCTGAGGCCCTCGGCCTGGTGCTCGGCCCGGCCCGGCTGCAGGCCACTCGCTGGGCCTATGTCGGCGCCGGCCTCGGCCTGCTGGTGGGGCTGCTGGGCCTGCTGCCGGCGCTCCCCGTGGGCGGACCGCTGCTGGGTGCCCTGGTGGGCCCCCTGCTGGGGGCGAGCCTGGGGGAAGTGCTGAGCGCCCCCACCGCATTGGGCCCGCTGGGGCTGCGGCGCCTGCGTCGCTCCCTGCTGGTGGGGCTGGCGGTTGTGGCCGGCATGCTGGTGAGCCGGCTGGCCCAGATGCTGCTGGCGGTGGTGGGGGTGCTGGGCTTCCTGGTGCTCAGCCGTTGAACAGGCTGTTGGGCGATTCACTCAGCAGGCCGGTGCGGTCTTCGCTGCCGAACAGCTGGCGATAGGCAGCGGTGCTGATGCACACCACCAGTGGGGCCGCGGCCAGCAGGCCCACCCCGCAGAGCAGGGCACCCACCAGCAGGATCGCCCCCTGCAGCAGGGCCAGCAGCAGCACCCACCACCACTGGGGATCCACCCCCTCGCGGCCCCGTTGCAGGGTCGCCAACGGGCCGGGCCCTTCCAGCAGCGCCACCCAGGGCAGGAACGACTGGCCCACCAGCAGATAGATCAGCACCACCAGAGCGGCAACGGCGGGCAGGGCCGCCAGCCAGGGCTGCAGCTGGGCCAGTCCGAACATCAGGATCCCCGCTGCCAGCAGCACCACCAGCACCAGCACGCCCAGGGTGACCTGCCGCAGCAGCAGCCGGCCCGAGGCGCGTCCGTCCCAGCGGCTGAAGGTGCTCCAGTGGGGCCTTTCGCCATTGAGGGCCGTCCAGGCGCCCCGGATCAGCCCTACCGTGCCCCAAAGGTTCACGATCACCTGGCCCACGGTGCCGACGATCACGGCACTCACGAGCAGCGGGGTGGCCGGCTGACTGGCCTCCGGTAGCGCATCCAGGTTGGTGAGGGCCTGGAACAGCAGCGACAGGCCACCGCTGAGCAGGGTGAACAGCACGAACGGCCACGGGGAGCGGCTGAACGCCTGCCAGCCTTCTTCCACCGCCGCCCCGAGCCGCAGTTGCCTGGAGCTGTCGGGAATGAATGTCACGTAATCCGCGCCGCTGAGCGGACCGTAGCGATCTTCGGCCGCCCTGCCACCCACGCCGCTGGCTCAGCCCCGCAACTCCCGCACCGCGTTTGTCACCGCGTCAATCGCCAGCTCGATCTCGGCGGTGGTGGTGTCGCGGCCCAGGCCGAAGCGGATCGAGGCGGCGGCCTCGGCCCGGCTTCTCCCCAGGGCGGCCAGCACGTGGGAGGGGGAGCCCTGGCTGCAGGCTGAACCGCTGCTCACCGCCAGCTGGCGGCGCAACCGCTGATGCAGGGCGGCGCCATCCACCGCCAGCACGGTGATGTTCAGGTTGTGGGCCAGGCGCAGCGGGCCCAGGGCCGGGCCATTGAGCTGCACGCCCCCGAGGCGCTCCACGGCGGTCCAGAGCCGATCGCGCAGGGCTCCCAGCCGTTGGGCCCGTTCCTCCCGGTCGGCCTCCGCCAGCTGCAGGGCCTCCCCCAGCCCCACCACCAGCGGCACCGGCACGCTGCCGGCACGGCGCCCGTGCTCCTGGCCGCCGCCGTGCAGCTGGGGCGCCAGCTCCACCCCCTGCCGCACCAGCAGCGCTCCCACCCCCGCGGGCCCGCAGCATTTGTGGCCGCTCACGCTCATCAGATCGATGCCGAGGGCATCGACCGCCAGGGAGATGTGGCCGGCGGCCTGGGCGGCGTCCACATGCAGCAGGGCACCGGCGCGCCGGCAGAGCGCCGCCACCTCCGCCAGGGGCTGGAGCACACCGATCTCGTTGTTGGCGGCCATCACGCTCACCAGCAGCACGTCGTCGCCGAGGGCGGCTTCCAGCGCCGCCAGCTCCAGCCGGCCATCCGGCTGCACTGGCAGCAGGCTGAGCGGAAAGCCGTGGCGCTCCAGGTAGCGCAGCGGATCAAGCACGGCCCGGTGCTCGCTCACCAGGCTCACCAGCCGCCGCCGCGGCGAGCCGCCGCTGAGAGCCGCTTCGGCCACGCCCTTGAGGGCCAGGTTGTTGGCCTCGGTGGCGCCGCTGGTGAATACCACCCCCTCCGGCCCGGCCCCCAGAACCGTCGCCACCTGGCCCCGGGCCCGCTCCACCGCTGCCGCCGCCGCCAGGCCTGGCCGGTGGCCGCGGCTGGCGGGGTTGGCGGGGTGCTCGCTCCACCAAGGGGCCATCGCCGTCAGCACGGCCGCGGCGCAGGGGGTGCTGGCCTGATGGTCGAGGTAGGCGAGCATGGCTTGTCGTGCCTGCCGCCATGCTGACAACCCTGCGCCTTGATGGCGGTTCGCGGGTAGCCGCTGTTGGGCTGGCCCTGGTTGCGGCGGCTTCCGGGCTGGCCCCAGCCCCGCTCCGGGCTGAGGGGGGGGCGCCGGATCGGCCCCCCGGCCTGATCCTGCTGGAGGAGCGGCCCAGCCAGCAGGGCCTGCGGGTGCTCGGGCTGCACAGCCCCAAGCCTGATCCCACCAGCCCCGGGGTGGTGCGGGTGCAGCTGTGGGTGCAGCAGGGCAACGATGCCACGGTGCGCACCGACACGCTGCGCTGTTCGACCACGGCGCCGATGCGGATCACCAACGAGCGAGGGCGCTGGCTGCTGCGCGAGCTCAACCCCGGCGGGCCGATCACCGCCGCCAATCGTGTCGATCATCTGGTGTGGTGGGCCACCTGCCATCCGGAGCAGGCCGGGCGGGATCCCGCCACCCTCCAGGCCCTGGCCCGTCAGCTGGGCTACAGCGGCACCCTGCGGGAAACCGAGCAGGTACTGCCTGGACGCGGCCGCTGAGGTTCTGCAGACTGGCAGCCATGAGCACAGACATTCCCGCCGCCTCGACCGAGGGCGATGCCCCTGAGATGCCCAGCCAGCCGGCCCGGCTGTTGCTGGTCGACGATGAGCCCGGCCTGCGCGCCGCCGTGACGGCCTACCTGGAGGACGAGGGCTTCGCCGTCACCACCGCCAACGACGGCGAGGAGGGCTGGCAGAAGGCCCAGGAGCTGCTGCCGGATGTGGTGATCAGCGACGTGATGATGCCCCGCTGCGATGGCTACGGGCTGCTGAAGAAGCTGCGGGCCGACGAGCGCCTGGGCGGCACGCCGGTGATCTTTCTCACCGCCAAGGGCATGACCGCCGACCGCATCGCCGGCTTCCAGGCCGGCTGCGACGACTACATCCCCAAGCCCTTCGATCCCGACGAGCTGGTGGCGCGGGTGCGCAACGTGCTGCGCCGCCAGGAGCGACTGCTGGCCGAGGCGGCCCGCTTCGCCGATGCCGACATCGGTCAGATGGCGCGGCAGATCACCGAGATCCGCTCCCTGCTCGGCAGTGGCGGCAGCCCCAGGCCGGCGGGCGGCGCCGGTGAGCTGAGCTTCACCCCGCGTGAGGCTTCGGTGCTGCAGCTGGTGGCGGAGGGGCTGATGAACAAGGAGATCGCCCGGCGGCTGGAGACCTCGATCCGCAACGTGGAGAAGTACGTGAGCCGCCTGTTCATCAAAACCGGCACCGCCAGCCGCACCGAGCTGGTGCGCTACGCCCTCGAACACGGCCTTGTCGACTGAGCCGGCCGCCGCTGACTGGATCCCCGCCGCCTTCAACGGCGGCCACACCTATCGCGACCGGGTCGGCCCCGAGGCTGCAGACCTGAGCGTGAGCGCCTACTACGCCGCCCGGTATCGCCATTCCGATGCGGAGGTGTGGCGGCAGCGGCTCGCCGCCGCTGAGATTTGCAGGAACGGCCAGGAGCTCCGTGCCGATGTCGCTCTCGCAGCCGGTGATCGGCTCAGCTGGCATCGGCCCCCCTGGCAGGAAGGGGCCGTGCCGGGGCTGCCCGGCCCCCTGTTCGACGACGGCGACCTGGTGGCGTTCAACAAGCCCGCCGGTCTGCCGGTGCTGCCGGCCGGGGGCTGGCTGGAGCACACCGTGCTGGGTCAGATCGAGCGGCAGGTGGCAGGTGCGCCGCGCCCGGTGCACCGCCTGGGGCGCTTCACCTCCGGGTTGCTGCTCTGTGCCCGCCGCTCCACCAGCCGTGCCTGGCTGAGCGCCCGGCTGCGCGACAGCAGCCTGCCGGCAGCGGCCGGCTCCGGTGCCTGCCGCAAGCTCTACCGGGCCCTGCTGCAGCCGCCGCAGCCCGGCTCACCTCTGCTGACCCTGGAGCCTGGCGCCGCGCTGGCGCTCACCGCGCCGATCGGTCGTCGCCCCCATGCCCGCCTCGGCACAGTCTGGGCGGCTGCGGGTTCCGATCAGGGCTCTGCAACCAGCCCTGTCCTGTCCGCCCGCAGCCTCCTCACCCTGCTGGAGCGGCGCCCGCACGCCTGGCTGGTGGAGCTGGAGATTGCCACGGGCCGGCCGCACCAGATCCGCATCCACACCGCCGCCGCCGGGGCGCCGCTGCTGGGCGATCCGCTCTACGGTCCTGGCGGAGAGCCACAGGATCAGGCCTTGCCCGGCGACGGCGGTTATCACCTGCACGCCCACCGCCTGGAGCTGCCCCTGCCGGATGGCCGGCGGCTGGCGCTGGTGGCGCCGCTGCCTGCCTGCCTGGATCAAGCGGTGCCCGCCGCCGGCCATGGCTGATCGTTCCGGCCAGCTCAGCCTGCTGGCCGCCGAAGCTGCCGCTTGCCCCGCCGTGGCCTTGATCGCGAGACCGGGCCTGCGGCTGCAGCACCGAGCCGCCTGGCTGCCGCCGGCTGCCGCCACAGCCCTCCAGGCCAGCCTGGAGGGGCAGGTGCCCTGGAAGCAGGAGGCGATCAGCCTCTATGGCCGCCGCCAGCCCCTGCCGCGGCTCACCTGCTGGATGGCCGATCCCGGCTGCGGCTACCGCTACAGCGGCCTGGCCAACGTGATCGAGCCCTGGTCGCCGGCCGCCGCCGAGCTGCGCGAGGCCCTGCACCAGCTCACCGGCTGGCGGTTCAACTCGCTGCTGCTCAACCGCTACCGCGATGGCCGTGATGCCATGGGCTGGCATGCCGACGACGAACCGGAGCTGGAGGCCGAGGCGCCGATCGCGTCCCTCAGCCTGGGAGCCCCCCGCGACTTCCGGCTGCGGCCACGGTCCAGCCCCCGGCGTGCCCTTCGGCCACCGCCGCAGGGTTACGGCGAGGACCTGCCCACCTGCGCTCCGTTTAACCTGGCACTGCACAGCGGCGATCTGCTGCTGATGGAGCCGCCCACCCAGCTCTGGTGGCAGCACGCCGTGCCCCGCCGGCTGCGGGTGCAGGCGGAGCGCCTCAACCTCACCTTCCGGGTAGTGCGGTTTGCATGATGCGACCTGCGAGATGCGGCCTCAGCCCCGCTCGAAGGCGATCAGGCGGGAGAAATAGAAGGGGGCCTGGTTGAGGCTGCGGCGCACCGGGCGGAAGCCTGCTGCTGCAGCCGCCTTCACGATGCCCTCCTCGCGCAGGGTGTAGGCGCGGGTGGTCTTGCTGGGGCCTGGGAACAGCTGGCCGATGCCCTTGAGCAGGGCCAGCAGCGGGGTGTAGGGCGCGAAGCTCACGATCAGGTGCCGCTCCGCCAGGCCTGCCAGGTGGGCAACCATCTCCTCGGCGGCGGCCTGGGGGTAGTGGATGAACACATCCAGGCAGATCACGGTGTCGTAGCGGCCCTCCAGGCTCTCCAGGTCGGAGGCGCTGAATTGAAGCCGCTCGCTGCTGAGGCCCGCTGCCTCGGCGCGGCGGCGGGCCTCATCGGCCATCGCCCCTGACAGGTCGCTGGCGGCGATCGAGCCGGCCCCCAGCTGGGCCAGAGGAATCGCCAGACTGCCGACGCCGCAGCCGGCGTCGCAGAAGCTGCGGCCCGCCAGATCTCCCTGTTCCTGCAGCCAGGCGAGCACGTTGTCGACGGTCTTCTGGTGGCCGATGCGGATGTTCCGCTGCACCTTGTTCACATCGTCGGACTCGCTGTAGATGCGGTTCCAACGCTCGAAGCCGGTGGTCTCGAAGTAGCCCTTCACCTCCTCCTTTTCGGCCTGCTTGCCGGCCTGATCGCTGCCCGTGCGGGAATTCAGCAGCTGCTCAGGAGCCATCGGCGCGTGGGAGAAGTGGCGCGGATCCTAGGCAGTGGCCCCGGCGGTTTCAGGATCGGCGGCCCGCCGCCAGCTCAGGCTCCCATCCGCCTGCCGCCGCCAGCGCAGTGCCTCCACCAGCGGGGTGTGCAGCAACATCGCGGCGGTGTCGCGCTGATCGCCGAGAACGCGGCGGGGCAGCACCGTGGCGGCAGCAATCGCCCGCTCGGGCGGCGCTCCCCAGCTGGTCAGCCGCCGCACCCCCTCCAGCAGCGGCAGGGTCACGCCGGCCAGGGTGCCGTCCTCCAGCCGGCAGCTGCCGTTCTGTACCAGCAGCACCCGTTCGTCCCAGCGGTGCCGCCCCTCGCCGAGGCCGTAGGGGGCGAGGGCATCGCTCACCAGCACCACCTGTTCCGGCGCCAACCGCTGCAGCAGCAGGGCCATGCTCGGGGCAACGTGCACGCCGTCGGCGATCAGCCCCAGGGCGATGTCGCCCCGCAGGGCTGCCGCGGCCAGCGGGCCGGGGGCGCGGTGGTGCAGGCCGGCCATGGCGTTGAAGCTGTGGGTGAGCATTGTCACGCCGGCCTCGAAGGCGGCGTTGGCGTCCGCTTCGCTGGCGGCGCTGTGGCCCAGGCTCACCACGATGCCCCGCTGGCGCAGAGCAGCGATCACCGCGTCGGCGCCCTCCAGTTCCGGCGCCAGTGTCACCAGATCGATCTGGTCTTCAAAGCCGCCGATCCGCTCGATCAGGCCCTCCGGGCTGGGCGCTGCCAGGTGCTGCTCGGGGTGGGCACCGCGGCGCGAGGGGTTGAGAAATGGCCCTTCCAGGTGGGCGCCGAGCAGCTGGCAGCGACCGGGCCGGTGCTGCTGGCGTGCCTGATCCAGCACGGCCAGAGCCTGGCGCAGCGGCGTCACATCGCAAGTCACCAGGGTGGGGCAGATCGCCTCCACGCCGTCGCGCCACAGCAGGTCGAGCAGCTCCAGCAGCCGGGGCAGCTCGGCTGCGGTCAGTTCGGGGAAAGCGAGGCCGAGGCCACCGTTGATCTGCAGGTCCACCCCGGCCGGACTGAGCCAGTCGCCACCCCAGTCGTCGCCGGCGGCATGGCTGCCGGGGGCAATCGGCTCCACGGTCGTGATCCAGCCCTCCCCGTCCACCGCCAGCCGCCAGCGCCGGTCGGCGCCATGGCTGCAGCGGCTGGCCAGGGGCAGGCGCACATTGCTGATCCAGCGCATGGCCGGGGGAGGCACGACAATGCATCCATCCTGCGTTGTCCGTCGTTGAGCGCCACCTCCTCCAGCCCAGCCCCGCCGCGGGTGGCGGTGGTGATGGGCAGCGACTCGGATCTGCCCACCATGCAGGCGGCGGTGGTGATGCTCGAGCGGTTCGGCGTGGGCTGCGAAGTGCGGGTGCTCTCGGCCCATCGCACGCCGCTGGAGATGGTGGCCTTCGCCCGGGAGGCACGCCAGCGGGGGCTGCAGGTGATCATCGCCGGCGCCGGTGGCGCCGCCCACCTGCCCGGCATGGTGGCCTCGCTCACCACCCTGCCGGTGATCGGCGTGCCGGTGCAGACCCGCGCCCTGTCGGGGGTGGATTCGTTGCACTCGATCGTGCAGATGCCTGCTGGCATCCCGGTGGCCACCGTGGCGATCGGTGGCGGTGCCAATGCCGGGCTGCTGGCGGTGCAGATCCTCGCCACCGCCGATGCCAGCCTTGCCGAGGCCCTGGCGGCCTACCGGGACGAGCTGCATGGCCAGGTGCGGGCCAAGGACGCGCGGCTGGTGGAGCTGGGCAGCGCTGCCTATCTCGAGCAGATGGGCTGAGGGGGCGGAGGGATGCTGGAACGCCTGGTGCTGCCCCCCTGGTTGAAGGCCGGTCTGGCCTTGCCGCTGCTGGTGCTCAACCTCTGGGTGCTGCGCCAGCTGCTGTTGCCCCTGGCGCCGTTTCCGGCCCTGTTTGTGGCGGCGGCCCTGATCGCCTTCCTGCTCGATATCCCCAGCCTCTGGCTGCGCCAGCGCGGCCTGCCCCGGGCGCTGGTCACCGTGCTGGTGCTGGGGGTGGGGCTTGGCGTGCTGGTGCTGGCGCTGGTGTGGATCGTGCCGCGGCTGATCGAGCAACTGGGGGAGCTGGTGGCGGCGCTGCCGAGCTGGCTGGCCCAGGCCGAGACCTGGCTCGATGCGCTTGAGGCCTGGGCGGCTCAGCAGGGGATTCCCACCGATTTCGGCAACCTCAGCAGCGACTTGCTCACCCGGGTAAGTCGCATCGCCAGCCAGCTCAGCCAGCGGCTGCTGGGCCTGCTCGGCGCCACGGTGGGCATCACCGTGAACACGGTGATCGTGCTGGTGCTGGCCGTGTTCCTGCTGCTGGGCGGCGAGCGGGTGACGGCCGGCCTGGCCCAGTGGCTGCCGCCGGGGGTGCGCCAGCTGGTGGTGCTCACGATCAATCGAACCTTCAGGGGCTACTTCGCCGGTCAGGTGCTGCTGGCCCTGATTCTCAGCGGTCTGCAGATGCTGGTGTTCACCCTGCTGCAGATTCCCTATGGCGTGCTGTTTGCCGTGGCGATCGGCTTCACCACCCTGATTCCCTACGCCAGTGCCGTCACGATCGTGCTGGTGAGCGCCCTGCTGGCGCTGGAAGATCCGCGCACCGGTCTGGAGGTGCTGGCCGCAGCCATCACGGTGGGTCAGCTGGTCGACCAGGTGATCCAGCCGCGGCTGATGGGCAGCATCGTCGGGCTGCAGCCGGCCTGGCTGTTGATCAGCCTGCCGGTGGGTGCGCGCCTGGGCAGCCTGCTGGGTCTTGGCGAGCTGCTGGGGCTGCTGCTGGCCGTGCCGGTGGCCAGCTGCGCCAAGACCTTCCTTGATGCCTGGGGGAACCAGTTGCGGGCCGCTGAATCGCCGGGTGACCGAGTGCCCCCTGGTCCCATTCCGGCGCTCACCCCGCCTCTGGAATGATCCCCTCGGCCTGCAGATAGGTCAGCACCTGTGCGACGCTCTCCTCCAGGGTCTGGCTACCGGTGTCGACAAGCAGCTCCGGAGCCTCGGGGGCTTCGTAGGGGCTGGAGATGCCGGTGAACTCCTTGATCTCGCCGGCGCGGGCCTTGGCGTAAAGCCCCTTGGTGTCGCGCTGCTCGCACACCCCCAGGTCGGCGGCGCAATGGATCTCGATGAAGTCGCCAGCCGGCACAAGGGCCCGCACCTTGTCGCGGTCGGCCTTGAACGGGGAGACGAAGGCGGTGAGCGCCACCACGCCCGCGTCCACGAACAGCTTGGCGACCTCACCGATGCGGCGGATGTTCTCCTCCCGGGCGGCATCGGAGAAGCCCAGGTCCTTGCAGAGGCCGTGGCGGATGTTGTCGCCGTCGAGCACGTAGCAGGCCAGGCCCTGCTCGAACAGGGCCGAGTTCACCGCGTTGGCCAGGGTGCTCTTGCCGGCGCCGCTCAGGCCGGTGAACCAGAGGATGGCGCTGCGGTGGCCGCGCTGATGGGCCCGCGCCGCCCGGCTGACAGTGCTGTGGTGCCACGCGATGTTGGTGCTGTTGCCCTCGGTGGTGAGCGCGCCGTAGGTGGGGTTGGCCTGGCCGGCTTCGGAGGGGGCTGCGGACATCGACTCGGGGCGGACTGGGCGCCATTGTTGCTGTTCGCCCACCGGCGGCCGGTCTGCTCACAGCCCCAGCAGCAGGCCCGTCTCCGCCGCCGCCCGGAACACCAGGCTGTGGCGCCGCACCAGGGCCGGTAGGGCGTCGTAGCCGCCGCCGATCACCGTGGCCACCGGGATGCCCCGCCGCAGACAGGCCTCCAGCACCATGCGATCGCGCAGCAGCAGGCCGGTGTCGCTGAGGGCCAGTCGGCCCAGGCGATCGTCGCGGTGGGGATCGACGCCGGCGTTGTAGAGAACCAGTTGCGGCTGCACCTGCTCCACTAGCTCGGGCAGCAGGCGGCCCACCGCCGCCAGGTAGCCGTCGTCGTCGAGGCCGTCGGCCAGGGCCAGATCGTGGTCGCTGGTCTGCTTGCGCAAAGGGAAGTTGCTGGCGGCATGGGCCGACAGGGTGAACACCCGCGGATCGGCCGCAAAGATCGCCGCGGTGCCGTCGCCCTGGTGCACGTCGAGGTCGATCACCATCAGCCGCGTCACCGCCCCCTCCGCCAGCAGCACCCGGGCCGCCACGGCCACGTCGTTGAAGATGCAGAAGCCGCTGCCGTAGTGGGGAAAGGCGTGGTGGGTGCCGCCGGCCAGGTGGCAGGCCAGCCCATGCGCAAGGGCTAGCCGGGCCGCGAGCAGTGTGCCCCCCACTGCCAGCCAGCTGCGCCGTACCAGGGGGCGTGTGGCGGGCAGGCCGATGCGCCGCTGCTCTGCGTCTGTGAGCTCGTCGCGCGAGAAGCCCTCGTGATACAGGCGGCTGTGCACCAGTTCCAGGGCGCGGCGGGGGATCGGCAGCGGCTGATGGAGTTGCTCTGGCCGGGCCAGATCCAGCTGGCGCAGGTGATCGTGCAGCAGCCGGAACTTGGCCATCGGAAAGCGGTGGCTGCTGGGTAGCGGCGCCGAATAGGCCGGGTGATACACCAGGGGTGGACGCATCGCCGGCTCAGCTCACACGGCCCGGGCTACAGCCGTCACCAGCAGGCCGCCGCGGGGACTGGGGCTGGGCACCAGCTGCAGGCTGAGGTCCTGGTCTGGGGCCAGCTGCAGGCGCATCTGTTTGAGCAGTCCCACCGCCAGCAGCCGGATCTCCAGTTCGGCCAGGGCCTTGCCCAGGCACACCCGCTCGCCGCCGCCGAAGGGCAGCAGCGTGAGTCCGCTGCCGTCGCCCAGATGGCGAGCCGGCCGGAACTGCTCCAGATCCACGGCTGCCGCCGGCCCCGCCTCTGCCGCCGACCCCGCCGCTGCCTCTGGTCTGTAGCGGTTGGAGGCCGCCAGTGCCACCTGCACCACCCGCCCCGCCGGCACGCCCACCCCATCGAGCACCAGCTCCCGGGTGGTGCGCCGGAAGAAGCCCCCAACCGGCGGGTTGAGGCGCATCACCTCCTGCACCACCGCCGCCAGCCGGGGCGCCGCAGCAGCGTCATAGGCGGTGGCGGCCTCGCCGGTCGATGGCGGCCAGGGCAGGGCGTCCAGCTCCTCCTGCAGCCAGGCCAGCTCCTGGGGGTGCTGCAGCAGCGCCGCCATCAGGCAGCTCAGGGAGGAGGCCGTGGTCTCGTAGCCGGCGAACAGCAACAGCAGCAGTTGCTCCACCAGGTCGTCATCCGTGAGCGGCAGACCGGCTTCGTCCAGGCCGCCGCTGAGCAGGTCGAGCCCGCCGGCCAGCGGCAGGCCCGCCGCCGCCTGGTGGCGCGCCCGCTCCAGCACCTGGCCCAGCCTGGCCAGCAGCCGCTGCCGCGCCGCCAGGGCCCGGGCGAAGGGGCTGCCCGGGATCGCCAGCGGGATCGAGAACAGCGCCCGGGTCCAGATCTCGAAGTCGGCGAACAGGGCGTCGCGGTCGCCGCCCTCCAGGCCCAGCACCACCTGGGCGATCACCGTGAACGCGAAGCGCCGTAGCCGCTCCACCAGCGGCACCGGGGCGGTTGCCGCCCTCAGCTCCCCTGCCAGGTCGTTCACCAGGGCCACGATGCCCGGGCTGTAACGGCGCAGTGCCGCCGCCGAAAACAGCTGACCCACCACCCGCCGCCGCGCCCGGTGGTCGGCGCCGTTGCGGTTGGCCAGCGAGCGGCTGCCCAGCAGCTGTTTGACGCTGGCAGGCCACCAGCCCTCGCTGGCCTCCGGCTGGGCGAGCAGTGCCTGGATCGCTGTGCCGCCGCGGATGAAAACCAGCGGCTGGCCCAGCAGCCGCGTTTCATACACATTGCCGAAGCGCTCGAAGCGCCGCCGGGCGAAATCGCCATCGCGGAAGAAGGCCAGCGCCTCCAGCACGCCGGTGACCGCGCCGGTGCTGGGCAGGGGCCGGGGGCCGGCGGCGGCGGCTGTGTTCCCGGGGGCCATCGGCTCAGCCCCCCGCCTGCTTGGGCCGGAAGCCGGCCTGCTCCAGGGCCGCCAGGGCCGCTGCCACCTGGTCACCCTGCAGCTCGATCACACCGTCCTTGAGGGTGCCGCCGGTGCCGGCGCGGGCCTTGAGCTGCTTGAGCAGGCTGCGGGCTTCGGCATCGGGCAGCTCCAGGCCGGTGATGGCCGTCACCAGCTTGCCGCCCTTGCCGGCCTTCGTGCGCTGCACCCGCACC
>JBBASO010000033.1:0-28538 GCA_040399265.1 Prochlorococcaceae cyanobacterium
GAAGGCTGAGTGTCGTAAGACCCAGGATCGTGATTTGCAGGAGTGTGATTTGCAGTTCTGTGCTCCGCAGCCTGGGGGATGAGGCGCTGCCGGAGTGCAGGCTGGCGCAACCAGCGGCTTCGCTCAGTTCCCGCTCGGCTTGGCCAGGGGCAGCAGGCACTTGTCGCTGTCGCAGCCGGCCGGGCCCGCCTCCAGGGGCTGACCACCACCGTCGTAGCGCTGCAGGGCCTCGAAGAAGCAGTCGGTGCGGCGGCGGGAGGCAACCTCCTCATTCAGGCGCTGGTAGGTGGCCGCATCGATCGGCTCGAACGGCAGCCGCGGGAAGGTGGCGTTGGCATCGAAGCGGGCCAGCAGGGCCGCCGAGATGTAACCCTGGCCCTCATCGATGGCCCGGTGGATCGCATCGGCCAGTGGCTCGATCTCGTTCTCGCGGAACTCCACCGTGGCACTGGTGTTGTGGGCCGTGTAGTGCTGCTGCACCTGCATGTAGAAGTCGAACTGGGCCAGGGCCGAGAAGTTGTTGATCTCCACTGCATCGGCGCCGGGGATGTTGGCCCAGCTCACTTCGGTGGGGATCTCCACCAGCCATTCGGTGCAGCGGGGATCGAAGGGATCGTCGAGCAGGCGGCCCTGCTCGTCCTTGTCGCTCTGGGAGGGCACGATCGGATAGCCGTAGTCGAGGCAGGCCAGCGCCACGGGGTCGTTCTTGCGGAAGGTGATGCGGCGGATGAAGCGCTGTGCCTTGGGCGGATGCCAGCCCGGGGAGGCGCCGGTGAGCAGGCTCTTGGTGCCGGCTGGCTGCACCGTGGTGCAGCGGTTTGGGCGGCGGATGCCGTGGCGGTCGCAGTACTCCCACACCGCCTCGTGCACGATCCGCTTCCAGCGGGCCAGGTATTCAGCTTCGCGGGCCTTGAAGGCGCGGCCCTCTTCACTGTCGGGGCGGCCCGCTTCCCACCACTGCAGCCAGGGGGTGCCGAAGGCGTGCACGAAGAAGTCGAACAGGCCCGTGAAGCTCACACCCACGATCGGATCCCAGGCGCGGCTCTGGCGGTAGCGCTCCACCTCGAAGCGGTGGTTGAGCAGGCAGGCCACCGCCAGGGCGCCGGCCTTGAAGGCATCCTCCTGGGCCTGGTGATCGGCCGGATCGATCTGATTGAGGTGGATTTCGGCCAGGTTGCAGTGGAAGTCGGCCCCGAGGATCTCGCCGCAGGGATTGAGCCCGTAGCGGCCGAGGCGGTGCTCCAGCTCATCGGCCTCCAGGCCGGGATGGTGCAGTTTGAGCCACTCGGCGGCCTGCTCGCGGCCCTGGTCGCAGTAGATGCCCACGAACTCTTCACGCAGTTCGGGGGTGCTCAGCAGGTCGGCATTGGAGCGGGCGATCGCCTCGGGGGCGAACTGGATGGCCCCCTCGCCGCTCTGGAACTGCTTGATCACAGCCTCGAGCACCACCTCGCGGCTGGGGCGGCTGTGGAACACGCGGGTGTGGTTGGCCATGCGCAGGGAATCGCGCTCTGGGTCGATGCGCCAGTTGCCAGCCTCGTCCTGCTGCCAGAGGTTGTCCTTGGCGCTGGCGGCGGCCACGTCGTCGGCGGCGAACTGACGCATGCCGGCGCTGCGGCGGATGTTGCCGGCCACGATCGTGACGGCCGCCTCATCGATCAACAGGCAGCACTCCACCGACGTGAGCCGGCGGCCCTGAGCCTTGTTCAGGATCTGGGCGACCCGGCCGTAGAGATCCTTGAGCTTCACCGGGTTGGCCATGCCGCCGAAGCCCTTGAGGGTTTCGCCGACGGGTCGCACATCAGAGAGATCCACGCTGATCTCGATCGGCGCGGCGGCGTCGAAGCGTTCGTCGCTGCAGAGATTGAGGAGCAACTGGTAGCTGTCCACCCAGCCGCGGCGCGTGTCGCCCACCTTGATCGCCACCCGGTTGGCGTCGATCGTGTGGCTGGTGTGCTCCTGGCGTGATCCGGCCGGCGTGGAGCCGATGTCGGTGACGCCGGTGATCACCAGCTCGTTGCGCACCGCCGGCAGCCGGTTGATCAGGTGCGGCTCGATGATGGCGCCGGTGCCGCAGCCCATCATCGCCAAGTCCATCATCAGCCCGAAGGCTTCCCAGTCCACCAGGTTGGTGGAGGTGCAGTTGTAGGCGCCGGAGAAGTTCTCGCTCTGCTCGATCCAGGGGGTGCCGCCGATCCACAGCCAGCGGCCCGAGGGCAGGGCCTTCTGCTGCTGTTGCATGCGGCGCAACAGGCTCACCTCGTCGGCGTTGAGGTGACCGAGCCGGCGCAGGCCCTCCAGGTTGCGCTCGGCCACCTGATGCCAACTCTCCCGTCCCGCTGGCAGCTTGCGGGAATAGGTGCGGTAGAAGACCGGGTTGGCCGCCGGTGCGGTGGCGGGGAAGTCGCCGCCGGTCCCCGCTGCTGCAGGGCCTTCCTCAACCGGGCCGCCATTGAGAGAGCTGCTGCTGCCAGAGCTGCTGCTGCCAGGGCCGCCGCTGCCAGGGCCGTGCTGCGGAGCGGTGCTGGTGGCGGGGCGCTGGGCGGAGAGGGTCACCGGCGGAACGTCCAGAAGTGAGCCGCACCATAACGCCAGGGGTGGGGTGTGCAAGCGACCCTCCACACCAGAGGCGGTGGCTCGTCGAGACTGACAGTGTCTCTCTCTCCACCATGCCGATGGCGCTGCTCCGCACTCCCGAGCCCGAGCTGATGGATGGGGCTGACCAGGTGGAGGCCTATGCCGCGGCCGATTTCGCCAGCTCCGATCAGGCGATGGTGGAACGGCTGGCGGCCCTCTGCGGGGAGCAGCCCGGCGAGCGGCTGGTGGATCTGGGCTGCGGGCCCGGCAACATCAGCTTCCGCCTGGCTCGCCGCTGGCCGCAGGCGCAGGTGCTCGGCCTTGACGGCGCCCCGCGCATGCTGGCGGTGGCCGAGCAGCGGCTGGCAGCGGCACCGGAGTTGGCAGGGCGCCTGTGCTTCACCGAGACCTTGCTTCCCCTGCCGGAGCCCACACACCTGCCCGGCTGTTTCAGCTATGGCTGTTTCAGCAGCGTGGTGAGCAACAGCCTGCTGCACCACCTTCATGATCCCCTCTTTCTCTGGCAGGCGGTGGTCGCGCTCGCCGCGCCAGGCGCCTTTGTGTACGTGCAGGACCTGCGCCGACCTGCCAGCGCCGCCGCCGTGGAGGAGTTGGTGGCCGCTTCGATGGCTTCGGCCCCGGCGGTGCTCCGTCGCGACTACCGCGCCTCACTGCACGCCGCCTTCACGCCAGCGGAGGTGACGGCGCAGCTCCAGCAGGCCGGGCTCAGCGGCCTGCGGGTGGAGCCGCTGGGGGAGTGTTATCTGGAGGTGTGGGGCCGGATCACAACCACGAGCGGCGCCGGAACCACAGCGCCAGCAGCACCGTGAGCGTGACCATCACCATCCAGACAGCGGCATAGCCGTAACGCCAGTCCAGCTCCGGCATGTATTTGAAGTTCATGCCGTAGACACCGGCGACGAAGGTGAGAGGGATGAAGATCGTTGAGATGATCGTGAGGGTTTTCATCACCTCATTCATGCGGTTGCTGAGCGAGGAGAGGTAGGTGTCGTGCAGGCTGCTCACGGTGTCGCGGCAGGTCTCCACCATGTCGATCACCTGCACTGTGTGGTCGTACAGGTCCCGCCAGAAGACGGAGGTCTCGCGCCGGGTCACACCGGTATCGCACTTGCTGATCGCACCCACCACCTCCCGCATCGGCCAGACCGAACGACGCAGGGCCAGCAGCTCACGCTTGAAGCGATGAATCTCCTCGATCCGCACCCGGTTGGGCTGGTGCAGCACATGGTCGTCGAAGATCTCGATCCGGTCGCCGATCCATTCCACGGCCAGGAAGTAGTGGTCGACCACCGCGTCGAGCAGGCAGTAGGCCAGGTAGTCGGCAGCCTGGGTGCGGATCCGGCCGCTGCTGCTGCGGATCCGGGCCCGCACGGATGTGAACACATCACCTTCGTCCTCCAGGAAGGAGAGCACCCAGTCGCTACCGATGATCAGGCTCACGTGCTCGATGTGTACACCCGCAGGGGCTGCCTCGATCTCCAGCATCTTCAGCGCCACAAATCCGTAGGCGGGAAACTCCTCCCACTTCGGTCGTTGGGAGGTGTTAGCGATGTCCTCCCGGGTCAGCGGATGGAGGCCGAAGGCCTCGCCGATTGCCTCGATCAAGGCCACATCGTGAACGCCGCTCACGTTCACCCAGGTGATCTCACCCTCCCCGCAAACCGGCCTGCATCGCTCCAGGGCTGCATCCTCCACCTCCTCGAGCCGGCTGGCGTCGAAGCGGATCAGATGCAGGCTGGCGCGCTCCCGTCTGCGGTTCCCCACGAACACAGCCGTGCCAGGCACCTGGAGTGTGGTGGGCCGCAGACGGGACACGGGCATTTCGATCGCTCCAGCCAGGGCCTCCATCCTGTCGGGCCAGGGGGATGGGCTGGCAGGCTGGGCCGATGACCAGCAGTCCTGCCCTTGGCGCCAGCGGCGCTCCTGAAACAGCAAGCGACCCCGAACTCGCCGCCCTGGCGGCGGCCGTGGCCCGGCGCCGCAACTTCGCGATCATCTCCCATCCCGACGCCGGCAAGACCACCCTCACCGAGAAGCTGCTGCTCTACGGGGGCGCGATCCAGCAGGCCGGGGCGGTGAAGGCCAAGGGCGAGCAGCGCAAGGTGACCTCCGACTGGATGGAACTGGAGAAGCAGCGAGGCATCTCGATCACCTCCACCGTGCTGCAGTTCGACTACGCGGGCAGCACGATCAACCTGCTCGACACCCCCGGCCACCAGGACTTCTCCGAAGACACCTACCGCACCCTGGCCGCCGCCGACAACGCGGTGATGCTGGAAGACGCCGCCAAGGGCCTCGAACCGCAGACCCGCAAATTGTTCGAGGTGTGCCGGATGCGGCGCATCCCGATCTTCACCTTCATCAACAAGATGGACCGGCCGGGCCGTGAACCCCTGGAGCTGCTCGATGAGATCGAGCAGGAGCTGGGCCTGGCCTGCTGGCCGGTGAACTGGCCGATCGGCAGCGGCGACCGCTTCCGTGGTGTGATCGACCGGCGCTCCCGCCAGGTGATCCTGTTTGATCGTGCTGAACGCGGCCGACAGGCCGCCGAGCTCTCCCTGTCGGTGGAGGAGGCTCGCAGCAGCGGCGCCGTTGAGGTGGAGCTGCTGGATGCGGCCCTGGAGGAACTGGAGCTGCTGGATGGGGCCGGTGCCGATCTCGACCTGGAGCTGGTGCACGGGGGTGAACTCAGCCCGGTGTTCTTCGGCTCGGCGATGACCAACTTCGGTGTGCGGCCCTTCCTCGATGCCTTCCTGGAGCTGGCCCAGAAACCGATCGCCCGCGCCAGCAGCGCCGGCACAATCGAGCCGGTGGCACCGGGCTTCAGCGGCTTTGTATTCAAGCTGCAGGCCAACATGGACCCGCGCCACCGCGACCGGGTGGCCTTTGTGCGCGTGTGCAGCGGCAAATTCGAGAAGGACATGGCCGTGCAGCACGCCCGCACCGGTCGCACCATCCGTCTGTCGCGCCCCCAGAAGCTGTTCGGTCAGGACCGGGAGGTGGTCGACGATGCCTACCCCGGCGACGTGATCGGCCTCAACAACCCGGGCGTGTTCGCCATCGGCGACACCCTGTATCTGGGCCCGAAACTGGAATACGAAGGCATCCCATGTTTCAGCCCCGAGATCTTCGCCTGGCTGCGCAACCCCAACCCTTCGGCGTTCAAGAACTTCCGCAAGGGGGTGAATGAACTGCGCGAGGAGGGGGCGGTCCAGATCCTTTACGACACCGATGAGAGCAAGCGCGATCCGATCCTGGCGGCGGTGGGCCAGCTGCAGCTGGAGGTGGTGCAGTACCGCCTCGAGCATGAATACGGCGTGCAGACGCGCCTCGAGCCCCTGGGTTTCGCCGTGGCGCGGTGGGTGGTGGGCGGCTGGCCAGCCCTGGAGCAGGTGGGGCGGATCTTCAACTGCAAAACGGTGCGCGACGCCTGGAACCGGCCGGTGCTGCTGTTCAAGAACGACTGGAATCTCAATCAACTGCGCGATGACCACCCCGAGCTGGAGCTGAGTGGGGTGGCGCCGGTGGTGAGTGGGGTGGAGCCGATCAGCCTGTAGCTCCAGGCGTAGAACTGGCCGAAAGTACCCCAGGGGCACTCTCGCTGATGCGCTCGAACAGATCCAGGCTTTCCTGATTGAGATTCACCACCGCAACGGCGGCGCCGGCCTGCTGCAGCTTGCGGATCACCTGGTCAAGGGCGCGCATGCCCGACTGGTCCCAGATGTGGGCTCCCCCCAGGTCGATGGTGACCCGGGCGGGAACGGCATGCTGCTTGAAGCCTGCCAGGAAATACACGGTGCTCACGAAGAACAGCTGGCCACGAACGGTGTAGAGCAGATGGTCGGCATTGAGCCAGGAGGCCTGCACACCGATCACCTTGGCCACTTTGCGGCTGAACAGAATGCCCGCCAGGGCAACACCCACCACCACGGCAATGGCCAGGTTGCGGGTGATCAGGGCGAGCACAAGCGTGAGCAGCATCACGGCGGTGTCGCTCTTGGGGATCAGCCGGATCTCTCGGAATGATGCCCAGTTCACGGTGCTTACCGACACCATGATCATCACGGCCACCAGGGCTGCCATCGGGATGCGGGCCAGCCAGGTCCTCACCGAGATCACCAGAATCAGCAGCCCCACGCCGGCGGTGAGGGTGGAGAGGCGATAGCGGCCGCCCGCCTGCAAATTGATCACCGACTGGCCGATCATGCCGGCACCGGCCATGCCGCCAAACAGGCCTGCGGTGATGTTGGCGATGCCCTGGGCCCGGGCTTCCGCTTCGTAGTCGGCCGCCTGATCGAGGCTGTCTTCCACCACATTGGCCGTGAGGAAGGACTGCAGCAGCCCCACAAAGGAAATGGCCAGGGCTGTGGGGAGAATGATGGTCCAGGTGTCGGCTGAGCCGAACACGCTGGGAATCGCGAACACCGGCAGGCTGGTCGGCAACTGCCCGAGGTCGCCGACGCGGGGAATCGGCAGCTGCAACCACTCCGCCAGTCCGCTGATCACCAGGATCGCTACCAGGGTGGAGGGCACCAGCCTGGTGAAACGGGGCAGCTGGTAGATGATCAACAGACCGAGCGCCACCAGCGCCCACACCCATGGCCAGCTGATGCTCAGCCCGGAAGCCTGCAGGCTGGGGATGGTTTCACCACCATCGCGGCCGATCCCCAGCTGGGGCAGCTGGGCCAGGAAGATCAGCACACCGATCGCGTTCACGAAGCCGACCGTCACGGCGCGCGGCACGAAGCGCATCTGATGGGCCAGGCGCAGGTAGCCCCAGATGATCTGGAAGATTCCGGCCAGGATCGAGGCTGCCAGCAGATAGGCGAGGCCGTGGGATTGCATCAGCCCGGTCATCAGCAGGGCCACGCCGGCGGTAGAGGCCGACACCATGGCAGGCCTTCCCCCCAGCAGGGCTGTGACGATCAGGATGCAGATCGAGCCGAACAGACCGACCTGCGGATCCACGCCTGCCACGATCGAGAAGGCGATCGCTTCCGGAACGATGCCGAGCGCCACGACCAGCCCGGCCAACGCTTCGGTGGGAATGGCGGAGCGGTTGGGGACCAGCGACCAGGTATTCGGCATCAGGCGGCGAAATCAGCGAACGCAAATGTGAAGAGGGATCATCGCTGAGAGCCTGATCCGCTCCGGGCCCACAGTCACCAGATTGCTGCGCCAGACTCTCTGTAACGAACCATCACGGCGATGCCCGAGCCTCTCTGGCTGGTGCGTCCCCGTCCAGACGGGGGCTCCGATTACGTGAGTTTTCAATTGCAGCCGGCTCTCGAGGCCGCTGCCTGCCAAGTGGTGGAGATCCGCGAAGGCAGCCATCTGCCTCCCCAGATGCCATTGCTCAAGCGGCGCCACCGTCTTGATCCCGCCGAAGCGGAGCGCTGCCGCCAGCGCCTGCAACAGGAAGGTGGTTTTCATTGCAGCGATCCCCTGTTCTAGGGCTGGCGTCGATACGCTCATTTCCAGGCGGATTCCCTACCTGCTTCCCGCGATGTCGGATTCCACAGATCAGAACGCCGGTCAGGCCGCTACTCCCTACGAACGCCTCGGGGTCAGCTCCGATGCAGGCTTTGATGTGGTGCAGCTCGCCAGGCAGGCCCGGCTGGATGAGCTTGGCGATGATCCGATCGCCCGCTCCAGGGTGGAAGCGGCCTATGACGCCGTGTTGATGGACCGGCTCAAGGAGCGCCAGCAGGGACGGGTCAGCACCGCCGCCCGCTCGGCATCGGCTCGCGAACAGGTCACCCCGTCCACGCCGCGCCTCTCGCTGCCGACACTGCCGAAGCTGCCGGCGCCATCCCTCTCGCTGTCGCGCCCGTCGATGGCTTTGGTGGAAGGTGAAGGGCGCTGGCTGGCAGGGGTTGGTTACGGAGCCCTGCTCGTCCTCTGGCTGCTGCTGCCCTCCACCTCGGCGGAGTTCCTGCTCGCCCTCGGCACGGCCCTGGCGGTGGTGTGCCTTCAACGGCGCCGGTCGCGCTTTCTGGCGGCGATCGGCTGGGCTTTCGCAGCTCTGATCCTCGGCTTGGTGCTCGGAGCGGTGGTGCTCGGTCTCGCTCCCGCTGCACTGCCCCTTGGCCTGCCGCTCAGTCCGGCCCAGGTGCAGAGCCTGCCGGCCCTGGTGTTACTGGCCCTCGCGGCGCTGTTTGTGGCCTGAGTTCAGCGATCAGCTCTGCCAGTTCCGGCCCGGTCACCTCATACACCTCGTTGCAGAAATGGCAGGTCAGCTCGGCCCGGCCGTCCTCGGCCAGCATGCTGCTGAGCTCATCGCTGCCCAGCAGCTTCAGGGCGCCGAGGCTGCGCTGGCGGCTGCAAGGGCAGCGGAACCGCACCGGCTGACAAGGTGCATCGCCGCCCAGGGGCTGGGGATCGAGATCGGGGAAGATGTCCTCCAGAAGCCTGTGCAGCTGGCCCTCGCAGCTCGCCAGGCGTTGGCTGAAGCCGCTCACCTCCCGGCAGCGCTCTTCCAGCAGCGCCACCAGGGCCGGCTCTTGCGCCGCCTTCGGCAGCACCTGCACCAGCACACCACCGCTGCAGAGCACCCCCTGACTGTTGAGTTGTTCGCCCACGAACACCGCCGAGGGAGTCTGTTCGGAATGCAGCAGGTAGGAGGCCACGTCCTCGCCGATGCCGCCGCTCACCAGCTCAACGGTGGAGCTGAACGGCTCGCCTTCGCCCAGGTCGCGCACCACGTGCAGGTAGCCCGTGCCGGTGGCGCGCCGGAAATCGAAGTGCCGGCTGCCGTCGGCGTCCTCCACCAGGTCGAGCTCCAGCGCAGGCTCGCCCACATAGCCCCGCACCGTGCCATCCCGGCCCGCATCCACCATCAGGCCCCGCAGGGGGCCGTCGGAGGCAATGCGCAGATTCACCCGACCGTGGGCCACCTTCATCGAGCTGGCCAGCAGCAATCCTGCGGTCATGGCCCGGCCCAGCAGGGCTGTGGTCAGGAACGAGAGCCGGTGCCGTTCCGCTGCCACCCGACTGGTCTCGGTGGTGGCGACGGCCACCAGCCGGATGCCGCCACCGGCGGCGGTGGCCCGCAACAGCTGGTCGCTCACGCTGATTCGGCTGCAATCACTCCATCGTAGGCAAGGTCTGCAGCCGGGTTGAGGCGCCCAGCCTCCAGGTGCCAGAGCACCGGATCCAGGCCCTGGAACAGGTCCGGTTCGTGCGTCACCACCAGCACGGCCCGCTCGCGCGCCAGCACCGCCAGCAGGTCGACCACGTCGGCCCGCACCTCCCAGTCGAGGCCGGCGGTGGGTTCATCCAGCAGCAGCACGCGCGGGTTGCGCAGCAGTTGCACGGCCAGGGCAAGGCGCCGCTGCTGGCCGCCGCTGAGCCGTTCCGGCCGCTGCTGCAGCGGCACGCCATCCAGACCCACCAGCGCCAGCACCTCGGCCAGGCGGTCACCATCGAGTCGCCGCTGGCCGAGCTTGAGTTCCTGGCCCACGCTCAGGCCAAGGAAATGGCGTTCCGGAAACTGGAACACCAGGCCGCACAGCCAGCGCCGCTGCCGGGCATTGAGACTCTCCCCGTTCCAGCGCACCGTGCCCTGGTCCTGCTCCGCCAGGCCGGTGATCACCTCCAGCAGGGTGGTCTTGCCACCGCCGCTGCGACCCGCCACCAACCCGAGCCGACCTGGGAGCAGCTGCAGGTTCACCCCCTCCAGCACCGGCCGGGATGCGGTGGCCGGTTGGTAACGCACGCCGCTCAGCTCGAGCATGGCTCCTCATTCACTGCCCCAGCATGGCGGCCATCGCGGTCTGCGGGATAGTGAAGAGGCCGCTGCCGTCCAACCGACCCATGGAGGTGCGCTTCCGCGAGTTCGATCCCTTCAACTGCTGGATCTGGCTGTGCTTTCCCCATCCCCCTGGCCAGGGGGAGCGCGGTTATGTGGAGACCGCCTTCGACAGCTGGTTCTTTCTGGGCAAACTCGGCGGTTTCAATGCCGAAAACCTGCAGGCTTATCAGGAGGGTGCCGAGCTGAGCTGGATGGCCTGGGATGACGAGGCTGCCGCCGCCGCCATGCCGGCCCTGATGCACAACATGGGCCCGATGGAATATCAGGCGGAGTGGGCCCGCTGCTGGGTTGACCTGGGCACCAGCGACGCCATCGCCCTGGATGTGCTGATCAACGCCCTGGGCCAGCTGGATCGCGAACTGGTGGAAATCAGCGTGCTGTGCATTGGCGGTTTCAACGAAGACTGGCCGATCGAGGAGCAGCCGGAGGCTTTGTTCCCGCTGCGGGGTGGCTGAACCGCAGCGGGAACAAAGCCTCCACTGGCGGCGTTTGCTGGTGGAGCCCGAGCGCCTGGCTGCCTGCGCCGGGCAGCTGGTCCTGAGCGCGGCAGAGAGCCACTACCTGCGACGGGTGCTGCGGCTCCGGCCCGGCGACCGGCTGGCCCTGGTGGATGGGTGCGGTGGGCTCTGGTCCGCCCGGCTCGTGGCCGCCGCCGGTGCTGCGGCTGAGGCGGTGGCGGCCCTGGAGCAGCCCCTTGCCGAGCCGCTGCAGCGGCAGCCGGCCCCCAGCCCGCTGATCGCTCTGGCGGTCGCCCTGCCCCGCCACGATCCAGATGTGCTGCTGCGCATGGCGTGCGAACTGGGCATCGACCGCATCGTCACCCTCCAGGCGGCGCGCAGTGTGCCCGCCGCCCGCCTCAAGCCAGGACGGGCTGAGGCGATCCTGCGGGAGGCGGCGGAGCAGTGTGAGCGCCTCTGGCTGCCGCAACTGGCGGCGCCTCAGATCGCGACCGGCTGGCTGGCCGGTGATGGAGCTGACGCGATCGCCGGTCCGGCCGGACTGCCGTCAGGCCTGAAGCTGTTGGCCACGACCCGCCGGCACGGTCTGCCCAGCCTGGTGGACCGTCTTGGTGCTGCGCAGGAGGCGGAGCTGCCACCGGTCGCCTGGGTGGCCGTGGGGCCGGAAGGGGGCTGGAGCCCGGCGGAGGAAGCCTGCGCTGAAGCGGCCGGCTGGAACGTCGTGAGTCTGGGTGAGACGATCCTGCGCACTTCCACGGCGGCCGTCACAGCCGCCGCCCATCTGGCCGAATGGCGGCGATGCCGATCCGGCTGAACTGTGGTGTCGGCCTTTCAGCTGCGGAACATCTCGGCCGCCATCGCCTTGAAGCCAGCCAGGTTGGCGCCGGCCCGGCGGCGGCGCTGGGGCAGCGCATTGGCAGGGTTGAGGCAATCGGGGGCGAAGGTGGCGGAGGGCGCGGTCGGTCGAGCTGCCTGGGTGGCCCGCAGCTCGGCTGCGATCGCCTCGGCGGTGGTGAGTTGCGGAGCGCCCTGCGACGTCGTGGCTGTCGGTTGGGAACTGGCCGAAACCGCCATCGGAGTGGAGCTGGCGGCGGGCTGCACGCGCTCGGCTGGCTGAGCCTTGGCACGTGCGGGCTGCATGGGCGGGGCGACAACGCCCTGCTGCTGGTTGCTGCCGAGGTCGAGGAAGAAGGAGTCCTTGCGTTTGAACAGCATCGCCTCTGCCTGAATGTGGCCCGATTATCCGCCGCCGCGGCCCGCCACCGGCCGCTCCTTAGGGCTGTGCAACACACTGGGTGCACCGCGCTTTGCCGCCTGGCCGTGCCCGCTCCGATCCCTGCCTGGTTGCCGGCGCAGCTGCCGTTGCACTGGCTCGCCGCCTTCGCCATCAATGGCGTGCTGATCGGCATGGCCCAGCGGCTGCCCCTGCTCACCCCGGCCGGCTGGTGCCATGCCGCCATCCTCGGCACTGTGCTGTGGGGCTGCCTCGGGGTGCGGGGCTGGCTGGCGGTGGTGGCGTATCTGCTGCTGGGTTCGCTGGTCACCCGGCTCGGGTTCCGCCGCAAGCTGGAGCGGGGGCTCGCAGAGGGGCGGGGCGGCCGCCGCGGGCCCGAGAACGTCTGGGGATCAGCCGCCACCGGCGCCCTGCTGGCGATGGTGGTGGCCCTGGCCCCGCCGGCCTGGCAACCGCCGTTGCTGCTGGCCTTTGTGGCCAGCTTTGCCGCCAAGCTGGCCGACACGGCCGGCAGCGAGATCGGCAAGCGCTGGGGGCGGCACACCTGGCTGATCACCAGTCTGCGGCCCGTTCCACCTGGCACGGAGGGGGCGATCAGCCTGGAGGGCACTGCCGCCAGCCTGGCCGGCAGCACCGTGATGGCGCTGCTCGGCCTGCTGCTGGGGTTGCTGACCAGTCTGGCGGCGGTGCTGCTGGTCAGCTTGGTGGGTCTGGTGGCCACCTTGCTTGAGAGCCTGATCGGAGCCACCGCCCAGGCTCGCTACCGCTGGCTCAGCAACGAGGTGGTGAACGGCGTTCAGACCGCCCTGGCTGCCCTGCTGGCCCTGATCGCCTGGGCCTGCTGGGCGCCGGCCTGAAGGAAGTGCAGCAGCACCGCCGCCCGGCGCCTGCAGCTGCGGCCATCGCCCCCCAGCCGGGCGGCCAGTTCCAGCCAGCTCAGCCCGTCGATCCACCGGCCCTCCAGCAGTTCCCGGTCCTCCGGTTCCAGCCGCTCCAGCTGTCCGTGCAGCCAGCGCAGTTGCGGGTCGTCGGCTGGGGCGCCGCTATCCCCCAGCTGCTCGAGCAGGCTTGAGCAGCCTGTCTCGGCATCGCCGCTGCGCCATGGCTGATCCAGGCTCACCATCGCCAGGGCGCGCCGCACCCGCGCCGCTTCCTCAAGCCGTCCGGCCGGGCAGCCGAGTTGGTGGGCCAGACCCTGAAGATCGAGGGGAGCTTGCCCAGCAGCCTGACGCTGCTGCTGCAGCCGATGGGCTCGCTGCTGCAGTTCCCGCAACCGCCGCGGTGTATGCAGCGGCTGCTGGCGCTCGCGATGGTCGATCAGCATGGCGCCGCGGATGTACGGCACAGCGAAACTGCTCAGGGCATGGCCGCGGCTGGCATCGAAGCACTCCACCGCCCGGATCAGGCCCTCGTAGCCGGCAGAGCAGAGATCGTCGTAGTCGCGGCCGGTGCGCTGGCTCTCGCGGTGGGCCACCAGGCGCACCAGACCGAGATTGGCGCTCACCAGCGCGTTGCGCCAGTGCAGGCCGGCGGTCTCGCAGCGCCGGCGGGGCGACGGTTGCGAGCAGGCGCGGCGGTTGAGACGGGAGTGGGAACTGGAGAAGGACATGGCAGCTGCTGCCGGTGAGATGGATGAGCCCTTGCGGGGGCTCCTTTCACCGTCCGGCCATCGCCTCGGCGATCCCTCCCCCGGCGGAGTGCCGTCCATCCCCTGTTCGGGTGACCGCCGTTCAACCCACCGCCCGGCTCCCTTAGCGTTGAACTGGGCAGTGCCCTCGCCACCGCTCCAGTCCGTTCCTTCCATGGCCCAGGCTTCGTTCATGGCCCCCGCCCGATCCACGCCACGGCGCACGCTGCAGCTGGAACTGGAGCTCGAACAGGCTCGCCACCACGGTCGTTGGCTGAGTGATGACGAGCGAGAAGCGCTGGCTGACCAGGAGCGTCAGCACGAATCCGTTCTGCAGCAGCAGCGTCAGCAGCGCCGCAAGTTGCTGATCCTGCTGGGGGTCTGTGTGCTGGTGCCGCCACTGTGGCCCCTGGCCCTCGCCCTCACCCTTTATCTGCTGTTTCCGCTCACCACCAGCCGCCTGGCCGTGGCCACGGGCCTGAGCCTGCTGGTGGTCGGCGGCCTGCTGGCGGCCCTCACGGCAGCCCTGGTGGTGGCTCTGCTGATGCTGATCTTCTGAGACAGGAGCGCTGCTTCAGCGTTCGCGCCTGGGCTGGTTGGTTGTGCCCATCAGGGCCTTGCCGATCGTCAGCCCGAGGCTGAGCAGGGCCAGTCCTGCGGCCATCGGCACCACCAGCACGGTGATCGCCTCCCCTGGCCGCCCCGCCAGCAGGCTGCGGGCCAGCTCGAGCATCCAGGTGGAAAAGGTGGTGAGCGAGCCGCAGAATCCCACGCCCAACCCGAGCATCACGCCAGGCCGGCGGGCTGCCACCGCCAGCACCAGACCCATCACCAGACAGCCCAGCAGGTTGGCTGCGAGCGTGTGGCCCAGCCCCCAGCGCAGCAGGGCGCCGGGGATGGCTCCCTGCGCCACCAGTCTGAGATCGCGCAGGGCCTCAGCGCGGCGCCCCGGGCTGTTCATGGTGTGCCGCCCAGAGCCAGCCCCGCCGTGATCGCCGCCAGGCCGAGCAGCACCGATCCCCCTGCCAGCAGGGCCGCTTCGTGCCAGCGGCGGGATCGCAGCACGGCGGCCAGTTCCGCCGTGAACGTGGAGAACGTGCTGAAGCTTCCCAGGAAGCCTGTGCTCAGCAGCAGCAGGCTGCGCTCGGCGCCGTTGCCGCAGCGCTGCTCCAGCGACACGATCAGCCCGAGGGCAAAGCTGGCGATCATGTTCACTCCGAGCGTGCCCCAGTGCCGCGCCGGCAGCAGCGGTTCGAGGTGATTGACCAGCCGGAACCGCAACCAGGCTCCCGGCACGGCCCCGATGGCGACCAGCAAGGCGTTCATGGCGGCAGCAAGCGGTGGTTGAGACCGATGATCACGAGCACAGCAGCAGTGGTCAGAACAGGGGGGTGAGGCCCTGGAGGGGCTGGAGCCCGGCCCAGTGGAGCAGCGCGGGCCAGCGTCTCACCCGTTCATACACCTGGCGGTGTCCATCGCTGTTGAGGTGAAGACCGTCCTCATGCAGCCAGCCGGGCCAGTCCGGATCCGCCAACAGGGCCTCCAGGAGCGGCAGGAAGGGCACATCCGCCGCCAGGCAGGCCTCCTCCAGCAGAGCCTCGTAGCGGCGAATCGAATCCACGCTGTACCAGAGCACCTCCGCAAACGGCATCGCCTCCTCCCACACCGGCGTCAGTCCGAGTACCAGCACCGGCGCAATCGCACGCGCCTGCAGAAGCAGTTGTTCCAGGCCGAACAGGAAGCCCTGCGGATCGAGCTGGGGGCGGCCGTCAGCCCGACCGACCCGTGCCGCGTCGTTCAGCCCCACCGCCAGCAGGATGCCCTGGGGGTGCTGACGCCGCAGCTCGCCCCGGCAAGCCACCTCCGCCCGCAGGCGAGCCGCCACCCGCTCAAGCCCGTCGCCCCGCACCCCGAGCGGGTAAAGCACGGGCCCATCCGGCAGGCCCATCCAGTGGCGTCGCAGTCGCTCGCACCAGCCGCCCTCAAGTGGATCACCCCAGCCGTAAACCCCGCTGTCCCCGAGCACGATCAGCTTGCGGGGCTGGGGCGATGCCATGGTCGGGTGGATTGTCGCTTCGATCCTGCACCAGAGCTGGCCCCGGGGGGTGCCAGCGCCAGGCACGATTGGCGGATGGTGTCCGTCCCACTGCTCCCCAGCGTCGCCTCCGAGGCCGCGCCTGTGCCGGTTCGGCTGGCACTGCCCGCTTTCCTGGCGACAGCGGGACCACTAATCGATGTGCGCAGCCCGGCTGAGTTCGCGCAGGGCCACCTGCCGGGGGCGCTGAACCTGCCCCTGTTCGACGATGCGGGCCGCGCCGCGGTGGGCACGCTCTACAAGCAGCAGGGGCGGCGAGCAGCGGTGCTGCATGGTCTCGCTCTGGTGGGCCCGCAGTTGGAGGATATGGCGAGGCGGCTGGCGGAGCTGGCGGCCGCCTCGCCGGGACAGCCCCTGCGCCTGCTCTGCTGGCGGGGTGGCATGCGCAGCGGCAGTGTGGCCTGGCTGGCGGGCCAGCTCGATCTGCCGGTGCTGCTGCTGGAGGGTGGTTACAAGGCCTTCCGGCGCTGGGCGCTGGCGCTGTTTGAGCGGCCCTGGCCCCTGCGGCTCCTGGGGGGGCGCACCGGCACGGGCAAGACTGACCTGCTGCTGGCCCTGGCGGCACGGGGGGTGGCGGTGGTGGACCTCGAAGGGCTCGCTCATCACCGTGGCAGCAGCTTCGGCGCCCTCGGGCTGCCCCCCCAGCCGAGCAGCGAGCACTACGAAAACCGTCTGGCGGTGGCCTTGCACCACTGGCGTGAGGCGCCAGCCATCTGGCTGGAGGCTGAGAGCGCGCAGGTGGGGCGCTGTCGCATCCCCGCGGCTCTGTGGCGCCAGATGCAGGCGGCGCCGGTGCTGGAGGTGCAGCGGCCGCTGGCGGAACGGGTGGCCCAGCTGGTGCGGATCTACGGCGTGCAGGATCCCGCCGCCCTGGCGGAGGCCACGCGCCGCATCAGCCGCCGCCTTGGCCCGCAGCGCACTGCGGCGGCGCTGGAGGCGATCGACGGGCGCGACTGGGCGGCCGCCTGCCGCCAGATGCTCGACTATTACGACCGTTGTTACGACCACGACCTCAGCGGGCACGACCGCCGGCCGGTGGAGCTCGGCAATCGCAGCGCGCTCGAGTCGGCGGACTGGCTGCTGGCGCAGGGGCTGGTCAGCGCGGTTCGCTGAGCCGTTGGCGTAGGCGGTCGCTCAGGGCTTCCCCCAGCAGCGTCAGCAGGACGTAGGCGAGCACCAGCGCGGCCAGCTGATCCCAGGCGAAACCGCTCAGGGCCTCCAGCAGCTGGCTCCCCAGGCCGGTGGCCCCTACCAGGCCCACCACCACCGATTCCCGCAGGATCACATCGGCCCGGTAGGCGCCGTAGGCCAGATAGGGTCGCGCCAGGCCGCTGAAGCGGCCGTAGAGCAGGGCCAGGCGCGGACCGCTGCCCGCCAGCTCCAGGGCCTGGGCTGGGCCTGCATCGGCGGCGGCAGCCGCCTCGAGCAGCAGCCGGCCGAGGATGCCGAGATTGTGGAAGCCGAGGGCAAGGGCACCGGTGAGCACGCCTGGCTGCAGGACGAACAGCAGCAGCAGAGCGGTGAGTGGCGGCGGCCAGAGTCGGCCCAGGGCCCAGAACGCCTGCAGGGCCAACCGCGCCGGCGGCCAGGGTTCGGCCAGCAGAAGCAGCAGCGGGGCGCAGCCCACCGCCACTGCGGCCGCCGTGGCGGTGAGCAGCAGTGTGTTCAGAATCAGCTGTACCCAGGGCAGCGCAGCTACGATCTGCCATTGGGGCTGGCCCAGGGGCGGCAGGCCCTGCCATCGCAGCAGCTGGGCTGGATGCAGCTGCAGTCCCCAAGCCACAGCCACCACCAGCGGAACCAGGGCAAGGGTGGCCAGCAGCAGTTCCCGCCCCTGCCGCCCGACGCCGGCTGCGGCGCCGCTGAAGCGCAGGGGCATGGCCCAGCGGCGCCGCAGGCCGCTCACAGCGGCCTCGAGCAGCAGCATCGTGAGCAGCAGCAGCCAAAGGCCGCTCCAGAGCTCCTCAAAGGCCAGCGACTGCAGGGTGAGGCGCAGCTCGGTGCCAAGGCCGCCGAGGCCGAATACCCCCAGCAGAGTGGCGCTGCGCAGGGCGCACTCGAACCGGTAGCCGCTGTAGCTGAGCAGCTGGGGCAACAGCGGCGGGCCCAGACAGGTGAGCAGGGCGCCGGGGGCGGAGGCGCCAGCGGCTCGCAGGGCCTCCAGGTTCCGCAGCGGCAGGCTGTCGAGCTGGTCGCTCACCACCCGCGCTACCAGGGCGCCGAAGGGCAGAGCGATCGCGAGCACGGCCACCGCCGGTTGCAGCCCGATCACTTGGAGCAGCAGCAGGCCCCACAGCAGTTCGTGGATCGCGCGTGGGATCGCCAGCAGACGGCGGATCAGCAGCGCCGGCCAGCTCGCTCCTGCGAGGGTCTGCCACACCACCCGGGCGCTGGCGATCCCCAGGGTGAGGCCGAGCAGCAGGCTGGCTGCCCAGCCCAGCAGAGCCGTTCCCACGGTGATCGCCAGGCCCTGCAGCAGCGATCGCAGCACCACCGGGTCTAAGGAGGGGCGCAGGGCGGCCAGCGCGAAGCGGCCCAGCAGGTCCCAGCCGCCGCCGTGCACCAGGGCCGGCAGCAGCAGGGTCAGGGGCAGCAGCACCAGGGCCGGCAGCAGGGGCCAGAGGGCCACCGCCGGCCGTGGCAGCTGGAGCGAGGCTCCGTTCATGGCCGGGTCGCTCCGGCATAGAGCTGCTCCAGCTGCTGCCCCAGAGCGGCGCTGCCGCCCTCGGGCACCGGCAGATCGAACTGCAGCCGACCATCCCGCAGTCCCACCACCCGATCGAATCCAGTCAGCAGATCGGGGCGGTGCAGGCTGAGCAGCAGGGCGCGCGGCGCCTGCCCCTGGCGCAGCAGCAGGGTGAGCAGTTCGGTGGCGAGGCGCGGATCGAGACTGGCCAGGGGCTCGTCGGCCAGCAGCAGTTGCGGGTCCTGCCGCAGCAAACGCCCCAGCGCCACCCGTTGGCGCTGGCCGCCCGACAGGGCCGCCACCGGTTGGCAGAGCAGGGCGGGATCGAGATCCAGCCGTTCCATGAGCTCCCTGCAGGCGCTGGTCTCGAGCGGCAGCAGCAGGTTGAGCAGGGCCCGCGGCCAGCCCCAGGCCGCCAGCCGCCCGGCATTGAGGGTCTGCTGCACGCTCAGCTCCTCCACCAGGCGCAGGTCCTGCCAGAGGGTGCCGATCCTGCTCTGCTGCCGCCGCCGCCGCCGGCCCTGGCGCGCCGGCGGCTGGTCCTGCCAGAGCACCTGGCCTTCAGCCGGGCTGAGCAGGCCGTTGGCCACTGCGATCAGGGTGCTCTTGCCCGCTCCGCTGGCGCCGATCAGGGCCACCCGTTCTCCGGCCGCCAGCCGCAGTGTCACTTGATCCAGCCGGGGGCGGCCGCGGCCGGGCACGGTCACCCGGTCGAGCACCAGCAGGTTAGGCATCGGCTTCAGACCAGCGTCAGGCCAGGGTGAGGCGGTACACGATCAGCACAAGGATCAGGGCTACGAGGGCCACTTCGATCAGATCAGGGCCGCGGGGATTGAGCGCCATCAGGGACGGCGCTCCAGTTTTGCCGCCGAGGGCATAGCAAGGGCCAGGGCCAGCAGGGGCAGCTTGATCAGCAGCTGACCGTTGCCGAACACGATGAACAGCAGATCCAGCAGAGCGATGAAGCGCAGGAACAGCGACCAGGCTTCATCACCCTCGTTGCAGGACCGATCCCACAGCATCAGGCCGGCCAGCAGCAGAATCAGATCGATCAGCAGGAGCACTGGGCTGAGCGGCGGGGCAATGCTCCTGATTCTGCAGGCTGCCGCCACCAGGAGCACCGATCCAGGAGCACCGATCCCGGTCAGCGGATCTTGCCGATCTGGCGCCCCACCTGCTCGATGCGCTGATAGTCACTCGCCTTGGCGCCGGTGAACTGCTGGGCCCCGAACAGCTCAAGGATGGCTTTCTGCTGAGGATTGGTGGAACGCCAGCTGAGGATGGCGCCGCGCAGCTTCGCCGTGAAGCCGGCCCCGAAGCGCTTGTCGAGATCGGGCTGGCCGATCCAGTGGTAATCGGGGTAGCCGGGGGTGCGCCAGAGCACGAACACCTTGCTGCGGTCGGCCTTGCCGCTGCGCAGGTTCGCCTTCCACACCTGCTCGTTCACCACACCGGCGTCGTAGGCACCGCTCTGTACCAGGGCAATGGTGGCGTCGTGGCTGCCGCTGAAGCCGGGGGCGCCTCCGGCGAAATCCCTGAGCTGCACGCCCGCCTGGCTGAGGAAGTACTGGGGCATCAGCCGGGCGGAGGTGGAACTCTCCGAGCCGAAGGTGAAGCGGCGGCCCTTCAGCACCGTCAGTTGCTTCTGCTGGCGGATCGGTTGCAGGCCGCTGCGGCGGTTGGCGATGAACACACTGGTGAAGGCGGCATCGATGTCGCGCTGGGCGATCACCTGGGCGCCGGGTTTCTGCAGGCGCGCCTGCACGCCGGTAAGGCCGCCGAACCACACCAGATCGAGGCTGCCGGTGCGGAAGGCACTCACGGCGGCGGTGTAGTCGGTCACGGGCACGTATTGCACCGTCACCCCGAGCTGGCGGCCCAGTTCGGCGGCCACCTGGCCGTAGAGACGGTTCAGTTTTTCGGGGTTCTGGTCGGGGATAGCGCCGATCCGCAGCAGCTTCTGCTGGGCCTGGGCTCGTTGCAGGAAGGGGGAGAGGCCTGGAGCCGGAACGGGCAGGCCGGTTATCGGGGGCGAGACCGCCGGCAGGAGGGCCAGGGAGAGGCCCGCCAGCACGGCGGTCACACGTTCTCGCGCAGACATGGCGTTGACAGCAGGGAACCACCTGATGCTGCCTCAGGTCAGGTCGCTCAGAGGCAGGCGAAGAAGCGCTCGAGCCGTTGCAGACCTTCCTCGATCGTGGCCGGAGCGGCGGCACAGGAGAGGCGGATGCAGCGGTCGTCGCCGAAGGCAATGCCGGGAACCGCCGCCAGCCCCACCTCATCCAGCAGCCGGTTGCAGAGGGTCATCGAGTCGAGACCATGGGCACCCACGTCGGGAAAGGCGTAGAAGGCGCCTTCCGGCGGCAGCAGCTGCACGCCGGCGATGCGGCGCAGACCATCACTCAGCAGGGTGCGCCGCTGGCTGAACTTTTCGGCCATCTCGTGCACGCACTCCCGCGGTCCACTGATCGCAGCCAGGGCGCCGTACTGGGCGAAGGTGCAGACGTTGCTTGTGCTCTGGCTCTGCAGAGCTGCGGCTGCCGCCACCACCGGCTCGGGCCCAGCCAGCCAGCCGATCCGCCAGCCAGTCATCGCCCAGCCCTTGGCGCAACCGTTGACGATGAAGGTGCGCTCCGCCAGGTCGGCTGCCACCGCGGCAAAGCTGTGGTGGCGGTGTCCGGGGGCCAGCAGGAATTCATAAATCTCATCACACACCACCGCCACCTGGGGGTGGCGTCGCAGCACGGCCGCGATCGCTTCGAGTTCAGTGCGGCTCAGCACCGTGCCAGTGGGATTACCAGGGCTGTTCAGCACCAGCAGCCGAGTGGCCGGCGTGATCGCGGCTTCGAGCCCTTCGGGGCTGAGCCGGAAACCGCCGGCGGCTTCACTGGGCAGCAGGGTCACGGAGGCGCCCGCCAGTCGGGCCATCTCGGGGTAGCTGAGCCAGTAGGGAGAAGGCAGCAACACCTCATCGCCGGGGCCGAGCAGCACCTGAAAGAGGTTGTACAGGGCCTGCTTGCCGCCGTTCGTCACCAGCACCTGGGAGCTGCGGGTGGGCACCCCGTTTTCCGTACTGAGCTTGGCGGCGATCGCGTCGCGCAACGCCGGTTCACCACTGGCGGGGCCGTAGCGGGTGTGTCCGGCTTCAAGCGCCGCCGCCGCCGCCTGGCGGATGAAGGCGGGGGTGTCGAAGTCGGGTTCGCCGGCGCTAAGACTGCAGATGTCCCGGCCGTCGCTGAGCAGTTGCTTGGCCTTGGCGGCGATCGCCAGGGTGAGCGAGGGCTGCAGCGCCCGAGCGCGCACGGAGAGCGTCAACCCGGTAGTACCTGGGCCGGCGCTCGCAGGCCTGGAGGTCCCGTCGGCGGGAGGGTCGCAAAGAGGGATCCCCGGATCCGGCATCGGCAGAGGTGCCGGCCCGTAACGGCACGGCATGTGCTTTACATGACATCCTGCCGCACCTCAGCCCCCTCCAGGGTTGCTGCTGAACCGACAGCTTTCAGGGAGTGTGGTGGTCAGCGTGTGGAAGAGGATGGGGGAGTGATGGCGCTGCCTGCCTCCATCTGTGCCTGAGTCTGCTCGTGCTGGTGATCCGTGTGCTCTTGCGGCATTGGCTGCAGCCTGCGCGGCCTGCAGCCGTTGCGCCCTCGGGGCTTGCCGTCAGCAGGTGGTGGTGAGCCGGGGCAATCCCCGCGCCCGGCTGATGGTGATCGGTGAGGGCCCCGGTGCCCAGGAAGATGCCAGCGGCCTGCCGTTCGTGGGCCGGGCCGGCCAGCTGCTCGATCAGCTCCTGGCCAGCGTGGCGATCGACTCCAACTGCGATGCCTATATCTGCAATGCGGTGAAGTGCCGTCCGCCGGCCAACCGCAGCCCCACCCCCGCTGAGTTGGCGGCCTGTCGACCCTGGCTGGAGCAGCAGATCCAGCTGGTCGATCCGCCCGTGATCCTGCTGGCCGGCGCCAGTGCCCTGGAGGGGGTGCTCGGCATCCGGGGGGGCATCACCCGCCTGCGGGGGCAGTGGCATAGCAGCGACAGTGCGCCGCTGGCAGGGAGGCAGCTGATGCCGATCCTCCACCCCTCCTATCTGCTGCGCAATGCCTCGGAGGCGGAGGACTCGCCCCGCTGGCATACCCGTGCCGACCTGGCGGTAGTGCGCCGCTACCTTGATGCGACGTTGGCAGCCCCGGCCTGCGGCGACTGAGGCGCAGGGACTGGGCGGCTCGATCCGGCGTTCCTAGGGGTAGATAAAGTGCCCCCTGATTCATAGGCCTGCAGCAACGCGAAGCCGTTGCCGAGCGGGAACTCCTGAGTAAACCCCAGCTGCCTTTAAAGTGAAGTTGACGCTGAGCGCTGAGGCTGCTCCGGCATAGAGCCAGGTCATTTTCACCACGGTGCCAACAGCAGTACGGCCGATGAGAGGCGCTCTGCGGGAAGCATTCAGCGCGGTGTGACTCGCTTTGGCAGCGGAATCGAGGGCGGTGCGAATTGGTGAATCAAGAGATGCCGATGTTGACGCATTTCTGATGTTTATTCGCTGTTCCTTTCTATATCCACTTCTCGGGCTGTGCCGTTTGGGCAGCTGTGCCACCTGTTCCCAGGCGCCAGTAAGCCGCTCATGCAACGCACGCCGCTCCAATCAAGCCCACGTGCCCCTCGGGCGGTCATTCAACGGCGCGATGCAGCGCACTCAGATCTATTTCTCCGAGGCGGAGCGGCATGGATTTCAGGCCCTGGCTCTGCGCAGCGGCCGCAGCCAGAGCGCCTTGATCCGCGAGGCGATCGATGCCTTTCTCCAGCAGCACCAACCCCAGGGGCGCCTGGCCCGGCTCCGCCAGGGTCGCGGTCTTTGGGGGGAGCGCTCCGATCTCCCCGACTGGTCCGCTTTGCGTGGCGAATTGGACCGTGCGCCGGCAGGTCTGGCGTCATGACCACAGGAGTGGCCCCACAGTGGTTGGTGGTCGCCACCGATGTGCTGATCGATTACCTGCGGGATCGGCCTCAGGCCGTGGCCTTCCTGGAGGGCACCGAGCAGCCTCTGGCCCTATCGGCCATCACGGTCGCGGAGTTGTACGCCGGCGTGCGCGATGGCGAGGAACGGCAGCGACTCGATGCCTTCGTGGCGGCCTTTGCGGTGCTGCACCTCGATCGCCAGTCGGCCCAGCGCGCCGGTCTCTGGCGGAGGCAGTACGGCCCCAGCCATGGCACCGGCCTGGCGGATGCCCTGATCGCCGCCTCTGCCGAAGCTGCCGATGCCACCCTGGCGACCCTCAACCGGCGCCACTTCCCGATGCTGGCGGAGGTGTTGCTGCCCTACACCAACGGCTGATCCCAGCTGCTCTGCCGCCTTCCCTCGTCAGTTCCCCGGCCGTTGTGACAGGCTTTGGCCACGCGCAGCTGCCCGCGATGACCGCCGCCCCGTCACGCCCCGACACCACCGTGCCGGCCTGGGCCGACGACCCTCGCTACGCCACCACCACCAGCCGCCGTAAAACCCGCAGCGTGCGGGTGGGCGACATCTGGATCGGCAGCAACCACCCGGTGGTGGTGCAGTCGATGATCAACGAGGACACCCTCGATATCGAAGGGGCCACCGGCGGCATCCGCCGCCTGCATGAGGCCGGCTGCGAGATCGTGCGGGTCACGGTGCCGAGCCTGGCCCATGCCAAGGCGATGGGCGAGATCCGCAAGCGTCTGGAAGACAGCTACCAGCCCGTGCCGCTGGTGGCGGATGTGCACCACAACGGCATGAAGATTGCCCTGGAGGTGGCCCAGCACGTCGACAAGGTGCGCATCAACCCGGGCCTGTTCGTGTTCGACAAGCCCGATCCCAACCGCACTGAATTTTCCGACGCCGAGATCGCCGCCATCGGCGAGCGCATCACCGAAACCTTCGAGCCGCTTGTGCTACTGCTCAAGGAGCAGGACAAGGCCCTGCGCATCGGTGTGAACCACGGTTCGCTGGCCGAGCGGATGCTGTTCCGCTACGGCGACACCCCCCTGGGGATGGTGGAGAGCGCCATGGAGTTCATCCACATCTGCGATCGCCTCGACTTCCACAACATCGTGGTGTCGATGAAGGCCTCGCGGGCGCCGGTGATGCTGGCCGCCTACCGGATGATGGCCGACCGCATGGACGCCGAGGGTTTCCCTTACCCCCTGCATCTGGGCGTCACCGAGGCCGGCGACGGCGACTACGGCCGGGTGAAGAGCACGGCCGGCATTGCGCCGCTGCTGGCCGAGGGCATCGGCGACACGATCCGCGTGTCGCTCACCGAGGCGCCGGAGAAGGAGATCCCGGTCTGCTACTCGATTCTGCAGGCCCTCGGCCTCAGAAAAACCATGGTGGAGTACGTGGCCTGCCCCAGCTGCGGCCGCACCCTGTTCAACCTCGAGGAGGTGCTGCACAAGGTGCGCAGCGCCACCGCCCACCTCACCGGCCTCGACATCGCCGTGATGGGCTGCATCGTCAACGGTCCCGGCGAGATGGCTGACGCCGACTACGGCTACGTGGGCAAGACCCCCGGCGTGATCTCCCTTTATCGGGGGCGTGAGGAGATTCGCAAGGTGCCGGAGGCCGAGGGTGTGGAAGCGCTGATCGCCCTGATCAAGGAGGACGGCCGCTGGCTCGATCCCTGAGCGGTCATCCGACCGGATCGGTGGCTCGACCGGCGCTAGTTTGAAACCACTTCTTCCTGGCCCTCGGGGGCCTGTTCGATGGGCAGTGTTCGCTCAGGATCGCGCACCGGACTGATTGTGCTGCTGAGCCTGGGGGCCTGCGCGGCCACCGCCGTGATGGCGCGCGAAGCAGTCACAGCACCTGGCGGCGGTGCCCGCATCCTGGAGAGCCCGAAGGAGGTGATCGACCAGACCTGGCAGATCGTCTTCCGCGATTACCTGGACGTGAACGGCAAATACACCCCTGAACGATGGCGCAGCCTGCGTCGCGATGTGCTGGCCAAGACCTACGGCTCTCCCAAGGACGCCTACGAGGCGATCCGCGGCATGCTCGCCAGTCTGGACGACCCGTACACGCGGTTCATGGATCCGCGTGAGTTCAAGGAGATGCAGATCGACACCTCCGGTGAGCTCTCTGGGGTTGGCATCCAGCTGAGTCTCGACAAGGACACCAAGGAGCTGGTGGTGGTGAGCCCCATTGAGGGCTCACCCGCTTCGCGGGCCGGGGTGATGCCCAAGGATGTGATCACGGCGATCGACGGCAAGAGCACCCGTGGCATGACCACCGAAGACGCCGTGAAGTTGATCCGCGGTCAGGAAGGCAGCCGGGTGACGCTCACGCTGCGGCGTAAGGCCCAGGTGCTGGAGGTGCCCCTCACCCGGGAGCGGATTGAACTGCATGCGGTCGAAAGCCAGATCAACACCAGCCCTGAGGGGTTGCGGGTCGGTTACATCCGCCTGAAGCAGTTCAACGCCAATGCCACCAAGGACATGCGCCAGGCGTTGCGGGAGATGGAGGCCAAAGGGGTGGATGGCTACGTGCTCGACCTGCGCAGCAACCCCGGCGGTCTGCTGATGGCAAGTGTGGAGATCGCCCGCCAGCTGCTCAATGAGGGCACGATCGTTTCCACCAAGACCCGCAGCGGCATCACCGATGTGAAGCGGGCCACCGGCAGGGCGCTTACGGCCAGGCCGCTGGTGGTGCTGGTGAATGAGGGCTCGGCCAGTGCCAGCGAGATCCTCTCCGGTGCTCTGCAGGACAACAAGCGGGCCGTGCTGGTGGGTCAGAAGACCTTCGGCAAGGGTCTGGTGCAGTCGGTGCGGGGGCTGGCCGATGGATCCGGCATGACCGTGACTATCGCCAAGTACCTCACCCCCAGCGGCCGAGACATCCACAAGCACGGCATCTCGCCGGATGTGCCGGCGAAGATGAGTGAGCAGGAGGCTCAGCGCCTCAAATTGGAGGACATCGGCACCCGCAAGGACAGCCAGTACCGGGTGGCGGAAACCACCCTCGTGAAGAAGGTGCGCGCTGCCGGAACGGTGCAGAAGGCCTTCGTGCCAGGGCAACCCAACCTGCCGGCGGCCCTTGGTACCCCGTGAAGCGAGTACCAGCCTGCCTGCAGCCAAGTCGGTGAAGGACGCCGATGCTGATCGCGAACTCTGGGCGGTCAAACCGTGGTGGTGTCAGCCCTGGAGCATCGTGCTCACGGGTTGTGTCCTGCCTGCTGCCAGCTGGTTGCTGCTCGGTCGTTGGTGGATCACCGCCCCCCTGCTGACCGGCGTGTTGATGTGGTGGTGGCTGTTTCTGGTGGTGGTGCCACGGGCATACAGGGAGCAAGGTGGCGGGTCCGCCCCGCCCCCATCGCCGGATTGATGTCAGGCGCGTCTCCCTGGCCTGATTCCCATGATGTGGTCGTGGCGCCGAGCCGTGACGGCCGAAGCTGATTGCTCGGCGGGGTGGATCAGGCGACGGGCTGCATCAGGCCACCGCCGGGCCCTGAATCGTCATCGTCGTTGCTCGGTCCCTGCTGGAGCAGCGCGAAAATGCCAAGGGCCGCCATGCTCAGCACGGCCGGAATGAGGCCAAAGCCAGCGCCCGTTCCGAGCTCAACCAGTTCACCCATGGCGTCCGTTACACAACTTCTCAGGATTGTAACGGGAGATTGCGGTGCTGGAGCGGCGTGGTCGTGGTGCTCCAGGCCCAGCGAGGCCAGCGGGTTCTCGTCACCGGCTCACACCACCAGCACCGCCTCGTTCCGGGCCACCTGCTCGTCGTCACGTTGGGCTTGGCTGCGGCCGTCAGCATCGGGGATCTGGGCGGCCATCTGCTCGAGCCAGGTCTTGAGCTCCTCCACCTGCTTCTCGATCGGCAGCACGCCCAGGCCGCGGGCCAGCACCTTGGCGGTGCTGCCGGAGCCGGGCTGATACACCAGCCGGCCGTGCAGGTGCTGGGGCAGGCCCTGGCGCAGCAGGCGGAAGGCGGGTTCTTCCATCGGCGTCTCCAGGGCGATGTTCGGTTTCTCCGGCTTGATGCGCGCGAAGCCGCAGCGCTTGGCCAGCAGCTTCAGCTCCATCAGCTGCAGCAGGGCGATCACCGGCGGCGGCAGGGCGCCGTAGCGGTCGACCCAGTCGACCGCCAGCTGCAGCAGCGCCTCGGCGGCGCCGCAGGCGGCGGCGGCGCGGTAGGCGGCCATTTTCTCGTCGTTGTCGGCGATCCAGTCGCCGGGGATGAAGGCGGTGATCGGCAGGTCGATCTGGGTGTCGTCGACAGTCGGGATGTCCTGGCCCTGGATCTCCGCCAGGCACTCCTGCAGCATCTCCATGTAGAGGTCGAAGCCGATGGTCTCCATCTGGCCGCTCTGCTCCACCCCCAGGAGGTTGCCGACGCCGCGGATCTCCATGTCGCGCATGGCCAGCTGGTATCCGCTGCCCAGCTGGGCGAATTCCTGGATCGCCCGCAGCCGCTGGCGGGCCGCTTCGCTGAGGGACGCATCACCGGGATAGAACAGCCAGGCGTGGGCCTGGATGCCGCTGCGGCCCACCCGGCCGCGCAGTTGATAGAGCTGGGCCAGGCCGAATCTGTGGGCGTCCTCGATCAGGATCGTGTTGACGCGTGGGATGTCGAGGCCGCTCTCCACGATCGTGGTGCAGAGCATCAGATCGGCTTCGCCGGCGTTGAAGGCCACCATTGCGCTCTCCAGTTCGCCCTCGGCCATCTGGCCGTGGGCCACCAGCAGCTTCAGACCCGGGATCATCTGCCGCAGGCCCTCCGCCACCTCCTCGATCCCCTCCACCCGCGGTACTACATAGAAGATCTGGCCGCCGCGATCCAGTTCCTGGCGAATGGCGCTGCGCACCGCCTCCTCATCCAGGGCTGCCAGGTGGGTCTTGATCGGCCGGCGCAGCGGCGGCGGCGTGGTGATCAGACTCATCTCGCGCACGCCGGAGAGGCTCATGTAGAGGGTGCGTGGGATCGGCGTGGCGCTCAGTGTCAGCACGTCCACGTCCTTGCGCAGGGCCTTGATCTTTTCCTTCTGGTTCACGCCGAAGCGCTGCTCCTCATCCACCACCA
>JBBASO010000034.1:0-26754 GCA_040399265.1 Prochlorococcaceae cyanobacterium
CAGCTCGACTGGATCGACAAGCTGCGCAACGCCCTGGCCCTGGGCACCAGCCCGATCGTGCGCGGCCTGGTGGACTACGAGGGCGCCATGAAGACGATCCGCGATCTCGATCGGATCAGCTTCCAGGAGTGGTTTGTGGGCCACGGCGGCAGCGTGCAGAGCATCAAGAGGATGTGGAATCCGATCGCCTATGCCCTGGGCTTTATCGACTGCGAGGCGATCTCGGCCCGCTGCATGCTCACCATCTTCATGATGTTTGCGGCCAAAACCGAAGCCTCCAAGCTCAACCTGCTCAAGGGCTCACCCCACCGCTGGCTCACCGGGCCGATCCTTGACTACATCACCCAGCGCGGCGGCAGGCTGCATTTGCGCCACCGCGTCACCGAGGTGCTGTTTGAAGAGGGTGCCCCGGTCGGTGCCCCCGCCTCCGATGGCCAGCCCACCACCCTGGTGAGCAGCCTCAGGCTCGGCACCCCGGATGGTGAGATCACCGTGGAGGCCGATGCCTACCTGGCTGCCTGTGACGTTCCCGGCATCCAGCGGATGATCCCGGAGCCCTGGCGTCGCTGGGCCACCTTCGAGAACATTTACAGGCTTGAGGCCGTGCCGGTGGCCACCGTGCAGCTGCGGTACGACGGCTGGGTCACTGAGCTGGGGGATTCGGCTGCGGCCCAGGCGGCCCGCGCCGATGTGAATCGCCCGGCCGGTCTCGACAACCTGCTCTACACCGCCGACGCCGACTTCAGCTGCTTCGCAGACCTCGCCCTCGCCAGCCCTGTCGACTACCGCAAGGAGGGGTTGGGTTCGCTGCTGCAGTGTGTGCTTACCCCCGGCGATCCCTGGATTCCGAAGAAAGTCGAGGAGATCGTGGCCCACACCGATGCTCAGGTGCGCAGCCTGTTCCCCTCGGCTGCCGGCCTCAAGCTCGTCTGGAGCAACGTGGTGAAGCTGGCCCAGTCGCTGTATCGCGAAGCGCCCGGCATGGAGCCCTTTCGCCCCGATCAGCGCACACCGGTAGGCAACTTCTTCCTGGCGGGCAGCTACACCAAGCAGGACTACATCGACTCGATGGAGGGCGCCACCATGAGCGGGCGGCTGGCGGCAGCTGCCATCCTGGGTACGCACGCCCAGCTGGCCACCAACGCCGCTGTCGCCGATCCGGTCCTCCTCGCTACCTCCTGAACACCATGGGCCGTTGGCTTGAGCACAGCGTCACCACGGAGATCAAGGCTCCGGTTGAGCAGGTGTGGGCAGTGTGGAGCGATCTGGAAGCGATGCCGCGTTGGATGCGCTGGATCGAGTCGGTGGTCACCGAACCCGGCAATCCCGACCTCACCGACTGGACCCTGGCAGCCCAGGGCTTCCGCTTCCACTGGAAGGCCCGCATCACCCAGCGGGTGGAAATGCAGCAGCTGCACTGGGAATCGGTCGGCGGCCTGCCCACAAAGGGCGGTGTGCGCTTCTATCCGCAGCCAGGTGGCAGCACGGCCGTGAAGCTGAGCGTCAGCTATGAACTGCCTGGGGTCTTGGCACCGTTGATGGATCCGAGCATTCTGGGTGGCATTGTCACCAAGGAGCTTCAGGCCAACCTTGACCGCTTTCGTGACCTGGTTGAAGAGACCCACCGCTGAGCTGGTGCCGCTGCTGGTCGTGTGCAGCACGATCCTGCTCAGTGGCTGCATCCGCTTGCCCGGGTTTGACGGTGCCAAGCAGGCCGAGGAGCCGCCTGTCAGTCCGCCGGTGCAGGCACCGAAGCCTGCGGAACGACTCGAGGTCACCGGTCTCACGCCGCTGCCCACCACCGATCAGTTGCTGGCCTCCATGCCGATCGGCCGCAATGATCCGTTTGCGCCCCAGCCACGAATCGGCCTGACTGCCAGCCCCGAGCAGGCAGCCTCTGTCGGCGGCCAGCCGCCCTCCTCCCCAGGTGCTCAGGCCCGCTCAGGGGCGACCCGCAAGCGTCCGGCTCCGCTGCCCCCACTGCAGTTACCGCCAGAGTTCCGCTTCAACGGAGTGATGCGTGCCGGTTCCAGGCCTCAGGCCCTCGTGCAGCTGGGGGCGGACATCGGCACGGTCTGTGTCGGCACCCGTGGCTTCTGTGCCGGGTCCGGTCTGGCGGCCCTGTTGCCCCCGGGTTGGACCGTTGCGGCGATCGATGTGGAGCGCGGCAGGCTCACCCTGCGCCAGGGCAGTCGCTCGGTCACGGCAGAACTCTGACGGGGCGGCCCCGCAGCGCTTCAATGCAGGCCTGAACCAGCCCATCAAGATCGTGGGGGTCGGCCTCGGCGTCCACCCGGCCCAGGTCCTGTCTGCAGCGCAGACTCGTCTGGGGCCCGATCGAGACGATCGCCGTGTCCGTCAGTGTCTGACGCCAGCCTGCGCCGAAGGACGCTTCCAGCATCCTGGCTGTGTGGCTCACCGTCTTGGCGCTGCTGAAGGTGATCGCCTCCAAAGTCCTCTGCTCCAGGGCGGCCACCGCCGCGCTGGGCAGACCGTTCGGGCAGCGTGTTTCATAGGCGGCAACCTCCACCACCCGGGCTCCGGCGCTCGCGAAGGCTTCGGTCAGCACCGTGCGGCCGCCGCTCTGCACCCGCGGCAGCAGCAGCCTCAGCCCCCAGCCGGACACCGGAAAGTGCTCCACCAGGCTGTCGGCCACGAACGCCGGCGGCACGAAGTCCGCCGGTGCCCCCAGGGCCTCCAGGCGGGCGGCGGTCTTGCGCCCCACGGCGGCCAGGCGCAGCCCGCGGGGCCGGTGGCTGAGCGAGCGGCCCAGGCGCCGCAGGCGCCCCTCCACGGCGTCCACGCCGTTGCTGCTGGAGACGATCAGCCAGTGAAAGTCCTCCAGTTCGGCCAGGGCGTCATCGAGTGGTCCCCAGTCATCGGGCGGGGTCACCACCAGGGCGGGCAGGTCGAGCACGTTGGCACCAGCCGCTTCAAACAGTCTGCGGGCGGTCCCTAGCTGTTGTTCCGCCCGGGTGATGGCCACCTGCCGCCCTGCGAGTGGCCGGTCGGCTTGCCCTGGATCAGGAAGGGGGCTGATGGATTCGGACATCGGGCAGCGGCAGTGGTAAGGCAGCGGCAGTGGTCGGGGGGCGCAGGGTCTGGGCGGGGTGGCGCCTGGTGTCGGGGGTCAGTCGTCCAGCTTCACCAGGTCGGCGAGGCGCTCGTGCAGGGTTGTGGCCTGGTCGGTTTCGCCCCTGGCCTGCAGCAGGGCGATGGTGCGCCGGAAGCCGGCTCGGGCAGCAACGATGTCGCCGGCCAGCAGCAGAGCTGCCGCCAGGTTCTGCTGGGGAGCTGGTTGATCGGGATCAAGCGCCACGGCCCGCTGGTAGGCGCTGATCGCGGCGTTCAGCCGGCCCCGCTGACGTTCCACCTGCCCGAGCCTGGCCCAGGCGAGAGCCAGCTCCGGTGCCGCGGTGGTGGCGTCGCCGCACAGCCGGGCCGCTTCGTCGAGCCGCGCCTCCCCCTGTCCGCCGGCAGCGGCACTGGCCGCCTGGCCGGCGAGCAGGCCTGCCAGGTTGAGTTGTGCTCCGAGGGTCAGGCGTGGCGGCAGCGGCAGCGCCAGCGCCTGCCGGTACAGGCTTTCCGAACGCGCCGGCTGGCGGTCGCTCTCAGCCATGGCGAGGTGCAGCAGCAGCTCGTAGCGTTCGGGCACCGCCGCCGCCGCACATTGGCTCAGGCCGGCTTCGAGCAGGGCGATGGCCGGCTCCCGCCGGCCTTCGCTCAGTTCCAGGCCCCCCAGCTTGGCGCAGGCGTATGGATCGCCTGGCCGGCGTTCCAGTTCGGCCTCCATCGCCTGCCGCAGCCGTACGGCCTTGTCGCTGCCGGCCAGCAGTTCGGGCCGGTAGCCAGCGTGGAGCAGCGCTGGCGTGCTGCAGTCAGCGATGCGCCACTGCGGCTCACGCGTCAGCAGGGTCAGCACGCTGTCATCGATCATCGAGTGATACGGCTTGCTCCAGCGGATCCCCGGATGGCGGCGGAACAATCGGCTCACGCTCGAGTAAGGCGATTGACTGGCGCCCTGCTCCAGCCGCAGCAGATTCACCACCAGCAGATCCGGTGCCTCGATCAGCCGGCGCAGCGGTTCGCGGGCAGCCTCCAGCAGCTGCTCGTCGGCATCGAGCACCAGCACCCAATCGCCGCGCACCAGCGAGAGGGCAGCATTGCGGGCCGGGGCGAAGTCGCCGGGCCAGGGCAGCCGATGCACCCGCGCGCCGCAGCGGGCCGCGATCGCCGGCGTGGCGTCGCTGGAGCCGGTGTCCACCACCACCATCTCGTCCACGAACCCGGTCACTGAGGCCAGGCAGCCCTCCAGCCGCTCGGCCTCATTGCGCACGATCATCGACAGGCTGATCTGCATGGTGTGGCGATTCTCAGTCGGTGAATGCGCCTGATACGGCGGCGACCGCCGCCGTATCCGCTTCTACCTGTGCTTGTTCTTTTGCTTCCGCCAGCGGCCCCGCAGCGCTCTCCAGGCCGATCGCCGCGAGGGCAGCGGCCTGGGCGAGGGGCATCTGTCCTGGGCTGTAGGCCGCTGGCAGCTGCCCGGGGATCAGCGGCCTCAGCTCCTCCCAAAGGTAAGGGCTGCCGTACACCACCAGAGCGGCGAGTCGCCCTGCAGCCACCAGCTGCTGCAGGGCGGCAGCCCACGGTTCGGCGCTGCCGGCGCTGCCGCGGAAGGGATTGCCGCGCACGAACACCTGTACCAGCACCGGGCCGTTCCCGAGTCGATCGATCGCCAGCGGCGCTGCCGGGTCGTCGCGCCAGATGCTCGGGGTGTCGGCAGCCGTCACCACGGTGCGGAAGCCGGCGGCGCTGGGCAGGGCCAGTGCAGGCGCTCCGGTCGGCAGGAACGGAGCCTGCAGGGCCTGATCGACCCGCACCAGATTCAGGCCGCCGGCGCGGCTGGCCGGTTCGGTGCGCAGCGGTGATCCCTGCCATTCCAGTGTTGCCTCCACCAGCTCGCGCTCCAGCCGCTGGTCGGCCTGACTGGCGGCCTCCGGGGTGGCGGCCTGCTCCGGGCATCGCTCGAGGGCCGCGCGGCGGCGTTCTGCGCTTGCCTCGAGCTGCTGCCGGTCCAGGCGGCCCGCCTCGACTGCTGCGGCGATGGCAGCGATCGCCAGGCGAGCATCAGCGGGCATCAGCACCAGATCAGCCCCCGCCTCCAGGGCCAGCACGGCTGCTTCGCCGGCACCGTAATGACCGGCGATCGCCTCCATCACCAAGGCATCGGTCACCACCAGCCCGTTGAACCCCAGGTCGCTGCGCAGCAGATCCCGCAGCACCGCAGCCGAGAGCGTGGCGGGCCGTTGTCCGTCCAGCGCCGGCAGGATCAGATGGCCTGTCATCACGGCCGAAACGCCGGCGGCGATGGCCTGGCGGAAGGGCGGCAGCTCAACCCGCTCGAGCCGCTCCCGGTTGTGGGGGAGCAGGGGCAGCTCCAGGTGGGAATCCGTGCTTGTGTCGCCATGGCCGGGGAAGTGCTTGGCGCAGCTCAGGATTCCCGCGCTTGCCAGGCCGCGCACGAAAGCAGCGGCGAGGGCGCCGGCCACCGCTGGCTCGTCGCCCCAGGCGCGCACATTGATCACCGGGTTGGCGGGATTGTTGTTCACATCGCACACCGGCCCCAGCACCCAGTTCAAGCCAACGGCCCGGGCGTCCTCGCCGCAGCACCGCCCATACCGCTCCGCCAGGGCCAGTGCTCGATCCGGGTGATGGCGGTGCAGCCGCCCGAGGGCGAGCGGCGGCACCAGCCAGCTGGCACCCTCAAACCGCTGGCCAACCCCCTCCTCCACATCGGCGCAGAGCAGCAGGGGCTGGGCGGCCCATCGGCGCAGCTGGCGGGTGCGCAGGGCCAGCTCGGGGGCGCTGCCACCGAGCAGGATCACACCACCCACCCCGGCCTCCAGCAGGCTGGCCAGTTCGGCGTTGGGCAGCTCCCAGCGCGGGTAGCGGCGCTGGTGGTCGGCGAGATGGCCGCTGGCGCGCACCACCACCAGGCTGGCGATCAACCGCCGCAGATCGCCCGCCGCGCTGGTCTGGCTCATGGTTCCGGCAGCTCCGCCTCTGGGCTGTCGCCGCTGCCTTCCCCGCTGTCGCGCTCGCGCTCCAACCGATTCAGCAGGCTCAGCACCGAGGTGCCCCGCTCGATGCCCTGATCCAGCACGAACACCACCTCAGGGGTGCGGCGCATCTGCAGCCGCCGGCCCAGTTCACCCTTCACATAAGCCGTCGCGGACTGCAGTCCGGCCATGGTCTGGTCGCGGTCGGCTTCACTCCCGAACACGCTCACGAAGATGCGGCAGTGCTGCAGATCTCCCGCCACCTCCACGTGAGTGACGCTCACCAGTCCGTGACTGACCCGATCGTCTCGGATGCCGGCTCGCAGCAGCTCGCTCACCTCGCGGCGGATCATGGACGCCACCCGCTCCACCCGTCGGCTCTGGGCCATCGCTATGCCACCGGTTGGACAGTCACCATCGCACGCAGGATCAAGGCCAGGCTGAGCATGCCGCTCACCGCCGCACCGATCAGAGCCACCGCCGTGACCGGGTTGCGCCCCCGGGCGGCGAGGGGTTCGAAGACCGAGTTGGCCACCCCGAGACCGAAGGCGATCAGATAACGGGGGTACCGCGTCACATTCAGGAAGAAGTCCTTCATCGCCGCGAAGCCGGTCGCCAGAGCTGCTGGCTACTCTGCCGCCTGGCACTCCAGTTGGCCCATGCAGCTTCACCAGTTCCGTCACTCGGCCTTCTGCGAGAAGGTTCGGCTGGTGCTGGCGGTCAAGGGCCTTGACTACGGCGTGGTGGAGATCACTCCAGGCCTGGGTCAGCTGGAGTTGTTCCGGCTGTCCGGTCAGCGCCAGGTGCCGGTGCTGGTTGACGGTGCCGAGGTGATCGCCGACTCCACGGCCATCGCCCTGCATCTGGAGCGACGCCATCCGCTGCCGGCCTTGCTTCCTGCGGATCCGCTGCGGCGGGCAGAGGTGCTCCTGCTCGAAGACTGGGCCGATACGGCCCTGGCTGCTGGTTGCCGGTCTGCCCTGCTGGAGGGTGCCGCCGCCGATCCGGTTCTGTGCGCTGCCCTGCTGCCCGAGGCCACCCCCACATCCCTGCGCCAGCTTGTGGGTGGCCTGCCGGCAGGCTTGTTGGGGGGCATGGGCGAAGCCCTCGGCGGGCTGATCGGGAACCGGCGCGAGCTGCAGAGCAACCTTGAACATTTGGCCGTTCTCGGCGCTGCCCGCCCATACCTGGTGGGCGATCAGCTCACTCTTGCCGATCTGGCGGTGGTCGCCCAGCTGTCGCTGCTGTGCTTCCCGGCCAGCAGCGGTGCGCCGCTGGCCGGCCGCGGAGTGAGTGGCATCGCCGATAACCCGCTTCTCGCCCCTCTGTTCAGCTGGCGCGATCGGATCCTGGCGGAGATCGCTCCAGCCTGAGCTCGAGCCGCTCGCTTCGTTGCGCCTGGGCTGCCAGCCCCAGGGCCGGAGAGGGATAGCTGGCCTGCCACTGAACCACCTGGATCATGTCATCAGTGAGCTGCTCGAACCGGCTCAGGGTCTCCACCCGGCTCACGGTCGGCGCTCCCTGACCGTGCAGCACCTGCAGAGCGAGCTCGTCCACCAGCAGCAGCTGGGGGCCTGGGCGTTCGCTCCGGCGACCCACCACGGTCGACTCCAGTTCCAGCGGTTGCCCGTCCAGGCCATGCAGATAGGCGATCTGGCGGTTTGGGTTGCCGGGATCGTTGGCCACGCCGTTCAGCCGCTCACCAAGCACGGCCCGCCCCACCGCGGCGGCGTTGAAGGCGCGGTCACCCACCACCCCCGCGGCCGAGGACAGGAAGCGCACGGCATAGCTGCTGCCGTCACTGCTCTGCACCCGCCAGTCGCCGGCACACCAGTCGGGATAGGTGAGGTCTCGGCGGCCGGGCCTGGCCAGGGGGGCCGGCAGGCTCCAGTGGGGCCATTGCTGCAGCCGCGAGGTCAGCACCTCCTGGCCCGCATGGGCGGCAGGGGCCGTCAGCAACAGAGCGATCCCCCACACGACGGTGCAGGCCAGAGTCAGACGCTCCAGCCAGCGCGCCACGATGGAGCGGTGCTGTCTGGCCTGCATGTCTGATCCGCTGCTGCGAGAGCTTGATCATTACGTGGTGCTTGAGCCTGGCGCCGGCGAGCGCATCCTCACGGCCGAAGAGACACTGGCGTGGCTTGAGCAATCGCTGGCTGCCCTTGCCGCTCCTCCCGCTGATCTGCGGGGGCTCGGCACCGCCAGACTCCAGGCGGAGCGGCTGCTGGAGACGGCCTGTCAACTGGAACTGGAACCGGGCCGCAGCCTGCAGTGGTTTGCGGTGCGCCTGGAGCCCCCCGCCGGGAGGGGGTGATTCAGTTCAGGGAGATGGTGGGCTGCCCCTCGCCGTTCTCCAGCAGGGCTGGCAGGGCGGGAGGCCTGGGCCGCTCGCGCAGGATGCCCGGCAGGGCATCCAGTACCGCCGCCGCCACCGATGCGGGTGGCCCGTCGTGCACGGCGACGTGCAGATCCGCCTGGCTGTACAGGGGGCGTCGCTCGCTGAGCAGCGCCTCCAGCCGCTCAGCGGGATCCGCTGTCTGGAGCAGCGGCCTCTGCGTGGGGTCCTGCCGCAGCCGTTGCAGCAGCTGTGATGCGGGAGCATCCAGCCACACCACCACGCCCTGGCGCATGTGGCCCCAGTTGGCCGGGCGGGTGACAACGCCGCCGCCGGTGGCCACCACCAGCGAATGCCAGCCGCTGATCTGCGTCAGCACGGCGGTTTCGAGCTCCCGGAACGCTGCTTCTCCGTCGCTCGCGAAGATCGCCGGGATGCTGCGGCCGGCGGCGCCCTCCAGCACCGCATCGGCGTCCACGAAGCGATAGCCCAGGGCGTCGGCCAGAGGGCGGCCTGTCGCGCTCTTGCCAGCGCCCATCATCCCCACCAGATAGAGGTTGAGTCCCTCGAGCCGACGGGCCAGCGGCGCATGGGAAGGGACGGCCATGGCATTCGGCGGGATGTCAGACCACGTTTCTAGGATGCGACCACTGCGGATCCAGGTGATGACGGTCAGCGCCACGACCCTGTCCGTCGGGCGTCGCGCCCATGGCGCGGGTCGGCCCTGTGTGATCACCCGCCGGGCCCGCTTCAGTGCCAGCCATCGCTACTGGTTGCCGGAGCTGAGCGAGGCCGCGAACCGCGAGCGTTTCGGGCCCTGCAGCCTGGCTCCCGGCCATGGCCACAACTACGAGCTGATCGTGGCGATGGGTGGCCCGCTCGACAACGACGGCATGGTGCTCAACCTTTCGGAGGTGAAGCACGCCATCCGCGCCGAGGTGACGGCCCAGCTCGATTTCCGCCATCTCAACGACACCTGGCCGGAGTTCGACCTCAGTCAGCCCCAGGGCATGCTGCCCACCACCGAAGCGCTCTGCCGGGCCATTTGGAACCGTCTGGCTCCCCAGCTGCCCCTGGTGGGTTTGCGCCTCCATGAACAGTCCGACCTGTGGGTCGACCTGCTCCCCGCTCCCTCTGTCACCACTCCCTTCGCCGCACCAGCTCCGATGGAAGCTTTCCTGTCGATCCGCACCCACTTCGCCGCTGCCCACCGGCTGGCCCGGCCCGAACTCAGCCAGGCGGAGAATGAGGTGATCTACGGCAAGTGCGCCCGCCCACACGGGCACGGACACAACTACCTGCTCGATGTGACCGTGCGGGGTGCGATCGAACCCCGCACCGGCATGGTGTGTGACCTGGCGGCGCTGCAGCGCCTGGTGGAAGATCTGGTGGTCGAGCCGTTCGACCACACCTTTTTGAACAAGGACGTGGAGCATTTCGCCGCAACGGTGCCCACTGCCGAGAACATCGCGTTGCACATCGCTGATCTGCTCACCGGGCCGATCGCCGGCCTCGGTGCCCGCCTGCACAAGGTGCGCCTGCAGGAGAGCCCGAACAACGCTGCGGAGGTGTTCGCCGAAGTGCCCCAGTTGGAGATGGCGCCCGCCGCCCTCGAGGCTCTGATCGCTGGCTGAACCTGCCCGCCTGCGGCTGGTGCTGGCGATCAGCCTGGATGGGCGTCTCGCCCCTGCGGAGGGCGGTGCGGCCCAGCTCGGCGGATCCGGTGATCGCCGCGTGCTGGAGGAAGCGCTGGCCTGGGCGGACGGCGCCTTGCTGGGTGCCGAAACCCTGCGTCGCCATGGCACCACCTGTCTAATCCGGGCCGCCGACCTGCTGGAGCAGCGGCGTCACCAGGGCCGCAGCGACCAGCCCGCAGCCCTGGTGGTCAGCCGCACGGGCTTCCTGCCGGCAGCGTTGCCGTTCTGGCATCAGCCCCTCACGCGCTGGTGGCTGCGGCCGGATCATCTCCCGCCGCTGGATGATCAGCCGCCACTGGATCAACGCATCACAGCCCCTTTCGATCGCCTGGTGCCCTTCCGCGACTGGCGGGGTCTGCTGGCGGATCTGGCCAGCGTCGGACTGGGGCGGCTGGTGCTGCTGGGCGGTGCCGATCTCGCTGGCCAGCTGCTGGCGGCGGGACTGGTGGATGAACTCCAGCTGACGCTCTGCCCGCTGCTGCTGGGCGGCGCGCACAGCTGGTGTCCGGTTGGGACGCGGCCCGATCCGGGCCGCTGGCGGTTGCTCGAGCAGCGGCTGCTTGCCGGAGAGGAGCTGCTGCTGCGCTACGGCCGCATCCAGCCCGATCAGCCTCGGGTGCCGGCTTAAAGGCGCCTGTCGCTGAACCGTTGGGTGAGCTGACGCAGCGGGATCGCATCGAAGCTGGTGGCGGGCAGCCCCAGCTGGCGGGCCACACAGCGCTTCACGATCCGCTCTCCCTCTGGGCCCAGCTCTTTCTGCAGCAGCTCCCCGAGCACTGCCAGCCCCTTGCCGCTGGCATCGGTCTCTTTCACCAGACAGCGGCTGGTGGAGGCGGCCAGCTGGTTGCAGGGCTTTTCCAGCTGGCTGGCGAGGGCCGGCTGTCTGTTGGCAACCGCCTCCACGCAGATCGCCGTGAGCCGCTGCTCCAGCTGCGGCCGCATCAGATCGAGCAGGGGCCGCCACAGCCCAGCCCGGGCCGCGGGCTGCTGCAGCATTGCCGCAATGGCAAGCGCCAGAGCGAGCAGTGCGCTCGCTCCCTGGGGCCGGTAGGGGCGGCCATCCATGGCGATCACGGCACCGGAGCAGACTGGTTAGTTTGCTCCATACCGCCTTTGCGGCCATGGCCGAGCTGCTAGCCCGCTGGCACCATTCCCTGGCGGAGATTCCGGAGCCGGCCTGGGATGCCCTGCTGGAGGCTGCCCAGCTCGGAGAGTTGCCCTTCTACACCTGGCGCTGGCTGCAGCAATTGGAGGCCAGCGGCAGCATCGTGCCTCGGCAGGGCTGGCAGGACTGCCACCTCACCCTCTGGCGCGGCGATCAGCTGATCGCCGTTGCTCCGCTTTACCTCAAAGGTCACAGCTACGGCGAGTTCGTGTTCGACCAGAGCTTCGCTCAGCTCGCCGGCCAGCTGGGTCTGCACTACTACCCCAAGCTGGTGGGGATGAGTCCGGTGAGCCCGGTGCAGGGCTACCGGTTCCTGATCGCCCCCACTGAGGATGCCGCCGCCCTCACCGCCCTGATGTTGGAGCTGATCGACCGGTTCTGCCGTGAGCACCGCATCCTCAGCTGCAATTTCCTCTACGTGGATCCGGCCTGGCAGCCCCTGGCCGAGTCGGCCGGCTGTGCTGCCTGGGTCAATCAGCAGAGCCTGTGGACGAATCCCGGTCACGCTGATTTCAACGACTATCTGGCCCTGTTCAATGCCAACCAGCGCCGCAACATCAAGCGGGAGCGCCGGGCGGTGGCTGCCGCCGGCCTAGCGGTGACACCGCTGGAGGGGGAGGCGATCGCCCCGGCGCTGGTGGGCCGTATGCACGACTTCTACGACCAGCACTGCTCCCGCTGGGGGCCTTGGGGCAGCAAGTACCTCAGTGAAGCCTTTTTTGCCGCGCTGGCCGAAGACCCCCAGCTGCGCCGTCATCTGGTGCTGTTCAGCGCCCATCGCGGCGATCCCGCTGAGCCGGTGGCGATGTCGCTGTGCGTTCGCGGCGGCGACCAACTCTGGGGGCGTTACTGGGGCAGCGACGAGGAGATCGACTGTCTGCACTTCGAGGTCTGTTACTACGCGCCGATCGACTGGGCAATTGCCAACGCCATCCGCCATTTCGACCCGGGCGCCGGTGGCAGTCACAAGCGCCGCCGGGGCTTCGTGGCCCAGCCCCGCGTGAGCCTGCACCGCTGGAGCGACCGCCGCTTCGAGGCGATCCTCCGCGACTGGCTGCCGGGGGCCAACGCCGAGATAGCCCGGGAGATCGAGGCGATCAACGCCGAGCTGCCCTTTACCGCTGCCTACGATCCTCCCCATGTCCCAACCTCTGCACCCGACTCAGCGGCGTGAGCTTGACGACCAGCTCTCGCAGCGCTTCATCGCCCTCGATCCAGAGGGCTACTTCCTGATCAAGCTCGACCGCGACACGGGCGAGCTGGTTGCTGAGCACTACGCCAACGGCATTGACGAGCGCGGTCTGGCCACCGATCCCGACACCGGTGCCGTGATCGGTTGCCGTGGCGCCGGTCTCCGCACCCCTCTGGCGAGCTACCGCGGCCGCAGCGCCAAGGAACTGGGCATGGCCCTCACCGAGGGCGAGGGGCCCCATCCGCTCAGCCGCCTTGACCATGCCATTTACCTGGGCCGGGAGCTGCAGAAGGCGGAGGTGGCCCTTGAATCAGGTGCCACCTACGTTCAGGACTGACCGGCGACACCCGAGCTCCACGGGGGACCTAGCTGGCCACCATCTGGGGTGGAGCGACCATCAGAGAATGGGAGGGATCCGGCGGCAGGCCGGCGATCTGGTCTTCAATCTCGCGGCGCACGATCTGGCGGTACTCGAGGAAGTGCTCGCTGTGGGCCAAGATCGAGATGAACCCCTTGAAGCGGGCCGGGTTGTGACGCCACATACCGCCCAATGCCCGCCAGAAGCGTAGCCGCGTGTTGCGCTTGATCCCTTGGCGCCACACCACGATCGCCAAGGCACGCAGATCCACCCACGACATTCCCTTTTTCCCGGAGGGCGAGTGGGTCCCCGCCGATCCGGTCGCTGTGGCGCCTCCGGCTTCACGCTCAGCCTGCAGCGTTTTCAGAATCTGTTTGTAGCGCTGCGGCGGCAGCTTCAGGAAATAGCTGTAAACCCGGTCGATGTAGGCGTTGGGTTCATACAGCGCCGAGAACGCCTCCATGTATTCGGTGGCGATGTCCTGGATCGGCCGGGTGGGCACGAAGTTCAGCAGGTTGGTCTGGTTCACCCCTTTGGCGGATGAGCTGTCCTGGATCAGGCGGCCCTCCTGCTCCAGCCGCGTCCACATCGCGGTGTTGGGTAGAGCCTGCAGCATGCCCATCATCGCGTGAGGGATGCCGGTGCGGGTCACGAACTCCACGATCCGGTTGCCGGCGCCGCGCTGTTCGCCGTCGAAGCCGATGATGAAGCCGGCCATCACTCGCAGGCCGCTGGCGGTGATCTTCTCCACAGACTCCTCCAGAGAGCTGCGGGTGTTCTGCAGTTTGCGGGCGGTTTCCAGGCTGGCGGCGTCCGGCGTTTCAATGCCCAGGAACACGCTCTCAAATCGGCATTCCGTCATCAGGTCCATCAACTCCTGATCGGCCGCCAGATCCACCGAGGCCTCGGTGGCAAAGCTGAACGGGTAGCCGTGCTCGATCTGCCACTGGCGCAGGGCCGGCAGCAGCAGCTTCACGTTGCGCTTGTTGCCAATGAAGTTGTCATCCACCAGGAACACCGATCGCCGCCAGCCAAGGTCGTAAAGGCGCTGGAGCTCGGCGATCAGCTGCTCGGGGGTCTTGGTGCGCGGCTTGCGCCCGTAGAGCACGATGATGTCGCAGAACTCGCAGTTGAATGGGCAGCCCCGCGAGAACTGCACCGACATCTCCGAGTAGGCGTCGAGTTCGAGCAGGTCGTAACGCGGCACCGGCGTGGAAGTCACATCCGGCTTCACGCCGTCAGCACTGAAGCGGCCAGCGGTTTCACCCCGCTCCAGGGCCTCCACAAACAGCGGCAGAGTGATTTCGCCCTCATCGAGCACTTTGAAATCGGCCTGATCCAGCTCCGGGGCATCCGGGGTTGAGCTGGCGAAGGGTCCTCCCACCGCCACCGGCAGCCCGCGCGCCTTGGCGCGGGCGATCTGCTCGGCCATGTCGGCCTTCTGCACAATCATCCCGGAGATCACCACCAGCTCGGCCCAGGCCCACTCCTCTTCGCGCACCTCGCGCACGTTGCGATCGACGAGCTTCATCTCCCAGGTCTGGGGTAGCAGGGCGGCCACGGTCAGCAGCCCGAGGGGCGGCAGCAGCACCTTGCGGTCGATCAGCTCCAGGATCTTTTCGTAACTCCAGAAGGTTTTCGGGAATTCCGGGTAAATGAACAGGGTGCGCACGTGCTGCCTCGGTGGGAAGGCGACCAGAACGCTTGCGCAGCTCCTGGGTTGACCTGTAGGGGATCAATTTAGTCCTGTCTTCGTGTCGCTGGGTCCGAGGGGCGTTGCATCTGCTGTAATGGCCCCATCCTTGTACGGCAGCAGTCATGGGCGTGGCGATCTATCTCGGTCTGGTGGGCGGTGGTCTGGTGGCCGCCCTGGCCGCATCCCTTGTGCTGCGCGGCATCAAGCTGATCTGATCGCCTGCAGCGCGTCGCCCACCATCGCCTTGGCGCCCACCACCTCGCCGATCAGGTCGTACGTGTCGGCAGCGGTGATGCGCACGGGTACCAGTGTGCCCGGGGCAGCGCACAGCCCGCCATTGCCGGGCATCACCAGCACTTCTCCGTCCACGTCGGGCGCGAAGCGTGCGCATCGCCCCAGCATCTGGCCCGTGCTGGGATTCTCCTGTTCGATCAGCACATCCACGATCTGCCCCACCCAGGTGGCGTTTCGGGCAGCGGCGATTGGCTGCTGCAGGGCCATCAGGCGGTTCTTGCGCTCCTGTGCCACCTCGGTGGGCACCTGATCGGGCAACGTGGCGGCAGCGGTGCCGTCCTCCGGCGAGAAGGTGAAAACGCCCACGTGGTCGAACTGCTGCTCGGCCACGAAGTCGAGCAGGTGCTGAAAGTGCGCCTCGGTTTCGCCGGGGAAACCGACGATGAAGGTGGTGCGCAGCACCGCTGCGGGCAGCTGTTCGCGGATGCGGCGCAGCAGGCCGCCCGTCACATCGGCCTGCCAGGGCCGGTTCATCGCTCGCAGCACCTCGGGATGGCTGTGCTGCAGCGGCAGATCCAGGTAGGGCAGCACGTTCGCCACCTCCCTGTAGGCCGCCAGCACCTCCTCTGTCAGGCCGGTGGGGTAGGCGTAGTGCACCCGGATCCAGGGGATCTCCACCTCCCCAAGGGCGCGCAGCAATTCAGCCAGCTTCGGTCTGCCGTAGAGGTCGAGGCCGTAGTTGGTGGTGATCTGGCTGATCAGCACCAGCTCCTTGACCCCCTGGGCTTCCAGCTGTTTAGCCTCAGCCACAATGCTCTCGATGGTCCTCGAGCGCTGGTCGCCGCGCAGGTGGGGAATGATGCAGAAGGCGCAGCGGTAGTCGCACCCTTCCGCCACTTTCAGGTATGCCACCGCTTCGCTGGTGGTGCGGTAGCGGGGCAGATGCTCATCGGCCACGAAGGTGGGGGTGGCGCTCACCTGGTTCACCCGCTCGCCCGCCTCCACCCGCTCCAGCACGCTCACGATGTGCTGGTAGTCGCCGGTGCCCACGATCGCCTTGGCCTCTGGGAGGCTCTCGAGCAGTTCCTCCTGGAAGTGCTGGGCCAGGCAGCCGGCGATGATCAGCTCCTTGCCCTGCTCCGCCAGCTCCACCAGGGTGCGCACCGACTCCTGGCGGGCGTCCTGGATGAAGCTGCAGGTGTTCACCACCACCACGCTGGCGTCACTCTCATCGGCGCTCACCCCATAGCCGGCCTCGGCCAGCAGGCCGAGCATGTGCTCGGTATCCACCCGGTTCTTCTCGCAGCCGAGATGGGCGAAGGCCACGGTGGGCTTGGTCATGGGCTTGGGCTGGGGCCGGGGCAGGTCGACCTTCCACCCTATGGGCCCACGCAGCACCAGCCAATGCGGCACTGCCAACCCGTTGCTGCGAGAATCCATCCATCGCCCGAAGCCTGTGACGTCCAGCCGCCTTAGCGAGCGCCTCAGCTCCAGCCGCCGCCGCGGCGATACCGGCAACCGCTGGTTACGGGTGGTGATGGCCGTTCTGGCCACCATCGGTGTGATCGATACCGGTTCGATCACACTCAAGCGCTGGGGAGTCCTCGGCAATCTCAGCTGCCCAGGCGGCGCTGAGGCCTGCGACAAGGTGCTGTCCAGTCCATGGGGAACGCTGTTTGGCCAGCCCCTCTCCTTGTATGGGCTGTTGGCCTATGCGGCGATCCTGCTGCTGGCCCTGCTGCCGCTCGTGCTGCGGGGCGAGGCCCGCACCCGTCTGGCTTCCCTCAGCTGGTGGGGGCTGTTGTTGCTCAGCACCGGCATGGCCATGTTCAGCCTCGTGCTGATGGGCGTGATGGTGCTGAAGATCCAGGCCTTCTGCTTCTTCTGTGTGCTCTCGGCGGTGCTGAGCCTCACCCTGTTTGTGCTCAGCCTGGTGGGCGGTGAGTGGCCGGATCGGGGTCAGCTCCTCTTCCGGGTGGTGCTGCTGGCTCTGGTGGTCGGTCTGGCCGGTCTGGGCTGGGCGGCAGCCCTGGATCGCCCCGATCAGCTTGCCCGAGCCGGCACACCTCCGGCTGTCACCACCGCCAGCAGCCCGGCTGCTCTCGCTCTGGCGGAGCACCTCAAGGCCAAGGGCGCCGTGATGTATTCGGCCTGGTGGTGCCCCCACTGCCACGAACAGAAGCAGCTGTTCGGCAAGCAGGCCTCCGCTGTGCTCACGATCGTCGAATGTGCCCCGGATGGGCGCAACAGCCAGAAAGAGCTCTGCGACACCAAGGGCCTGGAGGGCTTCCCCAGCTGGGAGATCAACGGCCGTCTCGACTCTGGGGTGAAGAGCCTGGAGCAGCTGGCCCAGCTCAGTGGTTTCAGGCCCTGACCGTATCCTCGCGGCGGTTCATGCCGCCGCGGATCACGCCGCCTGCGTCAGCGCACGGGCATGGTGCTGATGGTCATGCCTTGGGCCTGACAGCTATGCCGGAGCCAGAACGGCTGCGGGCATGGCGCGTCTGTGCGGTAGTGGCCTCCGCGGCTCTCCCGTCTGAACAATGCCGCTTCGATCAGCAGATCCGCCAGGGTGAGCCGCTGGTGCCATTCCTGCAGGGCGGCGAAAGCGTCGGCCTGTTCAGCATTGAGGATCAACCGATCACCCTTCGGCAACGCCTTGACCAGGCGCCAGCCCGGATCCGCTTCAACCTCCTGCCGTTGCCGGTGCACCAGGCTGAGGGCCACGCCCACTTGATGACCAGACCGTTCCACCCCCGCCACGCGCCAGCACAGATCACGCAGCGCCGCGATCCCCGCACGGAGTCGGGGGCCTGGAGGTGGATCAACATCCAGGCGCCGGACCGACCGCGACTGAGGCGGAGCGCTTGTGGGCTGCAGCTGGAGATGCTGTAGCTGTCTGGCGAAGACCAGGCACTCCATCAGCGAATTGCTGGCGAGGCGGTTGGCGCCGTGCACACCGGTGCAGGCCACCTCGCCCACGGCGTAGATGCCAGGCACGCTGGTGGCTGCGTCCAGGCCGGTGGCCACGCCACCCATCCAATAGTGAGCCGCAGGTGCCACGGGCAGGGGTTCGCGGGTCGGCTCCAGGCCGAACTCCCGGCAGCGTCTGAGGATCGTCGGGAACTGGCGCTCCAACCGTTCCGTGCCCACCGGCCTCAGGTCGAGCCAGAGGTGGTCCACCTGCTGGCGTTGCATGGTCCGAGCCAGAACCCGGCTCACCTGATCACGCGGGGCGAGGTCCCCCCCGCGCAGGGCCGCCACCGGACTGGCGCCGGCCGCGTCCCGCAGCCGTGCTCCCTCGCCCCGCACTGCTTCCGAGATCAGGAAGTGGGGAGCTCCTGGCAGCATCAGCGCTGTGGGATGAAACTGCACGAACTCCAGATCCTGGAGCCGGGCGCCGGCCTGCCAGGCCATCGCCACGCCATCGCCGCTGGCCTGGGCCGGATTGGTGGTGTGGGCGAACAGATGACCGCCGCCTCCTGTGGCCAGCACCACTGCACGGCATGACAGCCAACCGATTTCACCATCGAGGAGCAGTTGCAGACCCCGGCAGCGCCCGGCTTCGATCCACATCTGCAGAACCAGGGCCCCATCCCGCTGCATCAGACCGGGCCGGCGCCGTACCTCCCGCTCCAGGGCTTCCACCAGGGCGCCGCCGGTGCGGTCCTGGGCATGCAATACCCGGCGACGGCTGTGGGCGGCCTCCAGGGTCGTGCTCAGAGCGGTGCCATCCCGGTCGAAGGCCATTCCGAGCTCCAGCAGCCGCTCCACGCAATGCGGTGCTTCGCGCACCAGCAGCTCCACCGCGTCGCGGTTGCACAGGCCGGCACCGGCCAGCAGGGTGTCGTGAACGTGGCTGGCGAAACTGTCGTTCGCCGCCGTCACCGCGGCGATGCCACCCTGAGCCCAGCGGCTCGCCGAGCGGGGTTGACGTTCCTTGCTGAGCAACAGAACCCGCAGGTGCGCTGGCAACTCGAGGCAGGCCATCAGGCCGGCCGCGCCGCTGCCCACCACCACCACATCCCAGGGCTTGCGCAGCGCTTCAGCCCAGAGCGTGCCCGATGGCGGGCTGTCCGTTCCAGGCTGATCGGTCTGTTCAGCTGCCATTGCGGCGGGCATCCTCCGGCGGCAGCGCCGGCATCAAAAAGCCGCCGGTGGGCCCGACGGCTGACAACGGCTCGGCGAGCTTAGGGACAGGGATCAGCGGTACTGACCGTCGTTGATCCGGTCAAAACCCTCGTTCAAGGCGATTGCCGGAGGGGTGACGGTGAAATTGGCCTTGTACTTGTTGAACAGTTCCCTCTGGCGATCGGTCAGGTCAAGGTCGAGTACGTCGTCGACGTCGCTGTAAGGACCACCGAGCACGATCTTGCCGGCGAGGGTGGGGTACATGCCTGGAAACTCCTGGAACCGGCGCACCGAACTGTTGTTCAGATCCACCTTGTTGCCGCGCTCGGCGATTTTGTCGTCGGCGAGATTCCGCAGGTCGGCGGCGTGAACGGCAGGGGGCAGGACCAGCGTTATCAGCAGGCCGGCCAGCAGAACGCTACTCATGAGCCAGGCAACCAGCCGTTTCATCACAACACTCCGAGGCGGGATGGGGTCTGGTGAACTGGGCACCAGCCATCCAACGCTACAGAACGCCCCGTGAGGGTCCGGGAGCGGAGACGCCGGCGTTCGCAGTTCTTCAGATCAGGCCGCTGAGGTGCGGAGCGGCCATGGCAGCAAGCACGAACAGTCCATCCACCACCAGGGTTGTTCCCAGAGCTGTGGCCGCGACCCTGGCCGCCTCGCCTCGCTGCCACAACCAGCGGCTCAACAGGGTGAGGGCCAGCGCGAAGCTGCACACGATCAGAATCGAGCCCGGCTCGAGCAGCCGCTGCGCCGCCAGCCGCAGCAGGGCCTCAGCCTGCAGTGGGTCACTGATCAGAACGTCGGGCCACAACGGCATCAGGCCGCAGGCGGCGATCGCTGCATCGGTGGCGGCGGTTCCCAGCAGAGAGCCGAGGTAGAAGCCGCAGGCCAGGCGCCAGCGTGTGCCCAGCCCGGTCAGTGCCAAAGGCAGGGCAAAGGCCTCGACCGGCAGGTGACAGATCGGATGCTGATTGGCCCATCCCCAGAACAGGGCTCCAGCCAGCCAACTGCCGCTGAAGCCCACCAGCAGTTCGCCGCTGCGGTGCAGGCCCCGGTTGGCCGAACTGGCCAGAAGCAGCCCAGCGCTGAGCAGCACCACCGTGAACAGGGCGGCACTGAAGGGGGCCAGGCGCACCCAGGGCGCCTGAATGAACACGGGCAGCACCACCAACAAAGCCGCCATCAGCTGATCCCCCGCCCTGCTGGCGGTCGCCGGCCAGGGGAAGGAGATTGTTTTGGCTGTCAGCCTGCTGGGAGCTGGAAGCGTGCTGGGACTGACCCCGATCACCCGGCTTGTGAAGAAAGTTGTGCAACCTTAAAGGCTGCCGCGGTGCCGCGGCGCCATAGCGTCTGCTGGCTTCGTGCCGCCGCTGCTCGTGCTGAGTCTTTTCGTCCACTTCGCCACCGCAGTGCAGGCCGGCAGCGCAGGTGCAGCGGATCTCTCCAGGGAGCACCTGCCCCTGCTGGAGGCCTGTTGGCGGGCCCTGGTGCTGGGGGTGGTGCAGGGGCTCACCGAGTTTCTGCCGATCAGCAGCACCGCCCATGTGCAGGTGGTGCCGATGCTGCTGGGTTGGGGTGATCCAGGTGTGGCGGTGATCGCGGTGATTCAGCTGGGCAGCATCGCCGCTGTGATCGGCTACTTCCGTCATGATCTCTCCCAGGTGCTCAAGGGCGTGGTGCGGGCCTGCCGCCATGGCCAGTGGCGGGATCCCGAGGCACGGCTGGGGGTGGCCATCGCCCTCGGCACGGTGCCGATCGTGCTGGCGGGCCTGGCGATCAAGCGCTTCGTTCCCGACTACGACCATTCGCCCCTGCGCAGCCTGACGTCGATTGCCATCGTGTCAATCGTGATGGCCCTGCTGCTGGCGCTGGCCGAACTGGTCGGCCGGCGGCGACGGCAGCTCGATCAGGTGCAGCCCCGCGATGGTCTGCTGGTGGGCCTGGCCCAGGCCCTGGCTCTGGTGCCCGGGGTTTCCCGATCCGGCAGCACCCTCACGGCATCGATGTTCGATGGCTGGCAGCGCGCCGCCGCTGCCCGGTTCTCGTTTCTGCTGGGCGTTCCAGCCATCACCCTGGCGGGAGTGGTGCAGCTGAAGGACGCCATTGCGTCGCCGACCAATGGTGGTCTGGTACCGATGCTCGTGGGGATCGTGGCCGCCGCGGTGGTCTCCTGGCTGGCGATTGCCTGGCTGCTGCGCTTTCTGCAGCGTCACAGCACCTGGGTGTTCGTCGTTTATCGCCTGCTGTTCGGATTGGCGATCCTGATCGGTCTGCGCGCCACAGTGGTGGGGTAGCGACCGCTGCAGCCCCGGCCATCCGCCGGCCAACCGCCATGTGGAATGAACCCTCCGCCGGCATCGCCGTCGTCGCTGATGCGGCTGGTCCGGCACCGCGCCTGCCCCAGCCGGCCGTGGTCGCCACGGTGGAGCCCGGCTCCATCGGCGAGGAGCTGGGCTTCCAGCCCGGCGACCGCCTGCTCAGCATCAATGGCCAGCGCCCCCGAGATCTGATCGATCTGCAGGTGCTGGTGGGCGAGGAGGAACTGGTGCTGGAGGTGGAGGACCCCGATGGCACCCTGCATACGATCGAGCTGGAAAAGGATCTCGATGACGGCCTTGGTCTGGGCTTCACCGAGGCCCTGTTCGACGGGCTCAGGCAGTGCAACAACGCCTGTCCGTTCTGCTTCATCGATCAGCAGCCCCCCGGCAGGCGCCGCAGTCTCTACCTCAAGGACGACGACTACCGCCTCAGCTTTCTCTACGGCTCCTATCTCACCCTCACCAATCTCACCGAGGCCGACTGGCAGCGGATCGAGACGCAGCGCCTCTCGCCCCTGTTCGTTTCCGTTCATGCCACCGACCCGGAGCTGCGCAGCCGCCTGCTCGTCAATCCCCGTGCCGGGCTGCTGCTGGAGCAGTTGCGCTGGTTCGATGCGCGCAATCTCCAGATCCATGCTCAGGTGGTGGTCTGTCCAGGCCTGAACGATGGAGCCGCCCTAGAGCGAACCCTGCGGGACCTGGCAGGCTTCGCCGGTGGCGACTGGCCGGTGGTGCTGTCGACCGCGGTAGTGCCGGTGGGTCTGACCCGCTTCCGTCCCGCCCAGGATGGGCTTGTGCCCGTCGACCGGGCCGCGGCCCGGGCGGTGCTGGAACGGGTGGAACCGCTCCAGGCCGAGTTTCAGCGGCAACTAGGCAGTCGCTTCGCCTGGCTTTCCGATGAGTGGTACCTGATCGCCGGCTTGCCTCTGCCCCTCCGGGACACCTACGAGGATCTGCCCCAGCAGGAGAACGGCGTCGGCAGCATCCGGGCCTTTCTTGAGGAGCTGGAGCAGGCCACCGAGGCGTTGCCCGCCCGGCTCGAGCGGCCGCGGCGGCTGAGCTGGGTGGTGGGCCGCCTTGTGGCTGAAGCGCTCACGCCGGTGGTGGCCCGCCTCAACCGGGTGGAGGGTCTGGAGCTAATCCTGCACGGGCTGCCCAGTCCTTACTGGGGGCAGGACCAGGTGGTGACCGGCCTGCTCACAGGGGCGGATCTGCTGGAGGGCCTGGCCGACTGCGATCTGGGCGATGCCCTGCTGTTGCCGGCGGTGATGCTGCGTCAGGGAGAGCCCGTCTTCCTCGATGACCTGCGCTTGGAGGAGCTGGAGGCTTGCCTGCCGGTGCCGATCCGGTTGCTGCAGGGTGCAGCGGATCTGGTGACCGCTTGCACTGGAGAGATGGCGCCAGGTCCTTAAACTCCGCCCACAAGCTTTCAGCAAGGCGTGTCTGTGATTGCTACCCGACTGGCCCTGCTGAGCATGCTGGGGTTCCCATTCCAGCCAACCGAGTTGCTGGCTCAGTCATCCGCACCTTCAGGACAGGCCCCTCCTGCAGCCGAAACCACGGCGCAGCCGGCGTCTTCACCGCTTGAACAGCCTCAGCCTTCAACCCAGACCGTTCCATCCGTTTCCGTGGTGCCCCTGGCACCGCAAGTGAAGGGCCAGCGCCCTCGGGTCAATCCGAAGCTGGTCGCCCCTGCTGCCACCCAGCTGGCGCCGGCTGTCGAGAACCTGCCCGCTCCCGACTCCCTGGCCCTGCCCACCAATCCGGCCCAGGTGCAGATCCGTGAGCTGCGCCCTCTGTCGTTGGCCCAGGTCGAAAACCTGGCCGAGGTCAACAACCCGAATCTCAAGGCGATCGCCAGTCAGGTTGATCAGGCCCAGAGCAATCTCCGCGCTCAGATTGCCCAGTGGTACCCCACGATCAATCTGCGGGGGGACAGCTTCCCCACCTACACCGACAGCGAAACGCGCAATCGCATCCGGTCCGCTCCTCCGCCGACCGAGGCGGATCCGCAACCTGCCAAGCGCACCACGACTGAGGTGCTGAAGGGAGATCGCTGGGCGGCGGCCCTGGCGATCTCGGCTCAATGGACCCTGATCAATCCCCAGCGCACCCCCTCCATCGCCGCCGCTCGTGATCAGTTTGAACGTGCCAAGTATCAATACGTGATTGCCCTGCGGGATCTGCGCTTGCAGGCAGCACAGGCTTACTTTGAGCTGCAGCGCGCAGACGATCAGGTGCGCATCGGCCAGGAATCGGTGCGGGCCTCACTGGTGAGCCTGCGCGATGCCAAGGCCCGCTTCCAGGCCGGCGTCGCCACCAAGCTGGAGGTGCTGGAGGCCGATACCCAGCTGGCCCGCGATCAGCAGTTGCTCACCAATTCCATCGCAGCGCAGGCGGTGGCCCGGCGTGGCCTGGCTTCCCTGCTCGATTTACCCCAGTCCGTGACGCCCACGGCCCAGGATCCCTCCCGCGTGCTGGGGGTCTGGCAGCCCAGCCTGCAGGAGAGCATCGTGGCGGCCTATGCCTTCCGGGAGGAGCTGGATCAGGTGCTGCTCGATATCTCCATCGCCAACAGCCAGGCCAATGCTTCCCTGGCCCAGGTGCAGCCATTTCTCAACATCGTCGCTGGCCTGGATGCCGGTTGGTACGACGGCAATCAGCCCCAGATCGGCAGGCGCGACTTGCTGTCAGGCGCAAGTTATGACGCCTCCATCGGCCTGAATTTCTCCTGGAATCTGTTTGATGGCGGTGCCGCCGCTGCCCAGGCACGTCAGAGCCGACAGCTGGCTCAGGAGAACAGTTTCCGCTTCGCACAGCGCCGCGACGGCATCCGCTTGGAAGTGGAGGAGAGTTTCTATGAACTGGAGAAGAACAACCGCAACATCACCACCACCGCCCTTGAAGTGATCTCGTCGCGGGAGTCCTTGCGGTTGGCACGGCTGCGGTTCCAGGCCGGCGTCACCACCCAGCGGGAAGTGGTCGACAACCAGCGAGATCTCACCAACGCGGAGGTGCGTTATTCGACGGCGATCACCGATTACAACCGTCGCCTCGCCGAGCTGCGGCGGCGCACCGGCCTCGATCAGATCGTCACCTGCCCTCCCCTCTCCATGACGGGTGTCAAGCCGGTGGGTGCTTCTGATGTGCCGGTTGAGCCCGCCCGCCTCCTGCCCGCCTGCCGGGCCGGTACACCGGGTGCCGTGTGAATGCAAAGCGCACGCTTCCTTTGACAGCGTCACCTCCTGTCGAGCCGCTCGCCGAAGCAGATGGGAATGCTGCAGGTCTCGGCCTGGTTTCCACCCTGCGGCTCGGCCTGTTCCAGGGTTGCCTGGGCTGTCTGGCTGTGGTCTTCGCCGGCCTGATGAACCGGGTGATGATCAGCGAACTGGGCTTTCCCGCCCTGCTGGTCGGTCTGGCCCTGGCTTTTGAGCAGTTTGTCTCCCCAGCCCGGGTGCTCTTTGGTCAGCTTTCCGATTCCAGGCCGATCGCCGGTCGCCATCGCCTCCCCTACATCTGGGCAGGCACGTTGCTGTTCTGCGGGCTGGCGGTGTTGTCGGTGCCGTTGATCTTTCACGTTGGCCGTCAGCTTGATTCCGGCAACTCAGCCTTGCTCTGGGGCTCGATCGCGGCCCTCTGTGGTCTTTTCGCGCTCTACGGCCTGGCCATCTCCCTGGCCAGCACTCCCTATCTGGCTCTGGTGATCGATCGCACCGTCGAGGGCGAACGTTCCCGGGCGGTCGGCGTCATCTGGTGTCTGCTCACTGTGGGGATCGTCGTCGGCGCGATCGCCACCGCCATCGCCCTGCGCGGTCTCGATGGTGTGACCGATCCCGCCGTGCTTGAGCCTGCCCTGCTGCGGTTCATGATCTGGGTGGCACTGGCGGTGGTGGTCTTGACCCTGATCGCCACGGTCGGAGCCGAACCGCCAGCTGCTGCTGGACGGGGGCCCTCCGCCAGCGGCGTACCGCCATGCCGGGATGATGCGATCACCCTGCGTCAGGCGTGGACCCTGATCACAGCCAGTCGTCAGGTCGGCATCTTTTTTGCCTTTCTGATCCTGTTCACCCTGGCCCTGTTTTTGCAGGATCCGGTGTTGGAGAGCTATGGGGCCGATGTGTTCGGCATGCCCATCGCTGCCACGGCGTCGCTGAATGCGCTCTGGGGAATCGGCACTCTGGTGGGATTGCTGCTGGCAGGTCTTTGGCTCGTGCCCCGCTACGGCAAGTTCAGCACGGCCCGCCTTGGCTGCCGCTGCATCGCTCTCAGCCTGGGCCTGCTGCTGCTGGCAGGATTCGTTGGCCAGGTGCCGCTGTTGCGCCTGGTGATGGTGCTGTTCGGCCTGGCGGCGGGGATCGGCACCAACAGCGCCCTGGTGCTGATGCTCGACCTCACCCTGCCCCAGGCCGCCGGCACTTTTGTTGGTGTCTGGGGGCTTGCCCAGGCAATGTCTCGCGCTCTGGGCAAGGTATTCGGTGGCGGATTGCTCGATCTTGGCCGCTGGCTTGCCCTGCGCCTCGACCTCGGCGATTCGCCCCTGCCTGCCTATGCCTTGGTGCTGGGCGTGGAGCTGCTTGTCGCGCTGGCGGCTCTTGCGGTGTTGGGCCGCGTCAATCTGCACCAGTTCAGGGAGGATACGGGCAGAAGTCTCAGCAAAGTGCTGGCCCTGGACCTCGGATGACCGTTGCCCCTCCTTCCGTTGCCGACCTCCATCCACGTCTGGTGGAGTTGCTTGACCGGGTCGGGGAGCGTCAGCGCAGCGACTTCGGCCACGCGATCTCCGATCTCAAGCCCGATGGCACCTTGATCACGGCCTGCGATCGCTGGAGTGACGCCACTCTGGTGCAGGGCCTGGCTGAGTTCTATCCAGGCGAGGGAGTGCTCAGCGAAGAAGGTGACCGGCATCTGCCGCTCACGTCGGCGTATTGGGTGGTAGATCCCCTCGATGGCACCACCAATTTCGCCGCCGGTATCCCGTACTGGGCCATCTCCCTGGCCCGCTTTGAAGCAGGGGTGCCCGTGCTTGCGATTCTCGATGTGCCGCCGCTGCGCCAGCGCATCATTGCGATTCGCGGCCAAGGTGCCTGGCGCAATGGCAAACCGTTGCTGCCGCCCTCCAGCCGGGACAGCCATCCCGCCGGCTGCGCTTCGCTGTGCAGCCGCTCGATCGGCGTGCTTCAGAAGCTGCCGCATCAGCGCTTCCCCGGCAAGATCAGGCTGCTGGGGGTGGCCAGCCTCAATCTGGTGAGTGTGGCGATGGGTCAGACCGTGGCGGCTCTGGAGGCCACCCCGAAGATCTGGGATCTGGCAGCTGCCTGGCTGGTGCTCTCTGAATTGCAGTGTCCCCTGCGCTGGCTGGCGGGAAGCCCGGAGCACCTGGCTCCCGGATCCGACCTGACAGCAGCTGATTTCCCGGTGCTGGCGGCGGACCGACCCGAAACTCTCGACCTGTTTCTCCCCTGGGGGAAAGCCCTGGTTGACCAGTCCGACGCCCTCTGACCAGAGTGTGGTAAGTTTTTGGACTGCGCAGATCCAGAAGGACGAGCGCGGCTTGCAGAGC
>JBBASO010000035.1:0-9615 GCA_040399265.1 Prochlorococcaceae cyanobacterium
TTCGCTTTGCTCAATCATGCTTACACTCTCTGATCAGCAGGCAGCTCAGGTCTGCGGAGGGGCATCACTCGTGAATGTGAATGTTCCTGTTCTCACGTCCATCAGTCTCGGCACGAACGTGGCTCAGAGCCTGGCCTTGTCGTTCGGTGGCCCCGCCACCTCGACCATCAATCAAGCAAACACATTCACCACTCTGCAGAGAGTTCGTTTCCGTTGATTGCGATGAGTTGATTGCGATGACACGTCTTCAGCTGTGGTCGATCAACAGCTGATCCCACCGTGGCCATCGTCTGGGTTCCCGTGCTCCAGGCATTGTTCAGGTTCGGCAGTGGCCTGATCGTCGCCGTTCAGCCGCCGCTCGCAGGTTGCCGCGCTCTCCGCCCGGATCGCGGCCTTGGCCTGGCGCCACAGGTCCTCGAGCTCCTGGATGCTGCAACCCTGGAGGTTGCCGGCGAGGGCTGCTTCCACCCGGGAGAAGCGATCGAGGAAGCGGCGGTTGGTGCCGGCCAGGCCGGCTTCCGGGTTGATCCCGCACCAGCGCGCCACGTTCACCAGGGTGAACAGCACGTCGCCGAGCTCTTCCTGGGCGTGGACCCGGTCGCCGCTGGCCACCGCCTCCTTGAGCTCATCGAGCTCCTCGTGCACCTTCTCCCACACCCCAGCCAGCGCATCCCATTCGAAGCCCGCGGCGGCGGCCTTTCGGGAGATCATCATGGCGCCGGCCAGGGCGGGCTGACCGCGCACCTTGCCGGCGAGACGGTCGCTGAGGGGACTGGCAGACGGGGTGCCGCCGCCCGCCGCCGCCCGCTCCGCCTGCTCCTGGCTCTTGATCGTCTCCCAGCTCGCTCTCACAGCGGCGCAGTCGCCGGCCTGGGCGTCGCCGAACACATGGGGGTGCCGGCGTACCAGTTTCGCGCTGATGCCCGAGGCGATCCGCGCCAGATCGAAACGCCCCTCCTCCTGAGCGATCTGGGCGTGCAGCACCACCTGCAGCAGCAGATCGCCGAGCTCCTCGGCCAGATGGCCATCGTCGCCGTGAAGGATCGCATCCGCCACCTCGTGGGCTTCCTCCAGCACGTAAGGCACCAGGGAGGCGTGGGTCTGCTCCAGGTCCCAGGGACAGCCCCCGTGCGGGTCGCGCAGGCGGACCACCACGGCGATCAGGTTGGCCAGCTCCGCCATCGCTGCGTCAGTCCGGCGCAGCTGGTCAGTCCGGGCAGCTGGGGCTGAGTCCATCCGGGGGCCACATGGTCCTTCACCCTCTCATGGTCTGCCGACCCCAGGGACGGGCCAGGGGGTCACCGATGAACACCCCCTGCCCCGGCATCGCCACGCTGCGCCAATAGGCCTCGATCAGGGTGTCGCCGCGCCGGTAGTAGCTGAGCAGCAGGCCGGGGCTGGGGAACTTGGCGAGAAAGTTGCAGGGTTCCACCACCGTGCCGTAGCTGCCGGTGGCGCCGGCCTCTAGCCAGCGCAGGGCGCTCATCTGGCCCGACGGAGTGGGTTCCGCCGTCAGCTCCCCGCCGAAGGAGGTGAGATGGTCGGCCACGGCGCCCGGTCGGAAGCGGAGCGTCTCCAGCCCATCCACCCGTGCCAAGCCGGTGAACAGGGCGATCACGTCGTCGGCTCCCTCCAGTCGGTCGGTCTGGAGCAGCTTCACCGTCAGTGCGGGGGCCATCAGCCGCTGCACGCTGTCGTAGAGCACCGCCCGCACATTGCGGCGTCGGTCGCTGGTGCTCAGCAGGTAGGCAGTGCCGGGCGGAGCGGTGCCGTCGGCGGCTTTGCCGCGCCGGATCAGCCGCTGAACCTGATCCAGATTCGTGCCCGCCAACAGCATGCTGGGGCGGATGCCCAGCTGCTGCCAGGGCCTGTGCACCTCACCCTGGCCGAAATAGGGACTGGTGCGGCTGAGGCGGCAGCCGCGGGCGCACCAGCTGGCATCCACCCCCAGGCTCAGGGCGCTGGTGATGGATTGACAGCCCACTCGCCAGGGAGCTGTCCAGGCGATGGCATAGGCCTGCACGTGAGCCGGTGTCTGCCGCAGGATCTCCCCCCGCAGCAAGCGGAAGCTGAGGGGATTGAGTGTTTGGCCACCTGCGGGAAACCGGATGCGGATCAGCTGGCTGGCTGGAATCCCACGGGTCCGCAGATAGAACGCCCCGATCTGTTCACTGACGGGGTCGTCGCCATTCACAACCACCGCCACATCGCTGGCCGTTAGGGCCGGCATGCTGTCGCTGGAGAGGCCGGAGTCTGGACCGGTGTGCGGTGGCCGCGCCGGCTCAGGCGTGAGCAGCAGCGCCAGTGTGGTGACCAGCAGCCCCGCTGAAATCCGGCGCCAATTCAGAGGCAGGCCGTTGGGATGCATGGCCGGAGGGGGCCGGGGCGGCGTGATCCAGCCCGACGCTTACTTCGTGATTTTACGGAGACGGGCTGCTGGCGTCGGTCTGGGTGTCGGGCCTCAGCGCCACCGGCGCGGCATGGGGTCGCCGTCCTGGATCAGGTGCAGCCAGCTGCTGGCTTCGATGCCCGCCAGCAGGCTGAGCAGCAGCAGTTGGTGCTGCCGCCAGAGGTCCTGGGCCGCTGTCAGCACCACCGCCGGCGAGCCCAGGCCCAGGGGCTGCAGGGCGGTGGCCCCCAGCAGCACCAAGCCGCCCAAGTAGGCGAGCCGGCCGGCGCTGCCCAGCACCGGGCTGTGGGAGAGCAGCGAACGGTGGCGCAGCAGACGCCGGTAGGGCCACCACAGCAGCCGCAGTGCTCCCCAGCGACGGGTGGGATTGGAGCGGGTGTCGAGATCGGGGGAGAGCAGCAGACCGCCCAGCAGAAAGCCCAGGCCAGCGCAGCCCACCCCCGGGGCTCCCAGCCAGGGCCACCAGAGCAGCCCGAAAGGTAGGGCCAGCAGGCAGGTGGCGCGGTCGTGGGCGCGGCCGCTTGCCATGTCAGTGCAGCCTGGGGGGGGGCAGCTGGCGTCGCCGCCGGCCGCTGCCGTCGCCGGGCCGCCAGCGGCGGTGGATCCAGTAATACTGATCGGGGTAGGCCTGGATCCAGGTCTCCTGCCAGTCGCACAGCGCCTGGGCTTGCTGCTGCAGGCCCGCCGCATTGGGTTGGGGCTGGAGCGGCGCACCGCAGATCAGCCGGAAGCTGCCATCGGCCTCACGCACGTGGGCCACGGGAAACAGAGCGGCGCCGGTGCGCTGGGAGAGGTTCACCGGGCCTCCGGCCACGTGGGTGTCGAGACCGAGCACGTTGAGCAGCAGGGCGCTGCGACCGCCATAGAGGTCGGTCATCACCACCAGGGCGCCGCCCTGGTGAAGACAGGTGAGCATGGCGCGCCGGTCGAACTGGGAGATCCAGCGGCAGTGGCTGTTGGCGCTGCGGGCGGCATTCAACAGGCGGTCGGCCTCCGGGTTGTGGGCGGGCCTGTAGATCACGGCCAGGTCGTCGAGCTGCTCGCTCAGCCAGCGCAGCCCCAGATCCCAGCACCCCAGATGCAGGGAGCCGATGATCACCCCCTGGCCGGGGCGCCGCCCCAGCAGGGCCGCCAGCCCATCGCCTTCCACCAGGATGCGCCGTGGATTCACCGGTTCGATGATCGATTCCAGGCAGGAGAGGAAGAAGCCTTCCAGCGACTGCCTCGCCAGCTGCTGGCGAGCTGCCTGCGGCAGCGCGGGCCCGTAGACCCGCTCCAGATTGGCCTCGGCAGTGGCCAGCCTGCCGGCCAGCAGGGGCCGGGCCAGGCCCACGGCCCGATGAATCGCCCGTTCCACGGTGCCGTGGCGCCGGCCCCGCAGCAGGGCGAGCAGTAACCACACCGCCCCGGCCTCCACCCGCCAGCGCAGCTTCTGAAACCCCGAGGCCTGGGCCTGGCGCTGGGCCCGCCGCAGCCGCGGCGCCGGTCTGGGGGATTGCGGTAAGGTCCGAAACACGCGCGATTAGCTCAGCGGTAGAGCGCCTGCCTTACAAGCAGGATGTCGCTGGTTCGAACCCGGCATCGCGCATTGCAGCCCGTGCGCCCGCAGCCTAAGGGCGGGCGCGCATCAGAGTGGCAGCGGTCGCCAGAGTGGGGTTCCCTGTGCGTGCCGCCATGACTCCGACCCGAGCGCAGATCCTTGCGTCATCCGCCGGCTGGGTGGCAGTGGTGCTGAACGTGGTGCCGGGCCTGGGGGCCGGCTACCTCTACCAGCGTCGCTGGAAGGCCTACTGGATCACCTCGGCCCTGGCCACCGCCTGGTTCGTGGCTGGTGCGGTGCTCGGGCAGAACGCTGCTGCCGCGACTGAAGCGCGGAACCAGCTGGTGGGCCTGATCGGGTTGCTGTTGCTGGCGGCCGTCACCGCCACGGAGGCCGGCTTGGCCGTCAGGTCGGTGCGCGACAGCCAGGCCAGCTGAGGCCCTCAGGCTCCGGTGCCTGTTTCTGCGGGTGGTCCTCAGCGATCGGAGGCCCTCAGCCAATGCCCGAACCAGTGCAGGCTCACCTCGGACACCTGATCGAGGGCGCCCGGTTCACTGAACAGGTGGCCGGCGCCGTTGATCACCGTGAGCTGATGGGGGGCTTCGATCTGGCCTGCGGCCCAGCGGTTCAGCTCCAGCAGGTCCACATCGCGGCTGCCGACGATCAGCAGGATCGGGGCGTCGAGGTGCTGCAGCCGGCCGCTCACCAGATCGACCCGGCCGCCCCGGCTCACCAGTGCCCGCACCTGCCGTGGGCGCGCCTGGGCGGCGCTCACGGCCACGGCGGCACCAAGGCTGCTGCCGAAGAGGCCCAGCGGCAGGGCCGCCAGTCGGCTGTCGCCGGCCAGCCAGTCCAGCGCCGCCACCAGCCGGTCGGTCAGGTGGTTGATCTCGCCGGGCATCGCGGCCTCATCCGTCGCCTTCAGATCGAACAGCAGGGTGGCCAGACCGCCGCCCAGCAGCCTGGCGGCCACCTGGCGATTGCGGTGGCTGAGGCTGCTGCTGCCCAGCCCGTGTGCGAACACCACCAGCCCCCGGGGTGTGGGCGGCAGGCTGAGCCAGCCCGGCAGCCGCTGGGCAGCGAGCGGCACCACCACCGCCCGGTGGCACGGTCCACCGGTGGGCAGCGGCCACCGATCCGTCGCTTCGGAACGGTGATGGGGCGTTGCCATGGCTGCCGGCGGCCGTGCTGGTCACTTAGCGGCGCTGTTGCCCCGGCCGTCCTCGTACACCCAAGCCGACGGAAATGGGCTTCAGTGGTGCGGCAGGTCGGGATGCAGGCCCGCACCCTCCGTTGTTGCCTGGGCGTTGATGGAACTGAATCTGATCCGCACGATCGCCTTTGCTGCGCTGGCGGCCCTGCTGCTCGATCCCGTGCAGAAGCAGCGCCTGCTGGTGCCCCTGGCTGATGGGCTGACCTGGGCGCAGCGGCAGTGGCCCCAGGCTGGCTTGGCGGATCTCAGCCCCCTGCTGGAGTGGTTGCCGACGGGTCTGGCGATCTTGCTGGTGCTGCTGATCCCGATCACCTGGCTGAGGCCCCGATGATCGCAGGCTCAGTTTCTGCCTGCTCAGGCTGATCCGGCGACGACCGTTGTGGTCGGATCCAGACGCTCGGCGAGGGCGGTCACCGGCGCCATCACCACCAGGGACAAGGCACAGATCAGCAACTGAGGCGCTGCCAGGGGAGCAGTGTCGAAGAACCCGTTCATCCAGCCCAGCTGGCTGAAGGCCAGCTGCAGCAGCACCGCCGTGCCGATGCCCGCCAGCAGGATCGGGTTGCGCTGCCATTGCCGCCAGTTGCCCTTGCTCACCTGGCTGATGCTCACCAGGTACGCGATCTGGGCCAGCACCAGCGACTGGATGGCCATCGTGCGCGCCAGCGCCAGGCTGAGGTGGTGGGAACGGGCCCAGAGGAACACCCCGAAGATGACGCACCAGTAGAAGGCCGACACCAGCAGCACCTTGCGCACCAGGCCCCGGTTGAGCAGGGGCTGGGTCGGCGGGCGCGGCGGTTGGGCCATCAGCCCGGGCGGGCGGGGCTCGAAGGCCAGCGGCACCGACAGACTGAGGGAGCACACCATGTTCAGCCACAGCACCTGCAGGGCGGTGACCGGCAGCTCCAGGTCCAGCACCGCGCCCAGCAGGATCGTCATCGAGGCGCCGCCGTTCACCGGCAGCACGAAGGCCAGGGCCTTGCGCAGGTTGAGGTACACGGCTCGGCCCTCCTCCACGGCCGCTTCGATCGTCGCGAAGTTGTCGTCGGTGAGCAGCATGTCGGCAGCCTCGCGGGCCACCTCCGTGCCGCCCTGGCCCATGGCGATGCCGATGTCGGCCTGCTTGAGGGCCGGGGCGTCGTTGACGCCATCGCCGGTCATCGCCACCACCTCGCCCTTGGCCTGCAGGGCCCGCACCAGGGCAAGCTTCTGCGCCGGCGTTACCCGCGCAAACACGTCGGTGTCGCGGACCATCACCGCGAGCTCCGCCTCGGAGCGGTCGTCGAGTTCGCGCCCCTCCAGTGCCCGCACCACGCCCTGCCTTCCCATCCCCAGCTGGCTGGCGATCGAGCGGGCTGTCTCCACGTGGTCGCCGGTGATCATCTTCACCTGGATGCCCGCCTGGCTGCAGGCGGCCACGGCGGCCAGGGCCTCGGGCCGCGGCGGGTCGAGCATGCCCTGCAGCCCCAGAAAGTCGAGATTGCCGCGCAGATCGTGGGGGTGCAGTTCCACCTGGCTGGGCTCGGCCCGGCCGATGGCGAAGGCGAGCACCCGCTCCCCTGCGCCGGCCATCGCCGCCACGGCCGCTTCGATGGCGGGCCGGTCAAGCGGTTCGCAGCTGCCGTCGGCGCGCAATTGGCGGCTGCAGCGGGCCAGCACCGCCTCCACCGACCCCTTCATCAGGATCCGACGGCTGCCGTGCAGGGTGGCCATGAACTGCTGCTCGGAGGCGAAGGGGATGGCGTCGCGTCTGGGGTGATCGTTGAGGGCCTGCTCCCGGTCGATGCCCAGGCTCTGGGCCGATTGCAGCAGGGCGGTTTCGGTGGGATCGCCTACCAGGCCCTGCTGCTGGCTGGGGCGGGCGTCGTTGCAGAGCAGGCCCGCCAGCACGGTTTCGCGCAGGGCCAGATTGCGGCTGAGGGGGTCGCCGGTCACGCTCTCTGCACCCCGGCCATCGGGCCATAGCCGATCAAGGCTCAGCAGCTCGCCGCCGGCCTGAATGTGCTGCACCGTCATCCGGTTCTGGGTGAGGGTGCCGGTCTTGTCGGAGCAGATCACCGTGGTGCTGCCCAGGGCCTCCACCGCCGGCAGCTTGCGGATGATGGCGTTGCGGCGAGCCATCCGGTTCACGCCGATCGCCAGGGTGATCGTGACGATTGCCGGCAGCTCCTCGGGAATGGCACCTACCGCCAGGGCCACGGCGCCGTCGAACATCTCCGTGGCGTGGCGGCCCCGGGCCAGGCCCACCAGAAAAGTAACGCTGGCCAGCAGCAGCACCAGCCGCAGCAGGGTGTGGCTGAAGCCACGGAACTTGCGCGTCAGCGGCGTGCTGAGGTTCCCCTGTTCCGCCATCGAGCGCGAGATGGAGCCCACCTCGGTGGCGTCGCCGGTGGCGATCACCACCCCCCGGGCCTGACCTGCCGTCACCAGGCTGCCGGCGTAGGCCATGCCGAAGCGCTCCGCCAGCGGAGCTCCGGCCGCCACGGCTGCGCTGCCCTTGCTCACCGGCAACGATTCGCCGGTGAGGGCCGATTCATCCACCTGCAGCTGCCGGCTGCTCAGCAGCCGCAGATCGGCGGGCACCTTGTTGCCGGCCTCCAGCAGCACCACATCCCCCGGCACCAGCTCCTCGGAGCCGAGCCGCTGCCGCCGGCCGTCGCGCACCACCTCCACCTCGGTGCGCACGCTGCGGGCCAGGGCGGCAATCGCCGTTTCCGCCTTGCTTTCCTGCACGAAGCCGATTCCGGCGTTGATCAGTGTCACGCTCCAGATCACCCAGGCGTCTGCCGCCTTGCCGATCAGCACCTTCACCAGGCCCACACTCAAGAGCGTGTAGAGCAGGGGGTCGTGGAACTGGCTGAGCAGGCGGAGCCAGAAGGGTCTGCCGTGGTGCGGACTGAGGCTGTTGGCCCCCCAGTGCTCCAGCCGCTGGGCCGCATCCGCTCTGCTCAGCCCCTGCCGGCGATCGCTGGCCAGCTCCTCCAGCACCGCTGCGGCCGGGCTGGCATGGGCGGAGAGGGCGAGCAGCGGAGCCTGAGAAGGCCGTTCGGCTGCCATGGCATGGGCCGCGTTGGCGTTCACGACCCTATTCAGGCTGGATCAGGGTCTACGGGCTGTCTTGATCCGGTGGGCCTGTGAGCGTGTACTGCACCCGTTGTGGGAAGGGAATCTCGATGCCCTCCTGGCGGAAGGCCTGCCATACCGCCGCATTCACGGCGCTGCAGATGCTCACGTTGTCCATCGGGTTGGCGATCCAGAAGCGCAGGGCGTACTGGATCGCCGAATCGCCGTAGCTGAGCACCAGGCCGCGGGGCCCCGGCGTGCTCAGCACCCCCTGCACCTGGCGGGCCGTGGCCTCCAGCAGGGCGATCACGGCGGCTGGGTCGTGCCGGTAGGCGGCCCCCACCAGGATCTGGCTGCGGCGCAACCGGTCGGAGCCGGTGTAGGTGGTCGTGGTGGCGGTGAAGAAGGTCTGGTTCGGAATCACCAGCTCGGCGTTGTCGCGGTCGCGCCAGAGCACGGCGGCCCTCAGGCCGAGGCTGCGCACCTCGCAGGGGTCGCCGTCGATGAACAGCACCTCGCCGGGGCGCACCGAGCCCTCCAGCAGCAGCCACAGGCCGCTGATGAAATTGGAGAACACCTCCTTGATGCCGAAGCCCAGGCCCACCGAAAGGCCGCCGGCGATGGCCAGCACCGCTGTGGCGTTGAGCCCCAGGTGGTTCGCCACCCACACAAGGCCGATCGCCATGGTGAGATACCGCAGCATCAGGGCAAGCGCCCGGCGGCTGCCATCGCTGAGCACCAGGGCCCGCTGCAGCAGCCAGGCCAGTCCCCGGGCCGGTGCCGCCGAGCCGACGGCCACCAGGTAGAGGATCACCAGGGCTTGGCACAGCTGGCCCAGGCTGAGGGGCACCCCGAACCAGCGGCCCAGGGGGATGATCGCCAGATCCTGCACGCTGTCGAGCTGGCGGATCACCGCGAGGGCCGCCAGCAGCAGAAAGGCCGGCCGGATCAGGCGGCTCTCCAGCTGCTGCAGGCTCTGCGCCTCAAGCCGGCGGTCCAGCAGTCCATGCAGCAGGTTCAGGGTCTGCCAGCCCAGGTAGAGGACCCCCAACGAGAGGCTGAAGCGCCAGGGCAGGCCGGCGGCGGCCAGCAGGGCGCTGCCCAGGCCGATGCTCGCCACGGCAGCAGGTCTCAGCCAGCGCTGCAGGGGCATCTGCTGCGGCAGACGCTCCCGCAGCAGCACCACCGCGAGGGCCGGCAGCAGCACCAGCAGCAGCTGGGCCACCACAGGCCCCCGCTGCAGGTAGCCCAGCCAGCCGAGGATTTCCTGGAGCAGCAGGTCCATCAGCGCCGCCCCTCCCGCAGCCCGCGGATCACCTGATCCGCCGCCTGGCGGGGGGCGAGGTCGCCGAAGATCACCTTCGGCAGCACCCCCGTCAGGGTCGGCAG
>JBBASO010000035.1:9715-12087 GCA_040399265.1 Prochlorococcaceae cyanobacterium
CGCGTTCTGGAGCCAGCCCAACCAGCCGATCAGGCGATCCCGCTGCTCCGCGCTCAGCGGTTCTCCCCGGCTGGCACGCTCCAGGGCCGCGTTGGCCCCCAGGCCGCCCACCGTCCAGAACAACCGCTTGGGATCGATGCTCAGACCGACTCTCACTCCGCCGGCACTGAGCCGCAGCAGGCCGTCCAGGTCTGCGGGGCTGCCCTGGGGCAGCCGCCTGCTGTTGAAACAGGCCAGCTCCGGCTGCTGCAGCATCGGTAGCCCCGCAAGGCGGCCATCCCCCAGGCGCACCCGGGCCAGCAGGTCGGGCTGAATCGGCTCGCTCAGTTCTCGGGAGGGTGTGAATGGGTCGATCAGGCCCTGCCGTGCCAGCTCCAGGGCCGTGCTGGCATCGACCAGCAGCAGGTCGGGCCCCAGCCCCGCCTGCTGGCGGCGCCGGATCTGCGGCACCATGTCGCTCTCGGGAAAGGTCAGCAGCTGCACCCTCACGCCGGGATGCAGGTCGCGAAAGGCCTTGCTGAACAGCGTCAGCATGGATTCGTTGCGCAGCCGCATCTCGGTGTCGAACGTTTCGTCGCGGGCAATCCCCACGGCCAGATAGATCAGCCCCCGCAGGCTGGCGGCCTTAGTGGCCTGCGGGGGGCCAGCTGCTTGTTCCGGCTCACCGCCCACCCAGCGCGAGAGTGCGGTGATACCCAGGAGAGCCCCCGTCGCGAGCGCCGCCGTCAGGCCCAGGCTCACCGCACGGTTCACGGGGCGCTCAATCTTCTGGGTAGAGCAGGTCAGCGAGTTCGTCGGGATCCACGTCGTAGACCCGCGCCAGGGTGGTCTCGATGGCGCTGGTCACCACATCCGGCAGAAAGCGCATGGCATTGACGCCATCATCGACGATCTCCTCGCTGAGCATGGGATCACCGCCGAGCTTCTCGTCGTTGATCACGGCCATCACCCAGCTCTGGTAGGCGGTGACCAGATCGTTGAACTCGAGCTCCGGGTCGTTCAGATCCAGGGCCATCGGGCGTCTCCGTGGACGTTGCCTCTGCAGTTTGCCCACGGCCGGGAATTTGCCCACCGGTGAGGATGGCCGGGTGTCCCACCGCCCACACCAGGCCGTGCCGATGGCCGACATCATCCCTGCGACCGACCTGCCCGCCGAACCGCCCGCCGCGGCTGCCGGCGCCGCTTCGGCCGCGCGTGTGCAGGCCACCCTGATCGACTTCGCCCTGGCCGAACTGGTGCGTCAGCACCGCCAGAGCTTCCAGCCCCTTTGGAGCCGCGAGAGCTGGGCCAAGCTGCAGATCTGGCTGGCCCTCAATTGCGGCTGCTCCGCTGATGAGGCCGGTCTGCGCCGCTTCGCCGAGGCCACCGCGCCGTTGCTCAGCACCCGGCTGCGGCGGGTGTTCTTCGAGCGGGAGCTGCAGGACCTAGGCCTGCATGTGCTGGCGGATCCGGCGGAGCAACAGGTGCTGGTGCTGCCGATCGCGCCCGGGTCGGCGGCGCTGGGGGTGGAGCAGGCCGCGCTCGCCCTGGAGCGGCTAGGCCTGCTCGAGCGGGTGGTGGCCGACCGGAGCTGCTGGAGCAGCCTGGAGCAGGTGGTGGCGATTCCCTGGGAGCCGAACCGATGAATCTGATCGCCGCGTACCGCAACGCCGGCTTCGAGGCCCTGGCCGATGGGGTGATGGCCTTCTTCGATCGCCGCTCCGACCTGCACCGCCCAGGGGTGGCCTTCGGGCCTAAATGCCGGAGTGAGCCGGGTGACTCCTCCCCCGAGCCGGCGAAGCTGTCGACCGACATCAGCCTGGTGGCGATCGATCGCAGCGACCCGGAGGCCTTCGCCCTGGCGGAGGTGATCCTGCGCGGCGTGAACGCGGCTCTGGGCCAGTACCTGAAGGAGCGGCCGCTGCTGCGCGACTGCTGCCCGCAGCAGAGCCTGTTCGTCAATCCGATCTTCAACCTGCAGCGCTACGCCCCGGGGGAGGGCTTCAAGCGCTGGCACTGCGACTGGACGATCAGCGATGAGGCCACCGAACCCCAGGCGCGGGTGCTGGCCTGGATCCTCTACTGCAACTCTCTGCCCGAGGGCGGCACGGAGTTCCACTGGCAGGGGCACCACGAGCAGGCGGAGCGGGGCAAGCTACTGCTCTTCCCGGCGGGGGTGTCGCATATCCACCGTGGCCGGGTGAGCCAGCAGCACAGCAAGACCATCGCCACGGGCTGGATCAATGCCGGCACGCTGGAGGCTTACATCGGCCGATTGGCGGAGCCCGTGAACAACCCAGGCGAGTGAGCTTGGGTTGGATCTGGGTGGCTGACGCCATGGATGCTTCCGGCACCGCGCCGGGCCGGGCCGGCTCTCATCTGTGAATCCTCAC
>JBBASO010000035.1:12187-26579 GCA_040399265.1 Prochlorococcaceae cyanobacterium
GGCGAGAGGTGGCTGGTTTAATTCACGAAGACCCTCACTGTCTTTTGCCTCTTCCTCATGGCTGTTCCTGCACCGGGATTCATGGCGACCCTGATTGTTCCCTTCCTGTTCAAGCTGCTCGGGGCCATCGCCCTCTGGGTTGTGGGCGGCTGGCTGATAGCCCTCGCCATGAGGCTGCTGCGCCGCATTTTCAATCGCGGTACGCTCGATCCGGTGCTGGTTGGCTATCTGCTCAGCATTCTCGCAGTGGTGCTGCGAGTGATTCTGATTGTCGCCATTCTTGGTTACTTCGGAATTGAAACTGCCAGCTTCGCCGCTCTGCTCGCTGGTGCAGGCCTGGCGATCGGCGCGGCTTGGAGCGGCATGCTCGGCAACTTTGCTGCCGGCGTGTTTCTGCAGATCTTCCGGCCGGTCAGTCCTGGCGACTATGTGGAAGCCGGTGGGGTGGAAGGCACCGTGGACGAGGTGGGCATCTTTGTCACGGCGATCACTTCGCCAGACAACGTGCGCAATTACGTGAGTAACGCCAAGCTCTTTGGGGACAACATCAAGAACTACTCCGCCACTCCCTTCCGCCGCGTTGAGCTTGTGGCCCAGCTCGATCACAGCGCCGATGTGGGTCAGGCCATCAGTCTGCTGAAGGAGGGGATCAAGGGGGTGCCCAACCAGATCCCCGGTAAGGAGGCTGATGTGGAGGTGCTTGAGTTCAGCGAGCGGGGGCCGCGCCTGGCCGTGCGCCCCTACACCCACACCACCAACTACTGGCAGGTGTACTTCGACACCAACCGCATGATCGTGGATGTGCTCGGCAGGGCCGGTTTCCCGGTGCCCCGCATCCCCGTGGCGATGCAGGGCAGCGTTGCCAACTGAGCCTGATGCGGACCCTTTGAGACGATGGGGCCCCGCCAGCCCCATCGCCGTGCCCGAGGCCAACCTGCCCAAGACCTACGACCCGGCGGGCACCGAAGCCCGCTGGCAGCAGGCCTGGGAGAGCAGCGGTGCCTTCCATCCCGACCCCGGTGCCCCCGGCGAGCCGTTCAGCGTGGTGATTCCGCCGCCGAACGTCACCGGCAGCCTGCACATGGGCCACGCCTTCAACACGGCCCTGATCGACACGATCGTGCGCTTCCAGCGCCTGCAGGGCAAAAATGTGCTCTGCCTCCCCGGCACCGACCACGCCTCGATCGCCGTGCAGACGATCCTCGAGAAGCAGCTCAAGGCAGGCGGCCAGCGCAAGGAAGACCTCGGCCGCGAGGCGTTTCTGGAGAAGGCCTGGGCCTGGAAGGCCGAGAGCGGGGGCACGATCGTGGGCCAGCTGCGCCGCCTGGGCTACTCGGTGGACTGGCGGCGCGAGCGCTTCACCCTCGATGCTGGCTGCAGTGCGGCGGTGATCGAAGCGTTCAACCGCCTGCATGAGCAGGGGCTGATCTATCGGGGCGAATACCTGGTGAACTGGTGCCCCGCCTCGGGATCGGCGGTGAGCGATCTGGAGGTGGAGATGAAGGAGGTGGACGGCCACCTCTGGCACTTCCGCTACCCGCTCACGGCCGGCGCCGCCGCTGATGGCCGCACCCACCTGGAGGTGGCCACCACCCGCCCTGAAACCCTGCTGGGCGACACCGCGGTGGCCGTGAACCCGAAGGATCCGCGCTACGCCGATCTGGTGGGCCAGACCCTCACCCTGCCGCTGGTGGGGCGCCAGATCCCGATCGTGGCCGACGACCACGTGGATGCCGAGTTCGGCACCGGCTGCGTGAAGGTGACCCCCGCCCACGACCCCAACGACTTCGCGATCGGTCAGCGCCACGACCTGCCGTTGATCACGGTGATGGCCAGGGATGGTTCGATGAACGAGGCCGCCGGCCGCTTCCAGGGCCTGGATCGCTTCGAGGCCCGCCAGGCCCTGGTGGCTGCCATGGAGGAGGGCGGTTTCCTGGTGAAGGTGGAGCCCTACCGCCACAGCGTGCCCTTCTCCGATCGCGGCAAGGTGCCGGTGGAGCCGTTGCTCTCCACCCAGTGGTTCGTGAGAACGGAACCCCTGGCCGCCCGTTGCCGTGAAGCGCTGGATGCCGCCGCCGCTGGGCCCGAGCCCCGCTTCGTGCCGGAGCGTTGGAGCAAGGTGTACCGCGACTGGCTCACCGACATCCGCGACTGGTGCATCTCCCGCCAGCTGTGGTGGGGCCATCGCATCCCCGCCTGGTTCGTGGTGAGCGAGACCGGCGGCGTGATCACCGACAGCACCCCCTATGTGGTGGCCCGCGATGAGTCAGAAGCCATGGCGAAGGCCGAATCCATCTACGGCACTGGCACCCACGCCCACCCCATGGTGCTCGAGCAGGACCCCGACGCCCTCGACACCTGGTTCTCCAGCGGCCTCTGGCCCTTCTCCACCCTCGGCTGGCCCGATGCCGATGCGCCCGATCTGGCGCGCTGGTATCCCACCAGCGTGCTGGTGACCGGCTTCGACATCATCTTCTTCTGGGTGGCCCGGATGACGATGATGGCCGGCGCCCTGATGGAGTCGCGTGGCGACGCCTCAGCCGCCTGGATCCCCTTCCGGGACGTCTACATCCATGGCCTGGTGCGGGATGAGAACAACCGCAAGATGAGCAAATCGGCGGGCAACGGCATCGACCCGCTGTTGCTGATCGAGCGCTACGGCGCCGATGCCCTGCGCTTCGCCCTGGTGCGCGAGGTGGCCGGCGCCGGTCAGGACATCCGCCTCGACTACGACCGCAAATCCGACACCTCCGCCACGGTGGAGGCTTCGCGCAACTTCGCCAACAAGCTCTGGAACGCTACCCGTTTCGCGCTGATGAACCTGGATGGCGAGACGCCCGCCAGCCTCGGAGCCCCGATTGCGGCCGAACTGGAGAGTGAAGACCGTTGGATCCTTTCTCGCCTTGTCCGCACAGCAGATGAGGCGGCCGAGCTGTACGGCAGCTACCGGCTGGGGGAGGCGGCGAAGCTGCTCTACGAGTTCGCTTGGAATGATCTCTGCGACCAGTACATCGAGTGGACCAAACCTCGACTGGCGTGCGAAGACGCCGCCGCCCGCACGGCAGCGCGGCGGGTGCTTGCCAACAGTCTCGCGGCATTGTTGGTGATGCTTCATCCACTCATGCCCCATCTCACTGAGGAGCTCTGGCATGCTCTGACCGGTTCAGATTTGGACACTTTCCTGGCTCTACAGGCCTGGCCTGAACTTGAGCAAGGCTGGATAGACGACAGCTACGAGCAAGCTTTCCAGTTCGGGATCGAGTCGGTGCGGGCATTGCGCAACCTGCGCGCCCTCTCAGGTGTGAAGCCTTCTGAGCGGCTTCCGGTGGGAATCCATAGCGGCATCCCCGAGCGACAGGCTTTCTTGGAGGCGAACCAGGGAAAGATCCTTCGCCTGGTGGGGGGGAGCACCATGGGGCTTGATCCGAAGCCAACGACCGGGCAGTTGTTGGGCATCGTTGATAGTGACGCTCAGGTTGGCATCACCGTGCCTCAGCAGAGCTTGGATGCTTTCCGGAGACGTTTGGAGAAGGACCTGGAAAAGGCGGAAAAGGAGATCAAGGGTCTAGCCGGCCGCCTCGCCAACCCCAACTTCGGCGGCAAGGCGCCGCCGGAGGTGGTGGCGGAATGCAGGGCCAACCTGGCTGAGGCTGAGGCACAGGCGGAAGAGGCGCGCAGGCGATTAGCTGATCTCGTTTGAATCGCCATCCACTAGCATCTCCACAATCTCCCGTACAAAGTTACGAAAGAGTAGCAGATTGTCCTTGAACTGCTTGTTAAATTCTGTCTGGTCCAGAAGTAGTCGATCCACAGCGCGATTCAGCGCAGCATCGAGTTCGATTACGGGAGTGTTCGGGATGTTCGCTTTTGCATTGCGATAGCTCTGGTCCCGGGCGATCTGGGGGGTTGTGGGGCCTGCTCCATCCGAATGTTGTTATCCCAATAGAGATCACCGTAGGCAGCGCTCAGCTCGCAGACAGGGCCACGTCAAGGCATTGCCGGAGTACGCGGCGAACTGCAGGTGCTGCTGCCGATCGAGGGGCTTGTGGATCTGGAGGCCCTGCGCGGCCGGCTGGAGAAGGACCTGGCCAAGGCCGGGAAGGAATTCGCTGGCCTGGCTGGCCGCCTGGCCAACCCCAATTTCGCCGACAAGGCACCACTGGAGGGGGTGGCCGAGTGCCGCGCCAACCTGGCCGAGGCTCAGGCGGAGCTGGCCCGCCGTCGGCTGGTGGAGCTGGGCTGAGGCATCAGGGATCAGCTCTGCCGATGGGCTGCCGTCTCCAATGGGATGGGCCTACCGTTGCGGCTGGTGTTGGTGGTGGGGGGCGGCTGGCCATGGTTGCGACAGCCCCTCCATTGCCGTGCACCGGGCTGGGGCTGGCGCGTTAACCCCGCATGTCCGTCTCGGCGCGACGATGGCTTCTTCTTGCCTATGGCCTGGTGAGCGGCGCCCTGGTGAGTCACTGCCCGGTTCTGTCCGCCCAGTCCGCTGTCAGCGCAGCCGGGGCATGGTCATCCATCTTTGAATGGGGCCGTGACGCCGGTGCATTGCTGGCGGGGCTGGCCCTGGGCGCTGGCGCCGCGGCGGCGTTGCTGCTCCGCAGCCGTTCGCGCCGGGAGCGCCTTGTGCTCGCGGCGATGCGCCGCGATGGCCCCAGCGCCCTGCTCTCACGCTTTGCGCTGGAGCATGACCTGGAACACCAGGCCGCGGGTCTCGACGCCCCAGGCGACGCCCCCCTCGCCCTGCTGGTGACGGTTCATTGCCGCTGCCTGGGCAGGCAGCGGCTGCTGGTGGAACCCACCACCTCCATCGCCTCCATTCTTTCGGTTCTCCATCAGGACCTGGGGGAGGCCCTGCCACCCGGCTGGGTCTGGAGTGGCTACCGGGCCGGGGATGACGCCCTCGCGCTGCGGGTCGGGCTCGGGCCCGGCAACCCGCTGCTGGATCCAGCCAGCTGCCGGAGCTGGCTGGAGGAGATGCGAACGATCGCCGTCGGGGTCTGCGCCCGCTTCCTGGTGGGCGCCCGCCAGGACGATGACATTCGCATCGTGGCCCAGTACCTGCGGGGCGGCGAGACCCCCCAGGCCTGGCTGAGGCTCCAGACCTTCGGGGAGGCCCTGGCCGATGAGCATCCGCAGGCCCCGCATCTGCTTGGGCCTGACGACTGCCAGCGGCTCGAGGCTGATGACGCGATCCAGCGCGAGTTGCTCCGCCTGGGCGCCGAGGACCTGGAGCTGCGCTTCCAGCCCATCCTGCTGCTGGCCAATCCAGGCCACATCGGCCTGGAGCTGCTGCTGCGCTTCCGGCCCCCTGGGCTTGCACGGCTCGGCACCGAGGCCGTCTTCCAGCGGGCCCTCGCCATAGACATTGCCCATCGCATCGACGCCCTCCTGCTGGAGCGCCTCGCCGGGGTGCGTCAGGCGCTCCAGGAGCTCGGGCCCTTGGCGGCCCGCATCGACTACATCTCCGTGAATGTCAGCAGCGCCTCGGTGGCCACGCCCCAGCGCCTGGCGGAGCTGGTCGCCCTGCTCCGCGCCCATCGGGTCGATCCGTCGCTGTTCTGCCTGGAACTCACGGAGACCGCCGCCACCGATCTGGTCCGGGAGGAGCGGAGTCTGGTCTCCACGTCGCAGCGGCTGATGAAGGAGCTGGACTTCCGCCTGTTCATCGATGATTTCGGCTCCGGTCTCTCCAACTACCGCCGGGTCAGCGAGGCCTGGTACGACGTCATCAAGCTCGATCTCGGCCTGGTGCGCGGCATCGGCCGCTCCTTCCGCCTGCAGCGGTTCGTGGGCTCCCTGATCGCCACGGTGCATCAACTGGGCAAGACCGTGATCGCGGAGGGGGTGGAGAACCATCACGACCTGGCCGTGATGCTGAGGCTCGGGGCCGACGCCGTGCAGGGCTTTCTGATTGCCCGGCCCATGGCCTGGGAGGAGTTGGCAGGCTTTCTGCAGGATTCCCCCTGGACCTCGCCCGACGGGATCGCCGCGCTGCGGGCCAAGCTGCGGGCCGCGGATCGCGACCTGGCCACGGCCGATCCCGCGGCCAGTGGCCCGTCGGCCAGTCCCGATGCGGTGCCGCTGGAGCGCTACATCCTCGACAACTGGTCGACCCTGCGCAGTTTCGAGGAGTTCGTGCTGCTGTTTGTGCAGGAGCTCAGAACCTGGGGTCTGGAGCTCCTGCGCCTGTCCCTGGCCTTCCTGCCCGACCAGGACGACATCGACTGCAGCCAGTACGTGTGGCTACGCACCCGACCGGGGGAGGTGAAGACCCTTCGCATGCAGCGCGATTTTCTGGAGACCCCCGAGCACCTCGCCAGTCCGCTCCACTTCCTCGCCACCCGTAGCCGGATCCTGCGCCTGCGGCTGGCCGCAGGCGCCGATCCGCCCTTCCCGTTCCTGCGGGAGCTGCAGGTTCAGGGCGGCAGCGATTACCTCGGCCTGCGGCTCGATTCGCGCGGGATCTCGATTCCGGTGCTCAGCGTGTGCCTGGCAGGCAGCAGCCGCTTTTCCGAGCAGCAGGTGGAGCGGATCGAAGCGATGAGCAGCCTGTTCAGCCTGCTCTTCCACGCCTACGAGAGTGAGCGCTCCAAGCGGCTGGCGCTGCTGGATGCTCTCACCCAGCTGCCCAATCGCCGCCGCTACGACTCCCAGCTCCAGGCGGCCCTGGTGGCCGCAGCCACGGCGCGCTCTCCCCTGGCCTTGGCACTGATCGACATCGACCGCTTCAAGGCCGTGAACGACATCATGGGTCACGCCTATGGCGACAAGTGCCTCACCCAGGTGGCTGCCCTGCTGGCGCGTCACCTCCTGCGGAAGAACGACCTGGTGGCCCGGCTCGGTGGCGAGGAATTCGGCGTGATCCTCTCCCACACCGATGCCGCCGGGGCCGAGGCGATCTGCGAGACGTTGCGCGAGGCCGTGGGCACCGCCGGCATCCAGCACCCCCTGGCCGTCTGCGATCACCGCCTCACGATCAGCATCGGGCTTGCCGTGTGGAGCCCACAGACCTCGTCCGGCTGTGACGCCGATGCCCTGCAGCAGCTGGCCGACGATTGCCTGTATGCCGCGAAGCGCCAGGGGCGCAATCGACTGGTGGTGCGACACCTCAACCAAGCCTAGGGCTGCGCCGGAGGTGGCTCGGCTGCGGCTGGAGGATCTCAGCTGAGTGTCAGCGCCGCCCCGCCAGCACCGCCCGCAACTTGCACTGCAGGATCAGGCCGGCGCTCACCAGGGTGATGGCGTTGGCCGCAATCAGCGGACCGTCGCCCTTCAGCAACCCGTAGATCCCCCACAGGGCGATGCCGCTGGTGAACAGCAGGTACATGCGCAGGGAGATGGCGGCCGTGTCGCGGCTGCGCAGGGTTTTGATCGCCTGCGGCACGAAGCTCACGGTGGTGAGCGTGGCGGCCGCATAGCCCAGGATCTCGGTCATGGCTGCTGGTACACAATCCCCAGATTGCTGCCCACGTGGCGTTCCAGCCCGAGCAGAGGAGCATTGAGCAGTTGAGCTGATTGGCTGACTGGATCCCACCAAGCCATCTGGGTTGAGCCGCCTCCATCAAGATTGAGACCCGTATAGCTGCCGAAACCCGCCAGAAGGCTGCCCACATCCCTGATCCCCGCTCCCCAATAGGTCGGACCGGAGAGCGAGCGCACGCTTCTGTCCACGCTGATCAAGGTGAGGAAGCGGTTGTCGCGGCTCAGGCCCAATCCCGTGCGTGCATTGAGAATCGGATCAGGCTCGGGTACGCCAGTGACCAGGCCATCCCACAGCACGACGCCGTTGGACATCCCCGCAAAGGCGACGCCGACGCTGGTCGGATCCGGCGTGCTGGCTGGATTCCGCACCAGCCGTGCCCCGGTGATCGGATCCTGCACGAAGAAAGGGTGAAAGCCCTGGGTGGGGCTGACCAGTTTCCCCCCACTCACCGCAAACCCCAGCAGATTGGTTGGTACCGCTTGGCCTGCACTGGTGAGGTCGAAGAAGGCAGTGTTGATCGCTGCAACCACAGGCACGCCTTCCTGGCGGCTGCTGGTGAGGAAGCCGCGTGTGGTCTGGGTAAGGGTTTCGCGGCTGTCGGCCTGCCAGTCGCTGATCGGCGTGGTGCTGTGGAGCGTCAGGCCCGGGGTGGAGAGATCCACACGCAGGGCCTGGAGCTTCAGGGGTTGTTCGCCTGGTCGGAAACTGTCTGTCGTGAGCGTGGCGAGGAGCACGCCTGGTGTGTCGCCCAGGGGTTGGGCATTGGCCCAGTCATAGATCCAGGTGCCAGCGTCATCATTGGTGATCAAGCCTTCGGCAGTCAGGGCCTGGGAATTCAGGCTTGCACCTGCAGCATTGGAGAGGGTGAGCAGGAAGCGTTCGTCTGTTTCAACAACAGTGTCACCGCGTACATTGACGGTGATGGTTCGGGTGGATTCGCCAGGAGCAAAGACAACTGTTCCCTCAGGAAATTGATCGTCTCCGAAATCCCATCGATCCGTAGGGTTCACGCCTGTGCCTTGAATAGCCCAGTCAAGGGAGGATGCTTGGGAGAGGTTGCCGGAGCGTTGAACGGTAAAGGAAAACGGAGTCAAGCCGGCGTTGCTTTCACCTAGCACCAGGTTCTTGGTGAGCAAACCGACGGTGGCAGGAACATTGGAGATGGGAGCGCCGATGATGCCGTCGTTGTTGGCATCGACGTGGAAGGAGGATTCAAGATCCCAGCCTTGCGCCGAGGAGGGATTGATGGTGCCGAAGGAGGCGGTCCAGTTCCAGTGGGAATTGAGGGTCCAGGTGTGGAGGTAATTGAAGGTGTTGTTGCGGAAGAGGATCTGATTACTGCCGCCGATGGTTTCAGCGGCAAGCATCTGCCACTGGGAGGATGGGGCGCCGACGGGAGTTCCCCATGGAGAGGAGACGTTGTAGCGAGTGCCGCCGACCTCGACGACGGGGCTGCCGTCGGCACGCCGGAGCAGGGCGGTGTTTCCTTGGGATTCAATGGATATTGGTTCGATTTCTGGCGTGATGGCAATTGGACTGATTCGATAGATGACCCCTTTTGTATTATCTCCAAGATTGCCTGTGCTGCTGATGTCGCTGATATAAAGCGAATCGGAAGTGGAGGTCAATCCATACGGGTTGCCGAGTAGCTGGCTGGGTGCAAAGTGGAAATACTCCCCGCTTGCAAGATCGCTGAATACAATTGGATTCTCTTTGTTGTTTGTTCCGCCTCTGCCAACCATGCCGATGAAGGCGGCAAAAATTCCTGATTGGAACGAGGTTCCGAAGCTTTGCGGTGGCAGGGCGAGTTCTGTGATGCCCTCGCTGCGTTGGTTCCCAAGTGGTAGAAATGCTTGAAGTGGTTCAATCTTTCCAGGAAGCCCGGTGACTGTCGCTCCGGTAACTGAATCGATATAGTTGCTTGGGAATCCGAAGTCGGGAATGATTCGACCGATATCTTGAGATGAAATCTTGTTGAGTTCGTCTGCGGATAGGGAGTTATCTCGGGGTGAGCCGTCAATGCCATTATCGTGAAGGTAGAGGTCGCCTTCGGCTCCAAAGACCATCCCTGCGGCATTGCGAAGCCCCCGGGCAATCAGGTCGGCTTTGGCCGTAAAGAATGTGCCATCAGCCGAGGCGGCGAGGCTGATGCGATGGATCGAATCTGCTTCAAGAAGTACAGGGTCAAGGTGAATAGTCGTATTATCGCCTTTCATGCTTACTCTTTCTGTGTCCCCAGTTGGCGTTGAATTGTTTTTGGCTCCAATGTTGAAGAACAGCTCCAGGGTCTGATCGTCGGCTGGTGATCTTCTTAGGGCGACGGCATAGGTTGTGTGTTCAAATCCTTCCGGAAACCCCAACTGCAGAGTGCCGATTTTGGATAAGGGCTCATCCTGGCGGGCACCTGTTCGTAAAAGGGTGATCGTTTCCTGACCGGATTTGGCAGAGAGCACGACAATGATGTCGTCAAGCCGACGGATGGATGTGACGAGGCCGGGCAGGTTGCTGGCAATGATCGTTGCTTCCCCATCGGCGATACCGTCATTGCCGTTGTCAGCCAGTCGTGCCAGGTCGGCACTTGTGGAACCGAATAGAGACGTGCCTCTGTTGATGGCTACGACCAGCGAGCCATCCTCCAGGGAGAGCATGCTTGTGGGAAAGCTCAGGCTGTTGGCAAATGTGCTGATCTGAAAGCGCTGTTGATCTTCAGGCCTGGCAAGAGAAAGCATTGTAATTGCTGCAGATGTATGGCTGCGGTGCCATGTTCGTGAGCGTGCGACTCGAGCGATCTAGAATAGATGCCGGTCTAGATTCTTTGAGGAGTGTTTAGGGGTAAGGCGCTTGGAGAAAAAGTGTCTGGAGTGTTCAGTCGTGGGTGGTTTGAGATCGGTCGGCCCCAATAGTTTGTTTCAGCTTTTAGCCTGCTGGCCAGGCATAATTGCTTTATAAATTTTGGCAGTATTTGGGTTTAGTCTGTATTTTTATTATGACTGGGTTCCGTCTTTGGCTACCTCGTCTTGAATGTACTAGACGTTTTATTTTACCCTGAAGGTGACATTGTGGCCACCTTGTTGGTTCGCAGGCGGGCCTCAGCTCGCCGTCACCAGTTGCCCTTCCTCCAGCTGCACCACGCGGTCAGCGATGTCGAGCACCTTGTTGTCGTGGGTCACCATCACGATGGCGGCCCGCTGCTGATCGGCCAGCTGGCGGAACAGTGCCACCGCCATCCGGCCCGACTCCTTGTCGAGGGCGGCGGTGGGTTCATCGGCCAGCAGCAGCCTGGGCTCGGGGGCCAGGGCCCGCGCGATCGCCACCCGCTGCTTCTGGCCGCCCGATAGTTTCTCGGGGTAGTAGCCGACCCGCTCCGCCAGCCCCACCCGCTCCAGCAGCACCGTACCTTGCTGATCCATCGCCAGTCGGCCGCGTTTCAGCCAGTCGGGGTGCACTTCCAGCCCCACCCGCACGTTTTCCAGGGCGGTGAGATAGGGCAACAGGTTGTGGGCCTGGAAGATGAAGCCCACCTGCCGCCGCAGCCGGGTGAGGGTGGCCCGATCCGCAGCCAGCAGCTCGGCGCCGAGGATGCGCAGACTGCCGCTCTGGGCGGCCCGCAATCCGCCGAGCATCGTGAGCAGGGTGGTCTTGCCCGAGCCCGAGGGGCCGGTGAGGATCACGATTTCGCCGGGATGCACGCACAGGCTGATGTCGCGCAGCACCGGTTTGGCGATTCCGGCTTCGGTGAAGGCGTGGTGAAGGTGTTCCACGCGGATCAGCGGCGTTGCTGTCGCTTCGCTGTCTGCCGCTGGGGCGGCAGCGGAGCTGGTCGGATCCGGGGGCGCCATGCCTAGAAGATCTCCGCTGGATCGAGGCGACGCAGCTTGGTGGTGGCCAGCCAGCCGGAGATGCCGCAGATCCCCAGGGTGAAGGCGAACACCAGCACGATGCGCCCCGCCGTCATCACCACCATCAGCGAGGTGGAGCGGGCCAGGAAGCCGTAGAGCCCCAGCGACAGCAGCAGGCTGGGGGCGAAGGCCAGCAGGGCCAGGATCAGCGACTCCTGCAGGATGATTCCCACCACGAAACCGTCGTCGTAGCCGATCGCCTTGAGGGTGGCGTACTCCGCCAGGTGATCGCTCACGTCGGAGTAGAGGATCTGGTACACGATGATGCCGCCCACCACCAGCCCCACCAGCACCCCCAGGCCGAAGATCAGGCCGAAGGAGGTGTTACGCCGCCAGTAGGCCACTTCGGTGGCCTCCAGTTCCGCGAGTGTGAGCACCTTCACCGAGGGATCCAGAAACCGGCGCAGGGTGGCCTGCACCTGCAGCGGATCCACGCCCGGCTTGAGCTGGATCACACCCATCTGGATGTCGTCGGCGCTTTGGTTCGGGAAATAGTTCTTGAAGTTGCTGGCGGAGGTGATCAGGTTGATGTCGGCGGCAAAGGTCACCCCCAGGCTGAAGAGGCCGGTCACTACGGCCCGCACGCCCCCCAGCTCGGTGTCATAGCGGCCGCTGCGGCGCACCGTTTCCGCCACCGGCCCGGCACTGCTCTTGGAGCGGGTGTCGAACAGCAGGGCGTCGCTGCGTTGCAGCAGCTGCGGCTGCTGGGTCAGTTCGGGAATGCGCAGGCCGGGGTTCTCCGGTGCCACCCCGAACAGCAGCGCCTGCTTCTGCTGGCGGTTGTCGCGGTTCAGCCACTCCTTCAGGCCGATGTACAAGGGGGTGACGGCTTCTACCCCCTCCACCCCCAGGGCCTGAATCAGACGGGCCCGGGGGATGTTCAGCTGCTCCCCCAGGTAGAGGTAGCGGCCGCTCACCATCACCAGCTCGCCGTTGATGCGCTGGAGCGGGCGCTTCTGGCTGTCGTAGAGGCCGCCGGAGAGGCCCATCTGGAAGAACACCAGCACATTGGCGAAGCTCACGCCGGCGATGGCGGCGGCCAGCCGCATCGGCCGGTGGATCGCTTGGCGCCAGGCCAGGGGCGTGCGCCGCAGCAGGGCGGGCAGGCTCATCGCGCGCTGGGTTGCGACAGGCCGCTCTGCAGCCGCCTCTGCTGCTCCTGCAGCTGCTCCAGCCGCTGCTGCTGGGCCCGTTTCTGCTCCGGTGTGAGCGGATCAAACAGCACGTTCACCTGCAGGTAGTTGATGGCGCTGGCCACCGCGCCTGCCTCGGGCCCCAGGCCGATCTTTACCTCGAACACCCGCCGGTCGAGGTTCTCGCCCGCCTGGCCGCTGAACACGCTCTGGCGACTCACTTGACGGGCGATCTCCACCACCCGGCCTTCCATCTGCTTGCCGGGGAAGCCATCGGCGCTGATCAGCGCCCGCTGGCCCACGCTGACGCCGCCCCGGTCGGTTTGATACACCTCGGCGATCACGCCCATGCGGCTGCTGTCCCCCAGCTCCAGCAGGCCCTCATCGCCCACCTTGTCGCCGGGGTAGGCGTTGATCTTGAACACGGTGCCGGCCACCGGGGCCCGGATCTCGGCCTTGGCCAGCTCGGCCTGTTCACGGGCCAGGGTGGCGCCCCGTTCCTCCAGTTCCGCCCGCAGCGTCGCCTCGTCGCGCTGGGCCTGCTCCAGGTCGGCGCGGCTGGTGCTTTCGATCGTGATCCGCCGGTCGCGCTGTTCGGCGCTGCTGGCTCCCTGGGCGTAGAGCTGGCTGTAGCGCCGCAGCTCCACCTCAGCCTGGGCCAGTTCGGCCCGCTGGCGGCTGATCACGCTGGCCTGGGCCTTCAGCTTGCGCTCGGCCACCTGCACCGCCGCCCGGGCTTCCGCCACGCTGCGATCCAGGCTGGTGGCGCTGTCCATCACCGCCAATACCTGGCCTTTGCTTACCTGCTGGCCCTCCTTGACCCGCAGCTCCCGCACCGTGTCGTTGCTGAGGGAGGCCGGTACCGAGAGCTTCACCACCCGGTCGAGGGGCTCCACCCGGCCGAGGGCGGCGATGCGGCGGGGCAGGGGCTGCTGCTGGCGGACCTGCTCCTGTTGCTGCTGCTGGTTTCGCTGGCGCCAGAGAGCCGTGCCGCCGCCCGCCAGGGCCAGCACCAGGCCCCCAAGCAGCCAGGGCTTCCACCAACCGGCGCCTGGGCTGCCCGCCGGGCGGGTGGAGGTCATCGAGGGATCTGCAGCACCACAGTGTTCTAGGCCGGTTTTGCCGGGCGGGCGAGAATGAACCCTGGCGTTTCTGCTGCCGATGTCTGTTCCTGTACCCGAGGGGCTGGCTGCGGTGCTCGAGCTGCTCCGCTCGCCGGCCGGCGCGCTGGTCTTCGTGCCGCTCTATGCCCTCTGGGTGACGCTGCTGTTGCCCGGGGTGTGGGCCTCGATGCTGGCCGGCGCCCTCTACGGCACCGTCTGGGGCAGCGTGCTGGTGTTCGTGGGGGCGTGCCTTGGTGCGCTGGCGGCCTTTCAGCTGGGCCGCACCTGGTTGCGGGGCTGGGCCCGGCGGCGGCTCGAAGCTGCGCCCCGGTTGCAGGCGATCGAGCGGGCCGTGAGCCGGGAGGGATTGCGGCTGGTGCTGCTCACCCGCCTCTCGCCCGCCTTCCCCTTCTCCCTGCTCAACCTGGCCTATGGCCTCAGTGAGGTGAGCCTGCGGGATTACGCCATCGGTCTGTTCGGCATCCTGCCTGGCACGGTGCTGTTCTGCGGGCTGGGGGCCCTGGCCGGCGACGTGGCCCGCTTCGGCGAGGTGCTCAGCGGTGAGGCTGACGCCGGCACCTGGGCTCTGCGGCTGGTGGGCATTCTGGCCACCGTCGCTTCGGTGTGGCTGGTGGGACGGGCGGCCCGGCAGGCCCTTCAGGAGCCGCCGGGTGGTGGGGAGCCCTGAGCGGCTGAACCCGGCTCCGGATCGGGCAGGCGCCAGTCGCGCAGGGCGGCGATCAGCACGAACCAGCCCAGCCGCAGCCGGGC
>JBBASO010000036.1:0-26469 GCA_040399265.1 Prochlorococcaceae cyanobacterium
TTCACCCAGTCATTCACCACAGCCGTTCACTGGAGCTTGCCTCCCGCCCGCTCCGAAACGGTTAATCCACCCGGCCGGGCCGTCGATGGCCCAGAACTCCCTACCCATGCCCCAGCAGATCGTCATTGCCGAGCAACTGCGGATCGCTGCAGTCCTCAACGACGAACGTGTTGATCAGTTGATCGTTGCGCAAGGTCGCTATCAGATTGGCGACGTTTATCTTGGCACTGTTGAAAACGTGCTGCCAGGTATCGATGCCGCCTTTGTGAACATTGGCGAGAGTGAAAAGAACGGGTTCATTCACATCACAGATCTCGGCCCGCTGCGCCTCCGCAAAGGGGCGGCAGGCATCACCGAACTGCTGGAGCCGAAGCAGAAGGTGCTCGTGCAGGTGATGAAGGAGCCCACCGGCTCCAAAGGGCCCCGCCTCACCGGCAATCTCACCCTGCCGGGCCGCTTTCTGATCCTCCAGCCCCACGGCCAGGGGGTGAACATCTCCCGCCGGATCAATGGCGAACATGAGCGCAACCGCCTGCGGGCCCTGGGCGTGCTGATCAAACCTCCGGGGGCGGGCCTGCTGGTTCGCACCGAAGCCGAGGGGGTGAGCGAAGACCTCCTCATCGATGACCTCGAAACCTTGCTTCGCCAGTGGGAGGCTATTCAGGCCGCCGCCGAGTCGGCAGCGCCGCCGGTACTGCTCAACCGCGACGAGGATTTCATCCATCGCGTGCTCCGCGATCTCTACACCGCCAACCTGGCCCGTGTCGTCGTCGACAGCCCAGCTGCCGTGGCCCGCGCCCAGGCCTTTCTCGGCGCAGACCACGCCACGGTGCAGGTCGATGCCCATGGCGAGCCCTCCGACATCCTCGAGCACTTCAAGGTCAACGCCGCCATCCGCGATGCCCTCAAGCCCAGGGTCGATCTGCCTTCCGGCGGTTACGTGATCATCGAGCCCACCGAGGCGCTCACGGTCATCGACGTCAATTCCGGCTCGTTCACCCGCTCGGCCAACGCCCGCGAAACGGTGCTGTGGACCAACTGCGAGGCGGCCGTGGAGATCGCCCGTCAGCTGAAGCTGCGCAACATCGGCGGCGTGGTGATTGTCGATTTCATCGACATGGATTCCCGCCGCGATCAGCTGCAGTTGCTGGAGCACTTCACCCAGGCGGTGCGCGATGACGCTGCCCGTCCCCAGATCGCCCAGCTCACCGAACTCGGCCTGGTGGAACTCACCCGCAAGCGCCAGGGGCAAAACATCTACGAACTGTTCGGCCGGGCCTGTCCCAGCTGCGGCGGCCTCGGTCATGTGGCCGTTCTCCCTGGGCAGGACAGCCTTCAGCCCCTGGCCACTGCCAGCGGTCTGGTGCGCTCGCCCGCAGCCGCCCGGGCCGAGGTGCCGGCTCCCGTCTCCGCCTCCGGAGAGGCTGGTTCCGGTCGCCGCCGCCGCGGTGGTCGCGGTGGTCGCGGCGGGGCCGCTCTCGCCGCCAGCGATCAGAGCGATTCCGGCGTGCTGATGCCGATCGCCCCCTTGCTAGAGGGTGCTGGTCTGGATGACGCCACGGAGGCTTTCACCGCTGCGGGCCGTCGCGCTGAACCGGAGCTGGTGGCGGTGCCCATGGATGCCACCGAGGAGGCGCTCTACGGCTGGCTGGGCCTCAGTCCAACCCTCCTGCTCGATCAGCCACCCACCGACGACAACCTGCTGGTGCGGGTGGTTCGCCCGGACGCCGATGCTGAGGCCGTGCTTGAGGAAGCTCGTCAGCAGCTGGCCAGCAACGGTTCGCGCCGCCGCCGCGGTCGCGGCGGTCGTGGTTCCGCCGGCAACGGCACCAAATCGGCCCTGCTGGCCTCAGTGCCTGAGCCGGAGTCGCGCCCTGCAGCTGTCGACATCACCTTGCTGCCACCGCAGCTCGAACCCGAAACCGTGGTCACCGTTTCGGTGCCCACCAGGCCGCCGCTGGAGGCTCACCCGCAGTCGGAGCCGCCGCAGGAGCCGGTGGCCGTTGCGGTTGGTGCCGCCGTTGCGGAACCGGAGCTCGACGACGACGGTCTGCCCCGTCGCCGCCGCCGTCGCTCCTCGGCGCGTGACTGATCGCCTCAGGCCGGCACTCGACGGCGAGGCCGGTCTGGATGAGGTGGGCAGGGGGTGTCTGTTCGGACCGGTGTTTGCGGCGGCAGTCGTGCTGCCGCCCCAGTCGGTCGAGCCCTTGCGACGGCTGGGCCTCAACGACAGCAAGGCGCTCACCGCCAGGCGGCGGGCGGCGCTGGTGCCTGTGATCGTCAGTCGGGCGAGCGGCTGGGCCCTCGGCCAGGCCACTGCGGCGGAGATTGATCGCTTCGGCATCCGCCAGGCGACGGAGCGGGCCATGCACCGCGCCCTGCAGAAACTGCCGCAGCCGCCCCGCCAGCTGCTGGTGGATGGGGTGCTACCCCTGCGGGGCTGGGTGGGTGCGCAGGCCACCGTTGTGCACGGCGACAGCCTCTGCCCGTCGATCGCCGCCGCCAGCGTGCTCGCCAAGCAGTTCCGCGATCGCCTGATCGTCACCATCGCCAGCCGTTACCCCGGCTACGGCCTGGAGCGGCACATGGGCTACGGCACCGCCCAGCACCGCGAGGCCCTGCTCAGGCTCGGTCCCACCCCGTTGCATCGCCACACCTTCCTGCGGCGGCTGTTCAGCTGAGTGCAGCACCAGCGCTCGCGGCGCACCACTGATCGAAATCCTCCAGCAGCTGCTTGCCCACCCGCCCCTTGATCCCCAGCAGGATGCCCGCCAGGATCGAATGGCCTGTGGCTTCCAGCACCTTGGCGGGGATCAGCCGCAGCAGCGGCGGCTGGCTCACCCGCACCTCCAGGGTGGCCAGACCCTCCAGCCCCCGCTCGCTGGTCTCCAGCCACGAGTCCAGGCGTAGCTGGAAGTCTTCGACCAGCCCCAGCCCTTCCAGCACGCAGTCGAGTGCCCGCAGCTCGATGCGGCCCGGGCTGGCGCTGGTTCGCAGCTCCACCACCGGTTGGATCTGCAGCTGGAACACCTGCAGCCGGGTCACGGTGTAGCGGTAGTGGCTTGGTGCCAGCCGTTCGAGCTGGCTGGGGTCGAGCAGAGCCTGCACGACCCTGTCCTCATCGGCGAGGTACGCGGCCAACTGTGCGGGTTCGCATTCGACGGAGAGTTGCAGTTGCTGACTGGCACTGAAGGCCAGGGGCATGGCCTGAGGGCTGGCGCGGCATGATCCTATCGGTCCGATCCGGACCCGATTTCAGCTGGCAGATCTGATGCGCGTTGCCTTTCTCGGTCCTGTCGGTACCTACGGCGAGCAGGCTGCTCTGCAACTGCTTGAGCTGGAGGCGCTCCAGCACGCCGTGCTTGTGCCTCAGCCAGGCATTCGCGCCGTCATCCTTGCCGTGGCGGCGGGGGATTGCGAGGCGGCGGTGGTACCGGTGGAGAACTCGGTGGAAGGTGGCGTCACCGCCTGTCTGGATGCGCTCTGGGAGCACCCTGAGCTCAGCATCGCCCGAGCGCTGGTGCTGCCGATCCGCCACGCACTGCTCGGCAGCGGCAACCTGGATGGCGTCAGTGAGGTGCTCTCCCATCCCCAGGCCCTGGCGCAGTGCAGTCAATGGTTGGCTGACCACCTGCCTGCCGCTTTGCAGCTTCCCACCAGCTCCACGGCGGAAGCGGCCCGGATGGTGGCCGGCAGCCGCTTCCGTGCTGCAGTCGCTTCGCTTCAGGCTGCCCAGGAGCATGGGCTGGAGGTGCTGGCTTACCCGATCAACGACGTGCCGGGCAACTGCACCCGCTTTCTGCTGCTGCGACGCGGCCAGCGTCAGCAGGAAGGCCCCCTCGCCAGCCTGGCCTTTTCGCTGCACTCCAACCAGCCCGGCGCCCTGCTGGAGTCGCTGGCCTGTTTCGCCCGGCGGGAGCTCAACATGAGCCGGATCGAGTCGCGCCCCTCGAAACGGGAGATGGGCGAATACATCTTCTTCGTCGATCTCGATCTCAGCGGTGACCACACCGCCCCAACCGCCCTGGCTGATGCCCTGGCTGAACTTCAGCCCCTGTGCGAACACCTGGCCCTGTTCGGTGCCTATCCCCTTACCAGCCGCACCTGATCGGCCGGTTCTTGCTTGAGCTGCTGCAGCGGTTTGAGTCCGCGGAACACCCCGAAACGCATCAAGCCCGTGGCGAAGGCCCAGTGCATCAGCAGGATGGTGGGCGTCTCGCGCAGCCCCTGCACCACTGCCTGAGGGCCAAGGGCCAGCACTGCGCCGGGCCGGCGGAACCCCTCCAGGATTGAGTCGATCCAGGAGGGCAGCGTCGCGTCGCTCCAGTCGTCGCATTCCACCGTCATGCCCGCCGCCCAGCGGCTGCCGTTCAGGTTGCGCTGCAACGAGGGGATGCTGGCGAATTCCGGATGGGCCCACTGCTCCAGCAGCTGGCGCATCACCCAGCGTTCCTGGCGGTTCATGGCGCCTTCGGCAGCATCGCGCCGGTTCCAGTCGGCCACCGCCAGCCGTCCCCCCGGGCGCAGCACGCGCAGCAGCTCATCGGCGTAACGCTGCTTGTCCGGCATATGCGGACAGGCCTCCACGCTCCACACCGCGTCCACGCTCTGATCCGCCAGCTGCAGATCGAGGGCGTCCATCACTGCGAAGCGACAGTCCGGCAGATCCGTCGGCGTGAGGGCACGGGCCCTCGCAATCTGTGCGGGACTGATGCTGATCCCCAGCACCTTCAGCCCGTAGTCACGGGCCAGGATCCGGGCGCTGCCTCCGATACCGCAGCCCACATCCAGCACCATCGCCCCAGCAGGCAGCTGATCCAGCCCACTCCAATGCACCAGCTCATGCACGAAGGCCTCCTTGGCTTGACGAAAGTCCGGCGCTGCCTGCTTGTGCGGGCGCCCGGGCTTGCCGTAATGCCCTAGGTGGATGTGCTCGCCCCAGAGGGTCTCCAGCAACCGGTCCTCGGTCCACTGGTCGTAGGCGCTGGCCACGCTGGCACTGTTCTGGTATCGGCGGCGGCGGCGTTGCCAGAGCAGGACTGCCGCCACGGTGCCGCTCAGGCCAGCGGCCAGGAGCAGGAAGGTCACTGCGGCTGGAAGGTGTCTTTGAGTACAGTGCGCGCCGCCAGCTGGCGGCGGGTGTGGTCCAGCAGGTCGAACTCCTGACGGAGCCGCTCGCTGGTGCTGGTGAGCTCCAGCAGAGCCTGCTGGTGGTCGGCGACCGGACCACCGAGGTGAGCACCGATCCAGAAGGAGAGCTCCCGCGGCAACGTGGGCAGATCGCTGGGCAGCTGCGGCTGTTTGCCGATCAGTTTCGCCGTGAGCTCCACCACGTCCCGCAGAGCCTGGTCCACCTGTGATGCCAGGTCGCTCAGTTGCTGCGGCTCCTGCTCCGGTTCATCTTCGATCCAGCTCACTAGGCCAACGCGGAACGGGGCTTCGCGCACCACATTGAGCACCCGGAACCGCTGTTGCCCCATCGTGACGATGTTGCTGCAGTCATCGTCCTGGGATTGGCAATGGATGATCTCGGCGCAGCAACCGACGCTCGCCATCTCGCTGGCCTGGGGATCCCAACGAACCACACCGAAGCGCCGGTCCTCCGCCATCACGGTGCGCAGCATCATCCTGTAGCGGGGCTCAAAAATGTGCAGGGGGAGCACCTCCTGCGGATAGAGCACCACGTCGGGCAGGGGGAACAGGGGCAGCTCCCTCACAGCCAGGTCGCTCATGGCATCACATGAAGGGCCCTCTGATCCTAGAAACTGCGGACGTCAACTGTGTCGGCCGCACCCGTGGGGCATCGACCGGCCATCCGGTATGCAGCCCCTCAGCACATACAAGTGGTTACCGCCAGCAGCCGCATCAGCCTGCAGCCTCGCCAGCTACGGGTTTGCCGGCTGCAGTTTGGCCAGCCTGATCAGAGCTTCACCTCGATATCCACACCACTGGGCAGGTCGAGTTTCATCAGCGCATCGATGGTTTTGGCAGAAGGGCTGTAAATATCGATGATGCGGCGATGGGTGCGGGTTTCGAAGTGCTCACGGGAATCCTTGTCCACGTGGGGCGAGCGCAGCACGCAATAAATCTTGCGCTTGGTGGGCAGGGGGATAGGGCCGATCGCTGTGGCAGCGGTGTGATCAGCCGTTTCAATGATTTTTTCGCAGGAAAGATCAAGCATCCGGCGATCAAACGCCTTGAGGCGAATGCGGATCTTCTGCTGGGCGATAGCGGTAGACATGATAAGAAAGCAGAGCAGGGAGGCTGTCCGCCAGACGGCCAGACCAAATGGTCACCTGAGCGGGAATCTGGTGTTGTCGAGGTGCGACCGGCAGGGAAGGAGGCAGCAGTGCCGAGGCAGTGAAAAAGCAGTGCCGAAGCAGTGCCAATCCTCCCCTTCCATGGTCAGCCCCAACCTACGACAGGCTGGGGCTTAGGCCGATCAGGCCAGGATCTTGGAGACCACGCCGGCACCGATAGTGCGGCCGCCTTCGCGAATGGCGAAGCGCATGCCCTGTTCGATGGCGACCGGGCAGATCAGCTCGCCGGTCATCTTGATCCGGTCACCGGGCATCACCATCTCCACATTGGCGCCATCATCTGAGGTGAAGGCGGTGATCTGGCCGGTCACATCTGTGGTGCGGATGTAGAACTGCGGGCGGTAGCCGGCGAAGAAGGGGGTATGGCGACCACCTTCTTCCTTCTTGAGCACATACACCTCACCTTCAAACTTGGTGTGAGGCTTGATGGAGCCGGGCTTCACCAGCACCATGCCGCGCTCGATATCTTCCTTCTGGATGCCGCGCAGCAGGAGACCGACGTTGTCGCCAGCCATGCCTTCATCGAGCAGCTTGCGGAACATTTCCACGCCGGTGACGGTGCACTTGCGGGTGTCCTTGATGCCGACGATCTCAACCTCTTCGCCCACCTTCACCTTGCCGCGCTCGATACGGCCGGTGGCCACGGTGCCGCGGCCGGTGATCGAGAACACGTCTTCCACCGCCATCAGGAAGGGCTTGTCGATCTCGCGCTCTGGCTCAGGGATCGATTCATCGACGGCACTCATCAGCTCGTCGATCTTGGCTTCCCATTCCGCTTCACCTTCGAGAGCCTTCAGGCCCGACACTTTCACCACGGGGATGTCATCGCCAGGGAAGTCGTAGCTGGAGAGCAGTTCGCGCACTTCCAGTTCGACCAGCTCAAGGATCTCTTCGTCGTCGACCATGTCGCACTTGTTCAGCGCCACAACCAAGGCAGGCACGCCCACCTGCTTGGCCAGCAGGATGTGCTCCTTGGTCTGCGCCATTGGGCCGTCGGTGGCGGCCACCACCAAGATGGCGCCGTCCATCTGGGCAGCACCCGTGATCATGTTTTTCACATAGTCCGCGTGGCCGGGGCAGTCCACGTGGGCGTAGTGCCGGTTGTCGGTTTCGTACTCGACGTGGGCGGTGTTGATGGTGATGCCACGCTCACGCTCTTCGGGAGCACCATCGATCTGATCGTAGGCCTGTGCCTTTGCCTGACCCTTCTTAGCCAGCACGTTAGTGATGGCAGCCGTGAGGGTGGTTTTGCCGTGGTCAACGTGACCGATCGTGCCGATGTTGACGTGGGGCTTCGTCCTTTCGAACTTCTCGCGAGCCATGGGGGGAAAGAATCGGGGGTTGAATGGGTATGGGAAAGATCAGGATTTGCCCTGATTCTTGGTGATGATGGCCTCGGCTACATTGCGAGGAACTTCCTCGTAATGGCTGAACTCCATCGAGAAGATACCCCGACCCTGGGTCATGGATCGGAGCTGGGTGGCGTAGCCGAACATCTCGGCCAGGGGCACCTTGGCCTGAACCTTGGACTGACCGTCATCGACGGATTGTCCTTCGATCTGGCCCCGGCGCGAGGAGAGGTCACCGATGATCGAGCCGAGGAAATCCTCGGGAATCTCGACCTCCACCTTCATCATTGGCTCAAGCAGCACGGGATTGCACTTCTTGACACCGTCTTTGAAGGCCATGGATCCGGCGATTTTGAACGCCATCTCCGAAGAGTCGACGTCGTGATACGAACCGTCGACCATTGTGACCCTTACATCGATCATCGGATAACCAGCGATCACGCCTGATTCGCAGGTTTCCTTCATGCCGGCTTCGGCTGGACCGATGTATTCCTTGGGCACGATGCCGCCAACAATTTTGTTGACAAACTCGAACCCTGAACCCGGTTCGCCGGGCTGCATTTCGATCACCACGTGGCCGTACTGGCCCTTGCCGCCAGTCTGGCGAGCGAACTTGCCTTCACCCTTGGCGCTGGCGCGGATCGTCTCCCTATAGGACACCTGTGGAGCGCCGATATTGGCTTCCACCTTGAACTCGCGCAGCATGCGATCGACCAGGATTTCCAGGTGAAGCTCACCCATGCCGGCGATCACCGTCTGGTTGGTTTCTGGATCGGTGGAGACCCGGAAAGTGGGATCTTCTTCAGACAAGGAGGTGAGGGCTTTCGAGAGCTTCTCCATGTCGCCCTTGGTCTTGGGCTCCACTGCCACCGAGATCACCGGTTCGGGAATGTACAGCGACTCCAGGATGATCGGATCGCTGTCGGTGCAGAGTGTGTCCCCCGTGGTGGTGTCCTTGAGGCCAAGCACGGCGCCAAGATCGCCGGCGCGCAGTTCGTCGACTTCTTCCCGCTCATCCGCTTTGAGCACGATCAGGCGGGAAATGCGCTCCTTCTTGTCTTTGGTGGAGTTGAGCACATAGCTTCCCTTCTGCAACACACCGGAATAGATGCGCACAAAGGTGAGCTTTCCGTAGGGATCGGCCATCACCTTGAACGCCAGGGCGCTGAATGGGGCGCTGTCTTCGGAAGGACGCGCCGCTTCAGTACCATCGGGTAGCAGACCCTGAATCGGTGGCACATCCACCGGTGCCGGCAGATAGTCGACAACCGCATCGAGCAGCAGCTGCACACCTTTGTTCTTGAAGGCCGAGCCGCAGAGCATCGGCACCAGGCCGTGCTTGACGACGCCCTCACGGATGCCTTTGCGCAGCTGTTCTTCGCTCAGCTCGCCGGTCTCCAAGAATACTTCCACAAGCTCTTCATCGGTTTCAGCAACCGATTCCATCAACTTGTTGCGCCACTTGGCCACCAGATCAACCATGTCGGCGGGAATATCAGCTTCAACGATGTCCTTGCCGAGATCATCCTTATAGATGAACGCTTTGTTCTTGACCAAATCGACAATGCCGCTCAGATCGCCCTCGGCGCCGATCGGCAACTGGATCGGTGCCGCATTGGCTTTGAGGCGATCCTTGATCTGATCGTAAACCTTGAGGAAGTCGGCGCCGGTGCGATCCATCTTGTTGACGAACACCATCCGGGGCACCCGATAGCGGTCGGCTTGCCGCCAAACGGTCTCAGACTGAGGTTGCACGCCCCCCACAGCACAGAACACGGCGATCACGCCATCCAGCACCCGCATCGAGCGCTCCACCTCAATGGTGAAGTCCACGTGGCCAGGTGTATCGATGATGTTGATCCGATGGTCTTTCCAGCTGGTGGAAATGGCGGCCGCGGTGATCGTGATGCCACGCTCCCGCTCCTGTGCCATCCAGTCGGTGACGGCTGCGCCGTCATGGACCTCGCCCATCTTGTGGACGACACCTGAGTAAAACAGGATGCGCTCTGTCGTGGTGGTTTTACCAGCATCGATGTGAGCGGCGATGCCAATATTCCTGACGCGTTCCAGCGGATAGGCGCGGGCCACAGGGGAGTCTCCGAAGGGTCAACAAAAAACGGGCGTCACTCTACAGATCAGCCCGAAAGGGGGGATGGACGAGCTCAGTAGCGGTAGTGGGCGAAGGCTTTGTTCGCTTCCGCCATCTTGTGGGTTTCCTCGCGCTTGCGCACGGCGCTTCCGGCTTCGTTGGCGGCATCCATCAGCTCGCCGGCCAGCTTCTGGGCCATGCTGCGGCCGTTCCGGGCACGGGAGAAGTTGACGAGCCAGCGCAGGGCCATGGCGGTGCCCCGCTCCTGGCGAACCTCCATCGGCACCTGGTAGGTGGCGCCGCCCACCCGGCGAGCCCGCACTTCCACCAGGGGAGTGGCGTTGCGCACTGCGGTCTCGAACAACTCGAGCGGATCGTTGCCGGTGCGCTCGTTGATCAGGGTGAAGGCGTCGCTCAGGATGCGCTGAGCGGTCGACTTCTTGCCATGCTTCATCAGGCGGGCCACGATCATCGAGGCCAGACGGCTGTTGAACTGCGGATCAGGCAGAACCGGGCGTTTCTCAGCGGCGTTGCGGCGGGACATGGGGGAACGGAGGAACGGGAAAGGAAAGGAGGAAATCCGGAGCGGCGACCGGCGGTCTATTCGGCACCTGCTCGGAGGGCCTCAGGCTTCGGGGTCAGGCCTTCGGTGTCTTGGCGCCGTACTTGGAACGGGACTGGCGACGGTCCTTGACGCCGGCGGTGTCCAGCGTGCCGCGGATGATGTGGTAACGCACACCCGGGAGATCCTTCACCCTGCCCCCGCGGATCAGAACCACGGAGTGTTCCTGCAGGTTGTGGCCAATGCCAGGGATGTAGGCGGTCACCTCGAATCCAGAGGTAAGGCGCACGCGAGCGACCTTGCGCAGGGCCGAGTTCGGTTTTTTCGGGGTGGAGGTGTACACGCGAGTACACACCCCACGGCGCTCCGGGCAGGCCCGCAGGGCCGGCGATTTGGTCTTGCGGGTGAGGCTCTGCCGCTCTGTGCGGATCAGCTGCTGAATGGTTGGCATCGAGGGCCGGTAGGTCGGGGGCCGGTTTTGGCCGGGTTCGTTTAAGCCGGGATCAGAGGTCGAACGCTGTTGACTGACGTTCGACCGATTTCGACAATCCGCCACCTTACTGGGTCGCCTTCCCCATCAGCCAGGGCGACGGCTGAAGGCGGCTCCACAGGCGCAGCTGGTCACCCCCTCCGGCCCCCGCACCAGAAAGCCGCCACCGCTGAGATCACCCCGGTAATCAAGATTCAGGCCGGCCAGAAGCGCCGTCTGCTCCCCAGGTGCGTAGAGGGTCACCCCATCGGCGCGGGCCACGGGCACGCCCGCCAGATGGCCGGGGCGCAGCCGGATCGTCCAGTCGGCGCATCCATTCGGCTGCAGATCGAGATGCATCAGGCCCGGCGTGCCGGCCACGGCCGCCTGGCGGCCCAGTTCGGCGGCGGCGGCGGCGGTCAGTCGCAGGCTGTTGCCCTTCGGCATCGCAGTGGGTGCCGCCCGCGGCGGCTGGAATCGGTTTCCGATCTTCGCAGCGGGCCGGTCACGGGTGACACGTTCACTGCGGCACCAGGCCCACGCCGTTGTGCACCCGGCCGGCCACCCCCCGTCCCATCACCTGCAGGCTGCCCCCGAGCACCAGACCGGTGGAGCTGCCGCCGTCGAGGTTGAGGGCATCGCGCAGGCCGAGCTGCAGGAGCACGCGGGCGGTCTCTTCCAGGGTGGGTCCCGGCCCGTTCTCTCCTTCCAGGGTCAGGAGCCACACTTCCAGTCCGTCGCTGGCGAGCACTGAGCGCGGCGCCCCCTGGCGCAGGAAGCCGGCGGCGAAGGCCTCGATGCCACCGTTGAGCACCAGTCGGCCGTCCTGCAGCAGGAGCGGTCCGCCGCCGATCACCTGTTCGGCCTCGCCAAGGCTGGAACTGGAGCGGCTGGTGAGCTGGAGTCGATCGCCCCGGCTCCAGGGCAGGGCGGCGCCACCGCGGCCCACCAGCAGCATCTCGCCTCGGCGCAACGGCACGCCCTGCTCCAGCTGGGCGGCTTCAAACCGCTCCTGCACCACCCCCTGGCGTAGCAGCAAGGCGGTTTCCTGGCCGCTCAGGGCCCTGTAAGCGGGTCCCCAGGCCTCGTCGTAGCGGCTGATGCCCCGCTGCACGTAGCCGCTGTTTACAACGACCAGCGGCAGGGTCTCGCCGTTCGGTCCGCTCAGCCACTCCTGCAGACTGAGACGCCCGAAGCGGGGCAGCTCCCGGCCACTCCAGGCCGCCACGCCCCGGTTGAGAATAGGCCCCGACAGCCACCGGCCGTTCTGCTTGAGGGCGCCCAGCGGTAGCTGGCGCACGCGGTTGAAGTAGCCGCCGTTGATCGCCACCAGCGCCTCATTCTGCTGAGCCAGTTGTGGGAGGGTCATCAGTCCCTGCATGCCCGTGCTGGGAATCAGCGGTGTCAGTCGCAGGGGGCCGTTGCGCGGTTCCACCCGCACGGCGTTGATCCGGAAGCCGCTGCGGCTGACGCGCTCCCAGCGGACGCTGCGACCCAGCAGGGCCTGCAGGCGTGGGTCGATCGGCGCTGGTCGCTCCTGCTGGCGCGGTACCCCGGGGGAGCCGCCGGGGATGTCGATCACCACCCGGCTGGGACTGCCCAGGGTGAACACACGCTGGGGCGGGCCGGCCGGGCTGCGCAAGGCCAGGTCGGAGCCGGCCGGCCGCGCTGTCAGGCCGAGATCCCGCAGTTGGCTGAGCAGCGCGCCGCTGCCGCTGAGGCCGAGCACCAGTTCGCTGCCCTCCTGGCGCACCAGGGCTGGAGCGGAGAGATCCAGCACGATCCGGCGGCCGTTGGCCTGAGCGGCACTGCGCAGCTGCAGCAGGCTGGCGTTGGCGAGCTCGAGTCGCAGTTGGTCGCCGTCGACCCCGAATCGCACGCCCACCCTTCCCAGCAGCGGCAGGGCATCGATCGCCACCTCGTCGGCCAGGGCCTGCTGATCGGCTGCAGCCACCTTCAGCGGCTGGCCGAACCATTCCAGATCGAGGCTCCCGTCGGGCAGGCTGCGACTGCTGACGCCGAGCTGGTTCTGGAGCACTTCCAGGGGCAGCCAGAGCGCCCGCGGGCTGTCGCCCCCGATCCAGCGCCATAGCGCCTGCTGGCGGCGGCCGTTGATGCGCACCGTGGTGCCGCTGCGCAGCTCTGCGGTAGGTGCCGCCAGCACGGGAGGGGGAGCGAGAGCCGGCCGGCCGCGCGGCGCGCCGCCGGCCTGGAGCGGAGTCAGCAGCAGAGCGATGCCGGCGGCGGCGGCCCCGATCCAGCTGCCAGCCGCGCTGGACCGCGACGGCGATCGGCGGGAGGAGGGGCAGGACGCCATGGCCTGGAACAGCCGGTGGGCTATTGACGCTAGCGACCAGAACTGGAAGGCCTGTCCCTAGGATCGGAGGTTCACCTGTTGCAGCGCTTTCAGGATCACCTGTCGCCTTGCTTTCAGGTCCACAGCGACACCGGTTTTAGGGCCGGAGCCTGGACGGAACCGCCTCCAGCGGCTGTCCGCGCCTTCGCGTCAGCGGCGCTTTTGCCCCTGCCGGCGCCGCCAACCGCCGCCGCAGGGTCGGCACCGCCTTCCCCGCCCTCACGTTCAGATTTCCCGCCGGAACCCATCTGGTCATGCCCCAGTTTTCGCGCCCTGTTTGGCCCCACTGCGACAGCCCGGCTCCGGCGGCTGTCGCCGGCGAGAAAGACGCCTGCGGTGTGGGCTTCCTGGCGAGTCTGAAAGGGGAGGCCAGCCACTGGGTGCTGCAGCAGGCCCTGCGCGGCCTGGGCTGCATGGAGCATCGCGGCGGCTGCGGCGGTGATGGCGATTCCGGCGATGGCTCCGGCGTGCTCTGCGGGATCCCCTGGTCGTATCTGGAGGCCGTCTGGCCGGCGGCGGCAGCTGCCGCCGGCCAGGCCCGGGGCCTGGCCATGGTGTTTCTGCCCGCAGACGCCGAGCGCCGCGAGCTGGCTCGGGCCTTCTGCGACGAGGAGGCCGCCCGTCTAGGCCTGCGCAGCCTGGGCTGGCGGGCGGTACCGGTCGATCCGGCCGTGCTGGGCCCGCTGGCGCGCGACACCGCTCCGGTGATCGAGCAATGGCTGCTGGCCGCCGATGCGGGCGGCGATTCTCTGGAAGGTCTGCTGTTCCGCCTGCGCCGCCGCTGCGGCGACAGGGCCCGCGCCCAGTTCGCAGAGCGCTCGGGCGACCTCTATTTCGCGTCGCTCAGCGGCCGCACCGTCGTCTACAAAGGCATGGTGCGCTCAGAGGTGCTGGCGCGCTTCTACGCCGACCTGCGCGATCCGCGCTTCGCCGTCACCTTCGCGGTCTACCACCGCCGTTTCAGCACCAATACCCTGCCCCGCTGGCCGCTTGCCCAGCCGATGCGCCTGCTCGGGCACAACGGCGAGATCAACACTCTGTTGGGCAACCTCAACTGGGCCCGGGCCTCGGAGGCCAGCCTGGATGCGGTGTGGGGTGAGGCCGCCGCCGACCTCAAGCCGGTGGTGAATGCCGCCTTCAGCGACTCCGCCAATCTCGACGCCACCCTGGAGCTGCTGGTGCGCAGCGGCAGGCCGATCACCGAGAGCCTGCTCACGCTGGTGCCGGAGGCCTTCCGCAACCAGCCAGAGCTGGCAGGCAGGCCCGCCGTGCAGGCGTTCTACGAGTACGCAGCCTGCACCCAGGAGCCCTGGGATGGCCCGGCCCTGCTGGTGTTCGCCGATGGCCGCAGCGTCGGAGCCACCCTGGATCGCAACGGTCTGCGTCCAGCCCGCTACTGCATCACCAGCGATGGCTTCGTGGTGATGGGCAGCGAGACCGGCGTCGCCGAACTTGATGAGAGCCGCATCGTCGAGAAGGGGCGCCTCGGCCCCGGCCAGATGCTGGCGGTCGATCTGGAGCACGGCCGCCTGCTGCACAACTGGGACGTGAAGGAGGAGGTGGCCGCCCGCCATCCCTACGGCTCCTGGCTGGCGGAGCATCGCCGCCACCTGGGCCCCCAGCCCTGGACCCAGGAGCGGCACCTCGGCGACCTGGAGCTGCTGCAGTTGCAGACGGCGTTCGGCTTCACGGCTGAAGACTTCGATCTGGTGATCGAAGACATGGCCGGTGCCGCCAAGGAGCCCACCTACTGCATGGGCGACGACATCCCTCTGGCGGTGCTCTCGGATAAGCCCCATCTGCTCTACGACTATTTCAAGCAGCGCTTCGCCCAGGTCACCAACCCGCCGATCGATCCCCTGCGCGAACAGCTGGTGATGAGCCTGGAGATGCATCTGGGCAGGCGGGGCTCCGCCCTGCGCCCCGATGCCTCGGCCGCCGCCGTGCTCCACCTCGACAGTCCGGTTCTCAATGAGGCGGAGCTGGCCGCTCTGGGCCAGCAGGGTCTGGCGCTCACCACTCTCTCGACGCTGGTGCCGATCACTGAGGGACCGGTGGCGTTCAGTGCGGTCCTCGATCGGCTGCGCAGCGAGGCCGAGGCGGCCGTGCGCGCCGGCAGCCAGATCCTGGTGCTGTCTGATCGTGGCGGCGCCTCCGGTGGGATCAACGCCACCACCACCACCCTGCCGCCGCTGCTGGCGGTGGGCGCTGTGCACCACCATCTGCTCAACCTGGGCCTGCGCCTGCAAGCCTCGCTGGTGGTGGACACGGCCCAGTGCTGGAGCACCCACCATCTGGCCTGCCTGATCGGCTACGGCGCCAGCGCCGTCTGCCCCTGGCTCACCTGGGAGACGGCACGCCACTGGCTGGCTCAGCCCAAGGTGCAGACCAACATCGAGCGCGGCAAGCTGCCGGCCCTCACCCCCGATCAGGTGCAGGCGAATGTGCGCAAGGCCCTTGAAGACGGTCTGCGTAAGATTCTCTCCAAGATCGGCATTTCACTGCTAGCCAGTTACCACGGCGCCCAGATCTTCGAGGCGATCGGCATCGGCGCTGATCTGATCGAGCTGGCCTTCAAGGGCACCACCAGCCGGGTGGCGGGCCTGAGCCTGGCTGAGCTGGCCAGTGAAACCCTCAGCTTCCACACCAAGGCCTTCCCCGAGCTCAACCGCAGCAAGCTCGAGTTCATGGGCTTCGTGCAATATCGCACCGGTGGCGAGTACCACCTCAACAGTCCGGAGATGGCCAAGGCCCTGCATGCCGCCGTGGCGGCCGGCCCGGGTTACGACCACTTCTCCACCTACAAGACCCTGCTGGAGAACCGGCCGGTCACGGCCCTGCGCGACCTGCTGGAGCTCAAGCCGGCCGCCCAGCCCCTGCCCCTCGATCAGGTGGAGAGCGTGGAGAGCATCTGTGCACGCTTCTGCACCGGTGGCATGAGCCTGGGCGCCCTCTCCCGGGAGGCCCACGAGGTGTTGGCGGTGGCGATGAACCGCATCGGCGGCAAGAGCAACAGCGGCGAGGGCGGCGAAGACCCGGCCCGCTTCCATACCCTCAGCGACGTGGACGGCGAGGGGCGCTCGGCCACCCTGCCCACTCTCAATGGCCTGCGCAACGGCGACACCGCCTGCTCGGCCATCAAGCAGATCGCTTCGGGCCGCTTCGGCGTGACCCCCGAATATCTGCGCAGCGGCCGCCAGCTGGAGATCAAGGTGGCCCAGGGGGCCAAGCCGGGCGAGGGCGGCCAGCTGCCCGGGCCGAAGGTGGATCCCTACATCGCCTGGCTGCGCAACAGCAAGGCTGGCGTGGCCCTGATCTCGCCGCCGCCCCATCACGACATTTATTCGATCGAGGATCTGGCCCAGTTGATCCACGACCTGCATCAGGTGCATCCGGCCGCCAAGGTGAGCGTAAAGCTGGTGGCCGAGATCGGCATCGGCACGATCGCCGCCGGGGTGGCCAAGGCCAATGCCGACGTGATCCAGATCTCCGGCCACGACGGCGGCACAGGTGCTTCACCGCTCAGCTCGATCAAACACGCCGGCAGCCCCTGGGAGCTGGGTCTCACCGAGGTGCACCGCTCGCTGCTGGAGAACGGGCTGCGCGATCGGGTGCTGCTGCGGGCCGACGGCGGCCTCAAAACCGGCTGGGACGTGATCCTGGCTGCCCTGCTCGGCGCCGAGGAATACGGCTTCGGTTCGATCGCCATGATCGCTGAGGGCTGCATCATGGCCCGCGTCTGCCACACCAACAACTGCCCGGTGGGTGTGGCCACCCAGAAGGAGGCGTTGCGCAAGCGCTTCAGCGGCATCCCTGACCACGTGGTGAACTTTTTCCTGTTCGTGGCGCAAGAGGTGCGCCAGTTGCTGAGCGTGCTGGGCGTGGCCCGGCTTGAGGACCTGATTGGCCGCACCGAGTTCCTGCGGCCCCGCGCCGTGCAGTTGGCCAAGACCCAGGCCCTCGACCTCTCCTGCCTGCTGGAGCCGATCGCCGCTGCCGCCGACCGCAGCTGGCTGCGTCACGCCGTCGAAGCCCATGGCAACGGCCTGGTACTGGAAGACCAGCTGCTGGCCGATGCCGAGGTGCAGGCGGCGATCGAGGGCCACGGCCGGGTGGCCCGCACCCTGGCGATTGTCAACACCGATCGCAGCGTCTGCGCCCGCCTGGGCGGCGAGATCGCCGCGCGGCATGGCAACAAGGGCTTCGGTGGCCAGCTCGACCTCACCTTCGAGGGGGCGGCCGGCCAGAGCTTTGGCGCCTTCGCGGTGCAGGGCATGGCCGTGCGCCTGGTGGGTGAAGCGAACGACTACGTGGGCAAGGGCATCAACGGCGGCCGCATCAGCGTGGTACCAGCCGCGGGCGGCAACGACCCCGGCCGCCAGGTGATCCTGGGCAACACCTGCCTCTACGGAGCCACCGGCGGCGAGCTGTTCGCCCTGGGCCGGGCGGGCGAGCGTTTCGCCGTGCGCAACAGCGGCGCCGCCGCCGTGGTGGAAGGTGCCGGCGACCACTGCTGTGAGTACATGACCGGCGGCGTAGTGGTGGTGCTGGGCAGTACCGGCAGAAACGTGGCGGCCGGCATGACCGGTGGCGTCGCCTTCATCCTCGATGAATCCGGCGGCCTGGCGGAGCGGGTGAATCCCGAGACCGTGGCTATCTGCCCGCTCACCACCCCTGAGCAGGAAGCGGTGCTCAGGCCCCTCCTCGAGGCGCATCTGAAGCTCACGGGCAGCGCCAAAGCGGCAGCGATCCTGGCCGACTGGTCCAGCTGGAAGGGGCGCTTCAAGCAGCTGCTGCCTGCCAGCGAAAGGGCGGCCATGGGGCTGGCGGAGCGGCAGGCCGTGGCGGCCTAGCGCGGATAGTCCCGCATCAGCCGCTGCACCTCACCGGCGTGGTAGCTGCTGCGGGTGAGTGGACTGCTCACCATCTGCAGGAAGCCCAGCTCCTGCTCGCCATGCGCCCGGAACGCCTCGAACTGCGCTGGCGTCACGAAACGCTCCACCGGCAGATGCTTCGGGCCTGGGGAGAGGTATTGCCCAATGGTGACGATGTCGACCGCATGGCGGCGCAGATCGGCCATCACCTCGCGCACTTCGGCATCTGTTTCACCAAGGCCCACCATCAGCCCCGATTTGGTGTAGGTGCGCGGCCAGCCCTCCCGCACCCGCTGCAGCAGTTCAAGCGAACGCCCGTAGAGCCCCTGGGGCCGGGTCTGTCTGTAGAGGCGCGGCACCGTTTCGATGTTGTGGTTGAGCACATCCGGAGCCGCCGCCATCACCGTGGCCAGCGCCTGCCAGTCGCCGCAGAAATCCGGGATCAGCAGCTCGATCGTGGTGAGCGGCGAGCGGCGGCGCACCTGCTCGATGCAGGCTACGAATTGGCTGGCGCCGCCATCGGCCAGGTCGTCGCGGTTCACCGAGGTGATCACCACATGGCTGAGCCCCAGCCGGCTCACGGCTTCCCCCAGCCGTTCCGGCTCGGTCGGATCCAGCGCCCGCACGCTCTTGTCGAAGTCGATGTCGCAGTAGGGGCAGGCGCGGGTGCACCCCGGCCCCATGATCAGAAAGGTGGCGGTGCCGCCGGCGAAGCATTCGCCGATGTTCGGGCAGCTGGCCTCCTGGCACACCGTGTTGAGCCTGAGGTCGGTGAGCAGGTCGGCCACGGCGCCGATGCGTTCCCGCTGTGGGGCCTTGACCCGGAGCCACTCCGGTTTGCTGGGAGTGATCAACGCGAGCGCTGCACTGAATTTGGCGACTTTAGAAACCCTCCGCGCCGCCAGGCTGGCCTGATGGTGATCGCGTAAGCTCAACCCATCGGGATGTAGCGCAGCTTGGTAGCGCACTTCGTTCGGGACGAAGGGGCCGCAGGTTCGAATCCTGTCATCCCGATTTTGAGCCCGATCCTCTCCGGGGCCTCCAGTCTCTTCAGGAGCTGCTGAGTTGCTCGGTTCCGGAGACTTTCGGGCCGCGCGCTCTCCTGGTGCGCCTGATCTCCAGATCACTCGATCTCAAGCGACTCGATCTCAAGCCACTGGATCTCAGGCTTGTGTGATCTCTGGGCTCATCATCAGACGAGTTCCGCCCCTGGGTATCCCCTCGGAGTGACCATCCAGCCGTCCTGGCTGCGGCTGGTGCTATTGCCCACCAGTACCAGTGTGAGCATATCCACCTGCTTGAGAGGCAGGGTTGCCAAGGTGTGGAGCGTCACGCTTTCCTCCTTACGCCCCAGCTGGCGGGCCAGCACCACCGGTGTCTCGTCGGGTCTGTGGGCGCGCAGGAGGTCGCAGGCGCGACTGAGCTGCCAGTCGCGATCGCGGGAGCGCGGGTTGTACAGCGCCACCACGAAGTCGCCTGCGGCCGCTGCCTCGAGGCGGCGCTCAATCACGGTCCATGGGGTGAGCCGGTCGCTGAGGCTGATGGTGCAGAAGTCGTGCATCAGCGGCGCTCCGGCCCGCGCTGCAGCAAGCTGAAGCGCCGAAATGCCGGGATGCACGGCGAACTGGGGCCGCGCGCCGGCCGGTTGCTGCAGCCACAGCTCCAGAGCGAGCCCTGCCATCGCGTAGATGCCGCTGTCGCCGGATGACACCAGCGCCACGTTCAACCCCTGGCTGGCGAGCGCCAGGGCCTGGGCACAGCGGGCCCGCTCCTGGGTGAGCTGGCCGTCGCAGCGCAGTTGATCGGGTCGCCGCAGCGGTTCCAGCAGATCGAGATAGAGGCCATAGCCCACCCACACGGTCGCCCGAGCCAGGGCCAGGCGGGCATCGGCCGTGAGCAGGTCAAGTCTGCCCGGACCGCTGCCCACCAGATGAAGTTCGCCAGCGGCAGGGGCCCATTGTTCGGCCGACCTGGCGATTGCCAGGGTGGCGGCACCGCGCTCGGGGGGCTGACTTCGCAGCACCCGCTTGGGGGCAAGCAGTGCCGCTTCCGGCCCGCCCGCCAGCAGGGCCGCCGCTTCCGCCACGCTGGCCGTGCCCATTTCCGCGGCCACCGCCGCCGATGGGTTGGGCACGGTCACCGCCGCCAGTTGGGCAGCGGTAAACCAGCGCAGAGGCCATTGACGCCGATGCGCCAGGGCCAGCAGGGCCGTTTCATCGGCTTTGCGGTCGATGCTGGCCACCCCGGCCACCGCTTCCGGGGCTAGCTCCAGCTGCTGCAACTGGCTGTCCACCAGCTGCTCCAGCACCGCCAGGCTGGTGTCGCGTTCACAGCCGATTCCCAGCCACAGGCAGGGGGGGTGCCAGCGGCATCCCTCGCCCCGCTGCTCGCTGATCTTCAGATCCGGAGCCGCCGCTGGCTGGTCGAAGCCAAGGGAACGGCTCGCCTCCAGGTCGCGCCAGCGCGGCGTTCCCGCCTCCTGACAGACCTGGATCGTCGCCCCGGGGCGGGCCGCACGCCGCATCAGATCGCCCCAGTCGCCGGATGGGCTGCGGCGCCAACCCCAGGCCCGGCCGAAGCTGTCGAGCGCCAGCAGTCCCTGGCCGCTGCTGTGGCCCGTGGCCACCACCTGCCCCCCGAGCACGGCGGCGACCCGTTCGCTGAGGGCATCAGCGCCAGCACCGTGGGCGCCCAGCAGGGGAATGACGAAGCGACCGAGGGGATCGAGCACCACCACGGCCGGGTCCTGATGCTTTCCCTGCAGCAGAGGGGCGATCTGGCGCACAACCAGACCGCAGGCGCCCACCACTACAAAGGCTTCGGCGCTCCCCCACCGCTCAACCAGGCCCATGACGTCCAGCTGGCCGTGCAGGGCGCCAGCCCCACTCAGCTGGGCCAGCAGCGCATCGCCCGCCGCGCTGAACGACAGCCCCCAGATCCCCTGCCTGCTCATGACGCGAGCCGCTGGCGCAGGCCGCTGAGGGGCCCCCTGGGCACGGGCTTGATCATCGAACCATCCTCCCGGACCAGATTGCGGGCGCTGGTCGGCGCAGCAGGCGCCTGCTCCCTGCGATCCGCCTGATCATCTTCGTCAGCAGGTGGCAGGGCGGCCTTGGCCGGCGGATCTGTCGCGGCGTCTTGCTCCGCGTCTTGCTCCGCGTCCAAGACCGCCTTGCTGGTCAGGTCGGCTGCGAGGTCCTGCTCGGCTGCCCCGTCCTGCCCAGTCGCAGCGTTTTGGTCTGGGCGGATGCCCAGCTCGGTTGCCTGGTCCTGGCGAGGGTTCTTGTCCTGCTCAGGGTCGTGCTTCTGCTCCTGGTCCTGGTCCTTTTCAGTATTCTGGTTCTCGATGAAGGTTTCTTGATCGCTGGAAGCATCGGTTTGATCCGCACTGCGATCAGCCCGGGGCTCCGGGGCGGAGGGTTCAACGGATGCAGAATCCGCCGGTTCCGGGTCTGGTCCCCCACTGGGTGCCTGGCCGAGCAGCACGGCCAGCTCCCGATCGTCGAGCCGGGGCTGCAGCCAGGCGGGCCTGGCTGCAGCGCGGTCGAGCAGCACTTCGCGCACCGCACTGGTGAAGGGAGGATTGAGCGGTTCGCCCCGCCCATCGAGCAGCTCCATCAGCACCGCATTGCTGCCGGTGTGGAAACCGCTCAGCCAGAGCGGCACGTTCTGATCCACCAGGAAGCTGTCTCCATTCACGCTGATCCGCAGACGCCACTGACCGTCGTCCTGCCGCAGCCCCTGCAGGGGCGCATCCAGCAGCAGCCAGTCGATCAGCACCGGTTCGGCCTGGGCGAGCCCGGCCGGGCCGACGGCAATCAACTGGGGACTGCGCGGCGGTGGCTGACTGAGGGGGTTGGCAGCGACCCGGTGCACCACCAGCTGGGTGCTCGCTCCCGGCTGTTTCACCGCTTCGCCCCAGGGGCGGGCGGCGTAGATGCTGAGCCGGTGGCTGCCTGGTGAGAGCGGCGGCAGCTCCAGGGTCAACCGTCCGGTTGTCGGATCGCCGCTGCCCCAGTCGCTGATCCGCAGCGGTTCGTCAGCGTCGATCTGCACCACGAGGTGCGCACCCAGCCCCAGCTCCCGGGACTGGGCGAGGGGCCAGTCTGTGAGGGTCAGCTCCAGGGTCCAGGGGCCGGCAGGCAGCACGGTGTCAGCGGTCGGACGGAGGACGCTGACGCGGGGATTCCGGGCGGCCAGGGCCGCGCTGAGCTGCTGCACCGCTCCGGGCGGTGCCGATTCCTGCAGCCTGCCGGCGGGGGCTTGAGGTACCACTGGCGCCGGTCGCCGGTCACTGCCGCCCCGTTCTGAACGACCGAGCCGATCGCAGCCCGGCAGCAGCAGCAACACCAGCAACAGCGGCAGCACCAGCGCCTGCAGCAGCCTGCGGCGTCGGCTCCAGCGGCTCACTGCGCCAGGGTGAACCCAGACCCTCTCTGGCCCGGCGTGCGGCAGTCGCAGCGTTGGTCGCAGCGTCACCCGGTTGATGTGCATGGATGTGGAGCATTCTGCTGGCTGGTGACGCACGCTTGATCAGACGCTGCTGTTGAGAATGGCGGGATGAATGCAGCAATCCTCCTGCAGATTGCTTGTTGTTGATATCAACAACTCACCTTCAGAAGCCTGTGGTGGCCTGGGGATCTCCCGGATTGAACCTTTGTAACTGAGCCTGGAGTTGGCTTGAATCCGGCCCCTATACTGCGCCCAGCGGTCCCCTATCTGGGGCCCCAAGCCCCAGTCGTGGCAGCTGGTTTCAAGGTTCAGGGCCGCGGTTCTCGCGCCCCCGGATCCCCGAGCAGTTCGCCCGGCTGGCGCCCATGGCCTGCAAGGCCATGGGGCCCACTGATGGCCTGCTCCGGTCGTTCTGCGCCCGGTTCCGCCGTCAAAGGGGTGGACCACAACCACCTCGACCCCGTCCCTCGAGGAACGTCTCGATGACCATCAGCCCACCAGAGCGTGGGGAAAAGGCCAAGGCCATGGTCGACCGGAACCCCGTTCCGGCCACGTTCGAGCTCTTTGAAAAGCCCGGACATTTCGATCGCAGCCTGGCCAAAGGTCCCAAAACCACCACCTGGATTTGGAACCTCCACGCCAACGCTCACGACTTCGACAGCCACACGAGCGACCTCGAAGAGGTTTCTCGCAAGATCTTCTCGGCTCACTTCGGCCATCTGGCCGTCATCTTCATCTGGCTGAGCGGTGCCTTCTTCCATGGCGCTCGCTTCTCCAACTACACCGGCTGGCTCGCCGATCCCCTGCACGTCAAGCCTTCGGCGCAGGTGGTCTGGCCCGTGTTCGGCCAGGAAATCCTCAATGGTGATGTGGGTGCCGGCTTCCACGGCATTCAGATCACCTCCGGTCTCTTCCACGTGTGGAGGGCCTGGGGCATCACCAACACCACTCAGCTGCTGGCTCTGGCTATCGGCGCGCTGGTGATGGCCGGCCTGATGCTCAATGCCGGCGTGTTCCATTACCACAAGGCAGCTCCCAAGCTGGAGTGGTTCCAGAACGTTGAGTCGATGCTCAACCACCACCTGGCAGGTCTGCTGGGTCTGGGATCGCTGTCGTGGACAGGGCACCTGCTGCATGTGTCCCTGCCCACCACCGCCCTGATGGACGCCATCGACGCCGGCAAACCGCTGGTGCTCAACGGCAAGACGATCGCCACCTATGGCGACATCCCCCTGCCCCATGAATTCCTGAACCAGGACCTGCTCGCGCAGCTGTTCCCTGGCTTCGGTGCAGGTGTGGGTGCGTTCTTCTCCGGAAACTGGGCCGCCTACAGCGATTTCCTCACCTTCAAGGGTGGGTTGAATCCCGTCACCGGCAGCCTCTGGATGACCGACATCGCCCATCACCATCTGGCGATCGCGGTGCTGTTCATCGTGGCTGGCCACATGTATCGCACCAACTGGGGCATCGGCCACAGCATCAAGGAGATTCTCGAGGGTCAGAAGGGTGATCCCCTGCTGTTCCCCGCTCCCAATGGCCATGACGGGCTGTTTGAGTTCATGACCACCAGCTGGCATGCTCAGCTCGGCGTGAACCTGGCTCTGCTCGGCTCCCTGAGCATCATCGTGGCCCATCACATGTACGCGATGCCGCCCTATCCGTACATCGGCATCGATTACCCGACCCAGCTGTCGATCTTCACCCACCACATGTGGATCGGTGGTTTCCTGATCGTGGGTGCCGGGGCGCATGCCGCCATCGCCATGGTGCGTGACTACGACCCCGCCAAGCACATCGACAACGTGCTCGACCGGGTGCTCAAAGCACGCGATGCTCTGATCAGCCATTTGAACTGGGTGTGCATCTGGCTTGGCTTCCACAGCTTCGGCCTCTACATCCACAACGACACCATGCGTGCCCTGGGTCGTCCCCAGGACATGTTCAGCGATTCCGCCATTGCCCTGAAGCCAGTCTTCGCGCAATGGATCCAGGGTCTGCACGCCGCCGCTGCCGGCACCACCGCTCCCAACGCCCTCGCCGGCGTGAGCGAGGTGTTCAATGGCGCCGTGGTGGCTGTGGGCGGCAAGGTGGCTGCGGCCCCGATTCCGCTGGGCACCGCAGACTTCATGGTGCACCACATTCACGCGTTCACGATTCACGTGACCGTGCTGATCCTGCTGAAGGGTGTGCTCTATTCCCGCAGCAGCCGCCTGGTTCCTGACAAGGCGAATCTCGGCTTCCGCTTCCCCTGTGACGGCCCTGGCCGTGGCGGTACCTGCCAGGTGTCGGCCTGGGACCACGTGTTCCTGGGTCTGTTCTGGATGTACAACTCCCTGTCGATTGTGATCTTCCACTTCTCCTGGAAGATGCAGAGCGACGTGTGGGGCACCGTCAACCCTGACGGCACTGTTCAGCACATCACCAATGGCAACTTTGCCCAGAGCGCCATCACCATCAATGGCTGGCTGCGCGACTTCCTGTGGGCTCAGGCCGCACAGGTGATCAACAGCTACGGCTCCAGCAGCAGTGCCTATGGCCTGATGTTCCTGGGAGCCCACTTCATCTGGGCCTTCAGCCTGATGTTCCTGTTCAGCGGCCGCGGCTACTGGCAGGAGCTGATTGAGTCCATCGTCTGGGCTCACAACAAGCTGAGGGTTGCACCGGCGATTCAGCCCCGTGCGCTCTCCATCACCCAGGGCCGTGCCGTGGGCGTCGCCCACTACCTCCTGGGTGGTATCGCGACCACCTGGTCGTTCTTCCTGGCCCGCATCATTGCGGTCGGCTGACCTTTCCTGACCTTTCCCAATGGCAACGAAATTTCCTTCGTTCAGCCAGGGTCTGGCACAGGACCCGACAACCCGCCGGATCTGGTACGGCATCGCCACGGCTCACGACTTCGAGAGCCACGACGGCATGACCGAGGAGCGGCTTTACCAAAAGCTGTTTTCCACCCACTTCGGACACCTGGCCATCATTGGCCTCTGGGTTTCGGGCAACCTGTTCCATATCGCCTGGCAGGGCAACTTTGAGCAGTGGGTCACCGATCCTCTGCATGTCCGTCCCATCGCTCACGCGATCTGGGATCCCCACTTCGGCCAGGGCGCCATCACCGCCTTCACCCAGGCGGGCGCCTCCTCTCCGGTGAACATCGCGTATTCCGGCCTGTACCACTGGTGGTACACGATCGGCATGCGCACCAATGCCGAGCTGTACCAGGGTTCCATCTTCATGATGATCCTGTCGGCCTGGGCCCTGTTCGCCGGCTGGCTCCATCTGCAGCCCAAGTTCCGGCCTTCTCTGGCCTGGTTCAAGAACGCTGAGTCGCGGCTCAACCACCACCTGGCTGTGCTGTTCGGTTTCAGTTCGATCGCCTGGACCGGGCACCTGGTCCATGTGGCCATCCCTGAAGCCCGCGGTCAGCACGTCGGCTGGGACAACTTCCTCTCGGTGTTGCCCCACCCTGCTGGTCTGGCTCCGTTCTTCACCGGCAACTGGGGCGTCTACGCCCAGAACCCCGACACCGCCTACCAGCTGTTCGGCACGTCTGAAGGCTCAGGCACCGCGATCCTGACCTTCCTCGGTGGCTTCCATCCTCAGACCGAAGCGCTCTGGCTCACCGACATCGCCCATCACCACCTGGCGATTGGTGTGATCTTCGTGATCGCTGGCCACATGTACCGGACCAACTTCGGTATCGGCCACTCGATCCGCGAAATCCTCGAGGCTCACAACCCTCCTAAGGGAACTCCTGGAGACCTCGGCGCTGGCCACAAGGGCCTCTACGACACCATCAACAACTCGCTCCACTTCCAGCTGGGTCTGGCCCTGGCCTCCCTCGGTGTGGTGACGAGCCTGGTGGCGCAGCACATGTATGCGATGCCGTCCTATGCGTTCATCGCCAGGGACTACACGACGCAGGCTGCCCTTTACACCCACCACCAGTACATCGCCATCTTCCTGATGTGCGGTGCCTTCGCCCACGGTGCGATCTTCTTCAT
>JBBASO010000037.1:0-24436 GCA_040399265.1 Prochlorococcaceae cyanobacterium
CATGGGGGCAGAAAAGGTGCGCCCAGCTTGTCAGAGGTCGCTGGCTGGGGGCTGGGCTTCCTGCCGGGGCTCTAACGGAAGTGGAGTGAGCAGAAGATGGCTGGAAGAAGAGGTAACTAAAGGCGCTGCAGGCGCAGATCACTCACAGAGGCAATGCTCTGGTCTGGTCTGGTCTGGTCTGGTCTAGAATGTGATCGTTCTTGCGTTCTGGGCGAGATGGCAACTCCTGCGGCCGCGGGCGGCGGTGGTCGTCGCACGGTCAACATGCTCGAGGCAAAGACCCACCTCTCGCGCCTGGTTGAGGCCATCGAAACCGGTGCGGCAACCGAGGTGGTGATCGCCCGCAATGGCAGGCCGGTGGCACGGCTCACCGCGCTTCAGGGGGCTGCGCGGCCGCGGCGTCTGGGGGTGGCCCGCGGACAGTTCACGGTTCCGGACTCGATCGATGCCGCCAATCCGCTGATCGCCGAGCTGTTTGAGCAGTCCTGATGCGCCTCCTGCTCGACACCCACACCTTTCTCTGGGCGATCAGCGATGAACCCATGCTGGGGCCCCGCAGCCGCGATCTGATTACCGCCGAGGCCAGCAGCGTGCTGATCAGCCATGTGTCGCTCTGGGAGATCGCCATCAAGCACGCCCTGGCCCGCAGCGATATGCCGCTCTCGGCCGCCCAGGCGATTCCATGGGCTCAGGAGTGCGGCTTCGAGCTCCTGCCGCTTGATCTTCCCCATCTGCTGACGCTCGAGCAGTTGCCCCTCCATCACCGCGATCCGTTTGACCGCCTGCTCGTGGCCCAGTCGATCAGCGAATCGCTGCTGCTGGTGAGCGCCGATGGGGCGTTCCATGCCTATGGCTGCCCGCTGCAGGATGCCCGCCGCTGAAGGAGAACTTGCGCAGCTGCTCCGTAGCCGCTATCCCAATGGCGATGGCCTTGGTGGCGGTTCTTCCTAACCTGACCCCATGACTGAGCCTGACATTCGCTGGATCCAACGGTTTGACAACTTCCAGCGCGCCCTGATGGTGCTGGAGCGCGGCGTGCAGCTGGCCCTGGAGCGAGATCTGAGCGAGCTGGAGCAGCAGGGTTTGATTCAGGGCTTCGAATTCACCCATGAGCTGGCCTGGAACCTTCTCAAGGATTACCTGCAATATCAGGGGATTGAGGCCATCACCGGTTCCCGGGATGCAACCAGGATTGCGTTTCGCAATGGCCTGATCAGTAACGGCGATACCTGGATGGAGATGCTCAAGGCTCGTAACCAGTCGTCGCACACCTACAACCTTGAGCAGGCCCAGGTGATTGCTCACGCCGTGATCCACCGCTTCACACCAGCGTTCTGCAGCCTTCGCGATCGCTTCGCTGCTCTGCACGACGAGAGCAGGCCATGAGCCCAGAAGCTCTCACCGCAAAGCCGCAGCTCTTCGGCCTCACTGAGACGGCCCTGACGGCCATTCAAGAGGTACTGGCTGCCTATCTTGAGGTGGAGGAAGCCATTCTTTATGGCTCAAGGGCTCTGGGTCGCCATCGCCCTGCATCCGACATCGATCTCACCCTGGTGGGCCCCGCACTCAGCTCCGGGATCCTGGCCCGCATCGATGCCGATCTGGATGATTTGCTCCTGCCCTGGATCGTCGATCTCTCCTGCCTGAGTTCGATCAACCATCCAGCGCTGCTGGACCACATTGCGCGGGTGGGGCAAGTGCTCTATCGCCGCAGCCGTGCTCACCAGGGTTGACGAACCACTGCAGCGGCCCCTGGGCTGAGCAGAGCCTTCAGTGCTCCTGGTGGGCTGGGGCCGCTGGCGCCTGGAAGCCGCCGTTCACCTCCTGGTCCACCAGGGCATCGAGGGTGACGGCCGAGCGCACCAGGGCCTGATAGCGCTGCACCACGCGGCGGTTGCGTTCGATCCAGTTGCCGGGATCGCCGCTGGGCAGGCCCGTGCCGTCGCCGGCCAGCAGCTCCAGGTCTTTTTGCTGGGCCAGCAGGGCCAGCACCAGGTCGTGGATGCGCTGGCGGCGGTCGCTCATGGCCAGGCCGGGGGGAACTCGGCTGAGCATCATGGCTGCAGTGACCGTGGGGCGCCCTGGCTCAGCAGGCCGTGTTGGACGTAGTCGGCACCGATGCCGGTGGCTTGGCCTCCTTGGCGCTCCCCAGCCTCGCCTTGGTGCGCGCTGCCCAGCTGCTGCTTGCCCCCCAGCGTCTGCTGACGGAGCTTGGCCCTTGGTGGCAGGAGGAGCAGGGAGCCGGCCGCATCCCGGCGGGGAGCCCCTGCCCCCAGCTCCTGGCCAGCGATCGGCCCGAGCAGATCTATGGCCCCCTTGCTGCTGTTCTGGCGGCGGGCCGCCCGGCGGTGCTGCTCGCCAGTGGCGACCCGCTCTGGTTCGGCATCGGCCGCTTGCTGCTGCAGCGCTTTCCGGCGGCCCAGTTGCGCTTTCATCCCGCCCCCTGCTCGTTGCAGCTGGCCTTTGCCCGCCTCGGCCGCCCCTGGCAGGACGCCAGCTGGGTCAGCCTGCACGGCCGCGACCCCGAACCCCTGGCCGCCGCCCTGCAGAAGCGCCCCAGCGCCCTGGCGGTGCTCACCGACCCGAGCCGCGGCGGCGCCGAGGAGGTGCGGCGGATCCTGGCGGCCTCCGGCTTGGAGGTCGCCTACGCCCTGTGGCTGTGCGAGCGGCTCGGCCACCCCGCCGAGCGGGTGCAGCGGCTGGCCCCCCAGGCCCCGCTGCCCGCCGATCTCGATCCCCTGCACCTGGTGCTGCTGATCGCCGAGCCGCCGCCGCCGCCCGCCGACCCGGCCGCTCTGCCCCTGTTCGGCCTGGCCGACGGCCTGTTTCTCCAGCACGACGACCGCCCCGGCCTGATGACCAAGCGGGAGGTGCGGATTCAGCTGCTGGCCGACCTGGAGCTGCCGGAGACCGGCGTGCTCTGGGATATCGGCGCCGGCGTGGGCTCGATCGGCCTGGAGGCCCTGCGGCTGCGGCCTGGCCTGGCGGGCTGGTTTCTGGAGCAACGGGGCGGCTCCGCTGCCCTGATCGCCGCCAATGGCGAGCGGCTGGGGGTACGGCCTGCGGGGATCCACGAGGGCCAGGCGCCTGAGGCGTTGGCCCAACTGCCCGACCCCGACCGGGTGCTGATCGGCGGCGGCGGCCGCGAGCGGGTGGCCGTGCTCGCGGCGGTGCTGGAGCGCCTGCGGCCCGGCGGCGTTGTGGTGATCCCCCTGGCCACCGTGGAGGCACTGGCGGAGCTGCGGCCCCTGCTGGAGCGGGCCGGCTGCGCCGTTGCGGTGGCCCAGCACCAGGCCTGGCGGGGGGCGCCGTTGGCGGACGGCACCCGCCTGGCGCCGCTCAATCCGGTGCTGGTGCTGCAGGGCCGCCGGCCAGCGTGCGGCTAGGGCAGCGCCTCAATCCGCACCGGGCTGCCCACCCGGATCCCCAGGGCTTCGGCCTGGCCCGCCGCCAGTTCCAGCACCCCATCCACCGGTTCGTTCGGGCCGTAGCTGCGGCAGGGCAGCCGCATGCAGGGCTGGGTGTGGGCTTCGATCGCCGTCACCGCGCCGTCGCGGATGAACAGCATGTCGAGCGGGGCCGGCGTGCGGTGCATCCAGAAGCGCGCCGGTGTGGGCACGGCATAGGGGAACCACATGCCGCGCAGCGGCGGCAGGGGGGGGCGCAGCTGCAGACCGATCGCCTGCTGCTCTGCTGTGGCGGCCACCTCCAGGGCGATGCAGCGCTGGGCATCGAGGCACCACCGGGCCGTGAGCGGCAGCTGCTGCGGGGCTGCCTGGGCGCAGCTCGACAGGCCCCCCGCCGCCGGCAGCAGCGTGAGGACGATCAGGCTGCGCGCCAGCAGGCGGGAGCTCCTCATCCGGCCCCAGCCCCGGGCGGCGGCAGCCGCTCGCTCAGGCAGTAGCCCCGACCGCGCACCGTGTGGATCAGCCGCCGCTCCCCCGCCTGTTCGAGCTTCTGGCGCAGATAGCGCACGTACACCTCGATCACATTGCTGGAGCAGCCTCGATCGTCGTTCCACACCCTCCGCTGGATCAGATCCCGGCTCACCACCTGGCCGCTGCGTTCCAGCAGCAGCAGGAGCAACTGGTATTCACGCGCAGTGAGTGGCACCAGCCGCGGGCCGCGCTTCACCTGGCGCTTGGCGGGATCGAGACTGAGGTCGGCCAGCTGTAGCAGCGGCGAGGCGGGGGTGGCGCGACGTTTCAGTTCCAGCTGCAGCCGCAGCCGCATCAGCAGATCGCTGGGCCCCTGGCCCGACAGCCAGAAGTCGTCGGCGCCGGCGCTCAGGCACACCACCCGCGCTTCCAGGCTTGCCTCGATCACATCGAGCAGGATCGGCACCGCTCCAAGGCGCTGGCGCAGGGCGGGGATCCGCCCCATCTCCCCCGCCGCCAGCACCACCAGATCCGCACCGGCTGCTGGCCCGGCCGCTGCTTCCGTCTCAGTCAGGCAGACCCGATAACCTGAAGCCTCCAGCCGGGCAGCCAGGCTGATGGCTGCTTCACCCAGCAGCAGTACGCGGGTGCCGTTCATGGCGCTGTGCCGTTGCCCGGTTTGGCCACATGGGGAAGCCCCCAGCCCAGCTTGTTGCGCAGCACCTGGAAGAACTCGTGATCGGCCAGCCGCACGAAGCGCACCGGATGGTCGCTGCGGCGGATCAGCACCCGGTCTTCAGGCCAGATGTAGCAACCGGCGCTGCCGTCCACCACCATCATCAGCCGCTCCGGCGTGGCCGGAAACACCGTGACCGGTTCGCGGTCGCTGAACACCAGGGCGCGGGAGGCGAGCGAGTGGGCAGCGATCGGCGTGAGCTGCAACACCGGGCAGTCTGGGGTGATCACCGGTCCGCCGGCGCTGAGGGCATAGGCGGTGGAGCCCGTGGGGGTGGAGAGGATCACACCGTCGGCGGCGATGTCCACCGGGGCGTGGCGGCCGATCGCGATCTCGAAGTGGCACATTGAGGTGAGCGGCTCCCGGTGCAGGGCCATCTCGTTGAGGCACAGCACCTCCCAGCGGCGCTGCTCGGCCCGCATCACACTCACCACGAGCATGGTGCGCTCCTCGACGCTCCAGTCCCGCGCCACCAGTCGCGGCAGCACTGTGTCCAGGTCCTGCAGATACGACTCGGCCAGGAAGCCCAGATGGCCGGTGTTGATCGTGAGGATCGGCACGCCGATCGGGGCGGTCTGGCGGGCGGCCGAGAGCACGGTGCCGTCGCCCCCCAGCACGATCGCCAGCTCCATCTCCTCCGTGAAGCCGGCCGGTACGCAGGCGCTGTAGCCGCGGCTGCGGAGGTGCTGATCCGGGTTGGCGAACCCCACCATGCCACCGGCGCTGCTCGCCCGCACCACGCTGTAGCCGTGGCGCTCCAGATGGCTCTGGATGCGCTCAGCCGTGCTCAGGGCCAGAGTTTTGCCGTCGTTGACGATCAGTCCGACGCAGGGCACCGATCGCGCAACAAAGGAACGGGTTGAGTTTATGGGGGGGCGCGTGCTGTGCCGCAACCAGGCTGGGCGCTGGCCTCAGAACTGCTCGAGGAAGCGCAGGTCGCTGGTGTACAGGCGGCGGATGTCGTCGATGCCGTGCCGCACCATGCAGAAGCGCTCCACGCCGAGGCCGGCGGCGAAGCCGCTCCAGCGTTCGGGATCGAGGCCCATGCCGGTCAACACCGCCGGATCCACCATTCCGCAGCCCATCACCTCCAGCCAGCGGCCTCGCCATTGCACGTCCACCTCGGCGCTGGGCTCGGTGAAGGGGAAGTAGCTGGCGCGGAAACGCACCGGCAGGTCGCCGAAGAAGCGCTGCAGGAAGGCGGTCACCGTGCCGCGCAGGTGGGTGAAGTCGAGCCCTTCATCGATCGCCAGCACCTCCACCTGGTGGAAGACCGGCGAATGGGTGGCGTCCACGGCGTCGCGTCGGTACACGCGGCCCGGAGCAATCACCCGCACCGGTGGCGGATTGTTCTCCAGGTGGCGGATCTGCACCGGCGAGGTGTGGGTGCGCAGCAGGCGTCCGTCCTCCAGATAGAAGGTGTCCTGCATGTCCCGGGCGGGGTGGTGCTCCGGGATGTTCAGGGCGGTGAAGTTGTAGTAGTCGGTTTCGATCTCCGGCCCCTCCGACACCCGGTAGCCCAGGCCGCTGAAGATGTCGACGATCTCCTCGATCGTGCTGATCAGCGGGTGGCGGTGCCCCGGCGGTGTGTAGCGGCAGGGGGCCGTCACATCAAGGCTCTCGCTGGCGATCCGCGCTGTCATCGCAGCGTTTTTCAGCGCCGCCAGCCGTTCGGCCAGCAGGCCGCTCAGCTGCTCCTTGAGCACGTTGGCGCGCTGGCCGATCAGCGGCCGCTCCGCACCCGGCAGCTTGCCCATCGCGCCGAGAACCGCCGAGAGCCGGCCCTTCTTGCCCAGCAGCCCCACCCGCAGCTCCTCGAGGGCCGCGGCATCGCCGGCGGCGGCGATCTCGCTGGCAGCGGCCGCCTCCAGCTGCTCCAGCTGCGTGGTGAGATCCTGCAGCGACACGGTGACGCTCACAACAAAGCCCGGCTGGACGGCACGGTGGAGACTGAGAGCTGACTGTACGGAGCAGCGCCCGGCCTGCCGCCGCCGCTCCACCCATCCGCCCGCTCTCCCCATCTCCGAGCCCGCCCCATTCCCCGTGCCGCCGCTGATGCCCCTGAAGATCCTGATCAGCAACGACGACGGCGTCTTCGCCGCCGGCATCCGCACCCTGGCCAATGCCGCCAACGCCCGCGGCCACCAGGTGACGGTGGTGTGCCCCGACCAGGAGCGCTCCGCCACCGGCCACGGCCTCACCCTGCAGACGCCGATCCGCGCCGAGCGGGCCGATGAGCTGTTCGACGACGGCATCACCGCCTGGGCCTGCAGCGGCACCCCCAGCGACTGCGTCAAGCTGGCCCTCTTCTCCCTGCTGGAGGAGTGGCCCGACCTGGTGCTCTCCGGCATCAACCACGGCCCCAATCTGGGCACCGACGTGCTCTATTCCGGCACGGTGAGCGCGGCGATGGAGGGCACGATCGAAGGCCTGCCCGCCCTGGCGGTGAGCAGCGCCGATTTCCAGTGGCGCCAGTTCGAGCCCGCCGCTCGCCTGGCCCTGGATGTGGCCGAATCGTTGGTGGCGGCAGGTTGGCCGCCGGCGATGCTGCTCAACCTGAACGTGCCTCCTCGGCCGGCCGAGAGCATCGGCCCGCTGCGCTGGTGCCGCACGGCCGTGCGCCGCTACACCGACCAGTTCGACCAGCGCGTCGATCCGCGGGGGCGCACTTACTACTGGCTGGCGGGCGAGGTGGCCAACGACCTGGAGGCCGACGTGGCGGGGCCTGCAGCCTGGCCCACTGATGTGGCCCATGTGCACGGGGGCGGCGCCTCGCTCACCCCGCTGCAGCCCGAGCTGTTCTGGCGGGGTGACACGGCCGCTCTGCCCAGCCTCAGCGGGCTGGGCGATGCACCCGCTGCAGCAGCCACAGACTGATCATCAGACCCAGCAGGTGGGCGAACAGCACCTGGGTGTTGCCGAGCACCGAGAACATCTCGATCGAGGTGATCGGCAGGCCCACCACCCGGCCGGCGGTGCCTGGGGTGGCCTGGATCTGGGCCCCGAAGAAGCCCGGCACCTGCTGCGAGGCCTGCACGAACAGGCTGCCTGCCATCGACTGGTAGCCGACCGCCGCCAGGGTGAGACCGAGCAGGTCGGCCAGCACGCCGCGCTTCACCAGCCGGGCCGTTTCTCCTTTGGAGGGCTGCACCGCGCTTCCCAGGGCCCGGCCGCAGCGCACCACCAGCCAGCTGTGCCAGATGCACCAGATCAGGATCAGGAAGGCCAGGGTGGTGAGGGTGATGCCCGGCCCGAGCCCGAGGGCCCGCGAGGAGTTGGCCGCCAGCCGGCCGCCGATGTTGTTGAACACCAGCACCCCCACCACCACCACGCCGAGCACCAGCTGGATCCAGAAGCGCACCCAGCCCATGCGCCGCAGGGCGGCGGAAATGCGTTGCAGATCGAGGGCGTCGGCCATGGGGGTGGCAGGGAGAGGCTGCCCCAAAGGTGCCATGGGAAGATCATTTCGGCCCGCATGGGATACGGGATCTGTCGCGATTGGTCTATCCGCGTTTGATTCCGCTGCTCGCCGCTGCCGCCGCCCAACGCCCCACGGCGATCGCCATCGGCAGTTTCGATGGCCTGCACGCCGGCCATCGGCGGGTGATCGAGGCTGTGACCGGCCCGGGGGAGGGGCTGCCCACGGTGGTGAGCTTCTGGCCCCATCCGCGCGAGGTGCTGCATGGCGAGCGGCGTCTGCGGCTCGATCTGCCCGCGGAGAAGCTCTCGGTGCTGGCGGCCCTGGGCATCCGCCAGCTGGTGCTGGTGCCCTTCGACAGGGAACTGGCAGCCCTCTCGCCCGAGCGCTTCGTGGAGCGGGTGCTGGTGGGCCAGCTGGCGGCCCGGCGCATCGCCGTGGGGGAAAATTTCCGCTTCGGTGCCGGTCGCTGTGGCGACGCTGCCGAACTCCACCGCATCGCCGCAGCGCGCGGCATCGCCGTGCAGGTGGTGCCGATGCTGCACGATGCCCGAGGCCGGGTGAGCAGCAGTCGCATCCGCCAGGCCCTGGCCGCGGCGGATCTGGCTGAGGCCGGCAGGCTGCTGCAGCGGCCCTATCGCTTCAGCGGGCCGGTGGTGAGCGGCCGTGGCCTGGGCCGCCAGCTGGGCTGGCCCACCGCCAACCTGGCGATCGACCCGCACAAGTTCCTGCCGATGGAGGGGGTCTATGCCGCTCTGGTGCGGGTGCAGCGGCCCGGAACCGACTTCCACCCTGACGAGCAGCACTGGTGGGCGGCGGTGATGAATCTGGGCCCCCAGCCCACGGTCGACCCCGCCGCCCCATCGGCGGTGGAGGTGCACCTGCTCGACCGCCGCATCGATCTGACGGACTGCACAATCACCGTGCAGCCGCTGGCGCTGCTGCGCACCCAGCAGCGCTTCGCCTGCCTCGAGGCTCTCACCGCCCAGATCGGCGCCGATGCCGAGCGCGCCCGCGCCTTAACGGCCGGGGTAGGCGTGGCTGAGCCCCCAACTGATGAAGGCGGCGATCCCCCCCAGCAGCAGGATGCCTGAGATCAGCACCACCATCGGGTTGTCGCTGGAACCGAGTTCAGGGCTGGCTGCCGGCCGGCCGACAGGGGTGCTGGCTCCGCTCTGACTGGCTCCGCTCTGACTGGCTCCGCCCTGACTGGCTCCGCTGTGGTCTGGGTCGTTGGCCATCGGAGAGGGGGGCGACATCCATCGGGGGATGCTGGAGGCAAGTTAAGCCGCGAACTCGCTTCCGCCATGGTCACGTCAGACACCGATGCAGGCCGCAGCGATCGTGTGGTGCTGCGGCTGATCGATGCCAATCTCGATCGCGCCCGCGAGGGGCTGCGGGTGCTGGAGGAGTGGGCCCGCTTCGGGCTGCAGCGCGGCGATCTGGTGGCCTGCACCAAGGACATGCGCCAACGGCTCGGCCGCTGCCATCGCGACGCCTACAAGCAGGCCCGCGATGCCGCCGGCGACCCGGCCACCGGCATGGCCCATCCCGCCCAGGCGGAGCGGCTGCGGCCCGCTCAGGTGGTGGCCGCCAATGCTGCCCGGGTGCAGGAGGCCCTGCGGGTGCTGGAGGAGTTCGGCCGCAGTCAGGATCCGGTGCTGGCGGCGGAAGCGGCGGCGATCCGCTACGGCCTTTACGACCTGGAGCTGGAGCTGCTTCAAGCCGCCCCCGCCGCCCCTGATGCCGCTCAAGATGCTGCCCCAGATGCCGCCCCCGCTGAAGCAACTGGCCTGGCCCGCCGCCGGCTGCTGCAGCGCTGCCACCTGTATCTGGTCACCAGCCCCGTGCCGGATCTGCCGGCCCGCGTTGAGGCGGCCCTGGAGGCCGGCGTGCGCCTGGTGCAGTACCGGGCCAAGCCGGGCAGCGATGAGGCGGCCGCTCCGGCCGACGACCGCGGCCGGCTGGAGCAGGCCCTGGCCCTGCGCGAGCTCTGCGCCTGCCACGGGGCGCTCTTCCTGGTGAACGACCGCGTCGACCTGGCCCTGGCCGTGGACGCCGATGGCGTGCATCTCGGCCAGGGGGATCTGCCGCCGGCCGTCGCCCGCCGGTTGCTGGGGCCGCACCGGCTGATCGGGCGTAGCACCCATGCCCTGACCCAGCTGAGCCAGGCGGAGGCGGATGGCTGTGACTACGCCGGCGTCGGTCCGGTGCAGGCCACACCCACCAAGCCAGGCCGGCAGCCGGTGGGACTGGCCTATGTGCGCGAGGCCAGCACCTCAGCCCGCATTCCCTGGTTTGCGATCGGGGGGATCACGGCCGAGGCGGTGCCTGAACTGCGCCGCGCCGGGGCCGAGCGGGTGGCGGTGGTGCGGGCGATCACCGCGGCGGCGGATGCGGCGGCGGCCAGCCGGGATCTGCTCAGCGCCCTCGGCCGGGATCACTGAGCCGCAGGGGCGGCCGCTCGGCCAGCATGACTCCACAGCGATTTCAGCCATGGGCCCCGCCCCCGCCTCCCCATCGCCTCGCTCCGGGCCGCCGCTCACCCTGCAGGTGAACGGGGAGCAGCGCTCCTGTGCCGTCGGGCTGACGTTGGAGCAGGCGCTGGTCGCCCTGGGCTACAACCCCCGTCTGGTGGTGGTCGAGTACAACGGCGAGATCCTGCCCCGCCTCCACTGGGCCGGCCGGATGGTGCAGGAATCCGACTGCCTTGAGGTGGTCACCATCGTGGGGGGTGGTACCTAGATTTCAGGTTCATCTGCGGCTCCGCGCCCACCTCCCTTGCCCTCCTCCGTGCTGAGACGCGCCCTTGCCCGTCTGGCCCTTCCCGTACTGGTGCTGGGCCTGCTGCTCTGGCAGCCCGGTCCAGTCCAGGCGGCGAGTGGTGGCCGCATCGGCGGCGGCAGCTTCCGCTCGGCCCCATCCGCTCCCCGCAGCTATGGCGGCGGCGGCAGCTACCGCGGCGGTTATGGCGGCGGTTATGGCGGGTACCGCGGCGGCTATGGCGGCGGTTATGGGGGTGGTTATGGGGGTGGCGGCATCGGCTTCCCGTTCATCATTCCCTTCGTTGGTTTCGGTGGCGGCGGCCTGCTTGGTTTCTTGGTGCTGATGGCCGTGATCGGTCTGGTGACCAATGCCCTGCGCGGCGGCGGCAGCGGTGAGAGCGGCGGCGGCCTGGCCCGCGTCGACGGCCCGGTGAGCATGGTGCAGCTGCAGGTCGGCCTGCTCGCTTCCGCTCGCCAGCTGCAGGCGGATCTGCGTCGGCTGGCCGCTTCGGCCGACACCGGCAGCAGCAGCGGCCTGCAGGTGGTGCTTCAGGAGACCACGCTCGCCCTGCTGCGCCATCCCGATCTCTGGGTTTACGCCCTTGCCGAGCGGGGCGAGGTGCCTTTCGCCTCTGCCGAAGCCACCTTCAACCGCCTGTCGATGGCCGAGCGCAGCAAGCTCTCCGCTGAACTCACCACCAATGTGTCGGGCCGCCGCGCCGATCCGGCTGCCCCATCCGCCATCGCCAGAGCGGGAGACAGCGATGCGGCCAGCGATTTCATCGTTGTCACGATCCTGGCGGCCAGCCGTCAGCGCTTCACCCTCCCCGGAGCCGCCAGCGCCGAAGCGCTGCGCGCCTCCCTGCAGCTGCTCGGTGGGCTCTCCTCCACCGATCTGCTGGCGGTGGAGGTGATCTGGCAGCCCGATGGCGCGGGCGAGGTGCTCAGCACCGAGGAGCTGCTCACGGCCTACCCGGATCTGCAGCACCTCTGATCCCGAGGATCCGCAGGGCGGCCATCGCCGCGCCGTAGCCGTTGTCGATATTCACGACCGACAGCCCGGGGGCGCAGCTGGCCAGCATGCCGTGCAGGGCCGCAAGCCCCCCCTGGCTCACGCCGTAGCCAACGCTCACCGGTACGGCGATCACCGGCTGGGGCAGCAGGCCGGCCACCACCGTGGGCAGCGCCCCTTCCATGCCGGCGCAGGCGATCAGCACCGTGGCGCCACGCAGCTGCTCCACCCGATCCAGCAGGCGGTGCAGCCCCGCCACCCCCACATCGAGCACCAGCTCGGCAGCAACGCCGTGGCAGGCCAGGGCCAGCTGTGCCTCGCTGGCTACGGCCAGATCGGATGTGCCGCCGGCCAGCACCGCCACCGACCCGCTGGAGGGCCGGACCGAGGGCAGGGCCGCGCTGGCGAGGCAGCGGGCGGCCCGGTGATAGCGCACAGGTCCGCTGCCCCCGTCGCACATCAGCAGGGCGAGCACGGCCTCGGCCTTGGCGGTGTCCACCCGGGTGGCCAGCACCAGTTCGCCAGCGGCGAGCAGCTCGATGCAGATCGCCGCGATCTGCTCGGCGCTCTTGTGCTCCCCCCAGATCGCTTCCACCATGCCGAGCCGTTGCCGCCGCTGCAGATCGAGGCGGTGCTGCAGGGTCTCGCCGGCCTCCTCGCTCATGGCACGCCCCCGACCCCGGCCGCTTCTTCCGCAGCCGCCTCGTGCAGGGGCTGCTGTCCAGGCTGCTCCCATACCATCTCCACCAGGGCCGGGGTGAGCCAGAGGCTGGTGCGCTGCCGGGCCTCGGCCAGTTCAGCGGTCAGCGCGCTCTGCTCGGCCTCGCTCCACACGCCGCTGGCCTGCAGCTGGGGCCCGTAGGAGCCCAGGAAGTCGAGCAGCCAGCCGGTCTTGGCGCCGCTGGAGGGTGAGCAGGCCAGCAGGCTGCGGCAGTTCAGCAGCCGCAGGCCCCGGGCTTCCAGCAGGGCTGGCAGTCGCGAGGCTACGTCTGGATCGCCGCCATGGGCCCGCCAGTGGTCGATGCAGCGCGCTGTGAACCGCCGCAGCTGCTCGCCGCCGGGGTGCACGCTGAACGTGTCCCAACGGATGTATTCGTGCAGCACCAGGCGGCCGCCGGGCCGCAGGCTGTGCTGCAGCAGATCGAGCAGGGGATCGAGGCGTGGCAGGAACATCGCCAGCCAGCGGCACCAGGCCCCGTGCCAGCGGTGCGCGGGCAGATCCAACGCCCGCCAGCCATCTGGAGCGGCCAGATCGACGCAGTGGGCCTCCAGCTGGTTCAGCCCCCGCTCCTGCGCCAGCTGCTCCACCGTCGCCACGAACCGGCGGGCGCTGTCGAGACCGAGCACCCGGCCGCCGGGGCCCACCAGCGTGGCCAGGTCGGCGCTGGCGAAGCCGGGGCCGCAGCCCAGGTCCAGCAGCCACTGCCCCCTGCCGAACCCGGCCCGGTGCCAGGCGGCCGTCGTGTCGTCCCGCCAAATGGCGTGCTGGCGGCCCAGCCGTGCGTGCTCACCGCCGTGGCTGCCGAGCACGTAGTCGGGCTGGCCGGGCCCCTGGTCGGGGTGGGGGCTGGCCGTCACTGCGGCACCAGCTCCCCCTGGTGGGTGAGCGGAAAGGGGTTGACGAGAACCTGGCCGGTGCGCCGCCGCGCCAGCTGCTCGAAGCGCCGCTGCACCCGCTCCACCTCCGCCGGCGGGATCGCCAGCCACTGCTCGCGGCTGGCCCAGTGGATCAGCAGGGTGCCCTCCTCACGCTCGGGATCCCAGAGCAGCTGGCGCCCCAGGAAGCCGGCCTGGCGCTGCAGCCAGGGCTCCCAGCTGCCCTGTTCCGCCTCCAGCCAGGCCTGGCGGGCCTCCGCAGGCACTTTCAGCCGCAGATGCTCCACCACCTCGATCTGCACCGCTTCAGGCTGGCCCGAGCCGCTGGGCCGGGAGGCGCTGGCCAATGGTGGAGAAATCAGCAGCAGCATCCCCACGATCGAAAGGGCAGTAACCATAAGGAGAACCCGGCGGATCTGACGTTTCGGGCTGGGGTGAATGGATCGAGCCATGACCGTGGAACCCGGTGCCGGTGCCTCTCAGCGTGCCACCGCCGGCCGCATCAGCAGCGCCACGGCCTGGCAGGAGATCCCCTCCTCGCGTCCTTCAGGCCCCAGGGCTTCGTTGGTGGTGGCCTTCACCCCCACCTGCTCCGGCGCCAGCCCCATGCGGGAGGCGATCGCCGCTCGCATCGCCTCGATGTGGGGTCTCAGCTTCGGGCGTTCCGCCACCACCACGCTGTCGACATTCAGCACCTGCCAGCCCCGCTCCGTCACCAGAGCCACCACCTGCTCGAGCAGCTGCAGGCTGTCGGCCCCCAGCCAGCGGGGGTCGTCGGGGGGGAACCAGCGACCGATGTCGCCCAGCGACAGGGCGCCCAGCAGGGCGTCCATCACGGCATGCACGAGCACGTCGGCGTCGCTGTGGCCGTCCAGCCCCAGACCGGCGGGATGGTCGAGCCGCTGGCCGCCGAGGATCAGCGGGCGGCCGGGCACCAGCCGGTGGATGTCGTAGCCGTTGCCGATGCGCAGCTCCATGGGGACCCCGGCGGATCTTTGATGTCAGGTGGCGGATCGATCCTCGCCCGCCGGGTCTGATCCGGGGGAGAGGGCCATCACCTGCAGGCGGTTCCCCTCCCGGCCCATCACCAGCACCGGCTCTCCGGGGCCCAGGGCCTCAGGGGTGTCCAGCGCTTCCGCCGCCCAGCTCTGGCCCTGCCAGCGCACCCGGCCCCGTTCTGGAGTCGGGCCGTCGAAGCCGCTGATCACCGTGGCCTGGGCGGCCGCCGCCGCCAGGGGGATCGCCCGCTCCCGCCGCCGCTGCGACCAGCGCTGCAGCGCCAGCAGCAGCAGCCCGGTGAGGGCGATGAAGGCCAGCACCTGAACGCCTGCGGCCAGGGGCAGCAGGGCGGTGGCCACCGACAGGCTCAAGCAGGCCAGGGCAGCGGCCAGCAGGCCGTCGAACTCCGCGCCGAGGGCCTCGATGGCCAGCATGACCAGGCCGAGCGCCAGCCAGAGCAGGGCTGGAGGCAGGGCGAGGAGCGGGGCCATGGCTGCAGTCAGCTGAGACCATGCTGCCTAGCCTGGGCGGGATCTGCCGCGGGCTGATTCCGATGGATGTCTTCCTTGGTCTGCCGGCCCTGGTGGTGATGGCAGTGCTGGGCATCAACAGTGTGAAGGTGACCAGCGGCGGCCAGTCGCGGCTTGTGGAGCGCCTCGGCAAGTACGACCGCCAGCTGCAGCCGGGGCTGTCGTTCGTGCTGCCGGTGCTGGAGAAGGTGGTGAGCCACGAGTCGCTCAAGGAGCGGGTGCTCGACATTCCCCCCCAGCAGTGCATCACCCGCGACAACGTGGCGATCGAGGTGGATGCGGTGGTGTACTGGCAGCTGCTGGAGCATGCCCGCGCCTACTACGCCGTCGACAACCTGCAGGCGGCGATGGTCAACCTGGTGCTCACCCAGATCCGCGCCGAGATGGGCAAGCTCGACCTCGACCAGACCTTCACCACCCGCAACGAGGTGAACGAAGTGCTGCTGAAGGAGCTGGATCAGGCCACCGATCCATGGGGGGTGAAGGTGACCCGGGTGGAGCTGCGCGATATCCACCCATCCCCTGGCGTGCAGCAGGCGATGGAGCAGCAGATGACCGCCGAGCGGGAGAAACGGGCCGCGATCCTGCGCTCGGAGGGTGAGCGCGAGTCGCAGCTCAACGCCGCCCGCGGCCGGGCCGAGGCGCTGGTGCTTGATGCCCGGGCCAAGCAGGAGGCGCTCGTGCTGGAGGCCGAGGCCCAGGCCAAGCAGCAGGCCCTGCTGGCTCAGGCCCGCGCCGATGCCGCCACCCGCCTGGCGGAGGCGATCCAGGCCAGTCCGGCCGCCGCCGAAGCGATGCGCCTGTTGCTGGCCGGCGACTGGATGGCGATGGGCGAACAGATGGCCCAGGCCCCGGGCGGCAGCGTGCTGATGGTCGATCCCCAGAGCCCGGCGGCACTGCTGGCGGCCCTCAGGGGGCTGCAGGCAGGCAAGAGCTGAGCGGCACCCTCAGGGTGCGGGGGGCAGGCCGGGGGCAGGCAACGGCAGGGGCCCTGTTGTGCTCAGGTTCACCGCCGTGCCGGTCGCGCAGGCCATCAGCATGCCGCCAGCCTGGCCCAGCACCTCCACGTCGATGCGCACGCCCACCACCGCATCGGCACCCAGCAGCCTGGCCCGCCGGCTGAGCTCCTGCAGCGCCATCTCCCGTGCCCGCTCCAGGGTGGTTTCGTAGGCCCGGGCGCGCCCACCCACCAGGTCGCGGATCGAGGCGAGGATGTCGCGGAACAGGTTGGCGCCGAGGATCGTCTCGCCGTGCACCAGGCCCAGGTAGTGGCGGATCGGCCGCCCCTCCAGGCTGGGGGTTGTGGTGAGCAGCATCGCCGGCTGGGCAGCGTGGATGCCCTCCAGCATGGCGCTACTGCTGCGCCTGCTGTTCCTGCCAGCGGGCATACAAATCCGGCCGGCGTTCGCGGGTGCGCTGCTGCTGTTGCTCGAGGCGCCAGCGGGCGATGGCGCCGTGGTCGCCGCTGCGCAGCACCGCCGGCACCTCCCGCTCCCGGAAGGTTGCGGGGCGGGTGTAGTGGGGGTGCTCCAGGAGCAGGGCGCTGTGGCTCTCCTCCTCCAGGCAGGCCTGGGTGCCCACCGTGCCGGGCAGCAGCCGCACCACCCCGTTGATGATCACCGCCGCCGGCAGCTCGCCGCCGGTGAGCACGAAGTCCCCCAGCGACACCTCCTCATCAGCGAGGCTGCGGATGCGTTCGTCGAAACCTTCGTAGTGGCCGCAGATCAGCACCAGCTGGTCGGTTTCTGTGGCCCAGCGGCGTAGATCGGCTTGCTCCAGGGGTTTGCCCTGGGGACTCATCAGCAGCACCCGCCGCCGCGGCAGCACCGGGATCGCCTCGACAGCGGCAAACACCGGCTCGGGTTTGAGCACCATGCCGGCGCCGCCGCCGTAGGGCTCGTCGTCCACCTTGCGGTACTTGTCGGTGGCGAAGTCGCGCGGGTTGTGGGTGTGCAGGGCGGCGATGCCGGCTCCAAAGGCTCGGCCGATCACCCCCAGGCCGAGCAGGGGCGCGAAGGCCTCCGGCGCCAGGCTCACCACGTCGAGTCTCATCAGAGCGCGAGTCGCATCAGCCCGCGGGCCGGCTCACCCGGCGGATCTCGGAGCTGAAGCTGGCCTGGCCCGGACGGCCGTCGGCGCGGCTCTCCACCGTGCTGCGCAGCCGCAGGTTGGGCTTGGTGAACCAGATCCGCTCGCGCACCGCGCCGCCATCGGTGCTGAGGGTGAGCTCCAGGCTGCCGTCGGGCCAGAGCTGCCAGGTGCCCTGCTGCTCGCCATTGCGGAAACGGCCATCGCCGCTGAACTGCAGCTGCTGGGCTCCGCCCTCCTTCAGGGCCACCTGCAGGCCGCCGGGGGCGTCGGGGCTCTCGGGCTCCAGATAGCGCATCACCAGCTCGCCGCGCTCGCTGCTGTGCCACGCGTCGCCGTTCTCGTCCTCCAGAGCGGTATCCAGGGCGAAACGGCTGCGCAGCCCCATCCACTCGCCGGCGCAGAACCGCAGGAAGGCCTCGATCGTGGCGGGCGGAAAGGCGGCGGCTTCGTCGGTCATCGCGGGATTCTCTCAGGCGCCAGGGCTCGCATTGCCCACCCAGACCACCGGGGACCCGTAGCCGCTGAGGATGCGATCGGCTGTGAGCATGGTGATCTCCGCCTGGATGGCCTGGGCGACGAGCAGGCGGTCGAAGGGGTCGCGATGGATCCAGGGCAGGTGCTGCACTGCCAGGCAGTGGTCCGCCGTGATGGCCACTTCCTCCAGCCCCTGTTGGCGCAGGCCGCTCCTGAGCTGGCCGGCGTCCACCTGGAATCCCGGTTTGCCCAGGGAGGTTTTGATTGCCACCTCCCACAGGCTCGCCACGCTGAACAGAAACGGACGGCGTCGATCACTGAGGTCTGATCGCAAGGCTGGCGGCAGGCGGGCCGGGGTCACTGCCAGCCACAGCAGCAACTGGGTGTCGAGCAGCTGCGGAGCCTGGGGCGCTCGATTCCGTGAGGACGTGCCCATCAGTTGAACATGGCTTCAATGTCGTCCTGGAAGTCGGTTTTGAGGTCGCCATCCAACACCGCCGCACCTTCCAGGAAGCCCAGTTGGCGTTGCCTGGGGGTGTGATCCTCCACCGGCACGAGCCGCACCAAGGCCTTGCCGGCCCGGGCAATCACCACGTCTTCACCATCCAGCGCCTGCTCCACGTAGCGGGAGAGATGGGTCTTGGCGTCGTGCAGATTGACTTGCATGATTACAGCTTAGCCGGCCTGTTAGCTAAGCCAGCCAGCGGGCTCATTCCCCCCGGTAGCCCAGCTCGGCCAGGCGGGCGGCGCTGCGGCGCCAGCCCGGCACCACCTTCACGAACAGCTCCAGATACACCGGCCCGCTGAACACCTTCTCCATCTGCAGCCGCGCCCCCTGGCCGATGGTCTTGAGCATGCGGCCGCCCTTGCCGATCAGGATTCCCTTCTGGCTGGCGCGCTCCACCAGCACCGTGGCCAGCACGGCGGTGCGCGGGCCGTCGTCCACCACCCGGTCGATGCTCACCGCCACCGAGTGGGGCACCTCCTCGCGGGTGTGGCTGAGCACCTGCTCGCGGATCAGCTCGGCCATCAGCAGTTGCTCGGGCTGGTCGCTCACCGCATCGGCCGGGTAGAGCTGGGGGCCCTCGGGTAGCTCGGCCGCCAGGGCCGCCACCAGGGCCTCGGTGCCCGCGCCGGTGAGGGCGCTCACCGGGTGCAGGGGCCAGGCAAGCGGTGGCCGCGGCTCCTGGCCGGCGGGTGTGGGGCTGGCGAAATCCCCCCGACCCTCCAACATCTCGCGGTAACTGGCGGCCAGTGCTTCAGCCTGGGCTGGATCCACCAGGTCGTGCTTGTTGAGGGCTACGTGCACCGGCGCGCGGCAGTGGCGCAGCAGCTCCACGATGAAGCCGTCGCCACGGCCGGCCGGCTCGCTGCCGTCCACCAGCAGCAGCACCACATCCACATCGCCGATCGCCCCCTTCGCCGTCTTCACCAGGCGCTCCCCCAGCAGGTGGTGGGGCTTGTGAATGCCGGGGGTGTCGAGCAGCACCAGCTGGGCCCCGGCGGTGGTGAGGATGGCGCGCAGCCGGTTGCGGGTGGTCTGGGCCACCGGTGAGGTGATCGCCACTTTCTCGCCCACCAGCTGGTTGAGCAGGGTGCTCTTGCCCACGTTGGGCCGGCCGATCAGGGCCACGAAACCGGAGCGGAACCCCTCGGCGGCCGCGGCCTGGGAGCTGGAGCCCAGCAGACGGGCTGATTCGGCGGGATCGGGGATCGGCAGCAGCTGGCCCTCGCCGCCGGGGGAGGAGGGGTCGTCCGCAGATGGAATGTGGCGCATCTCCCAACAGTGGCAGCCCGGCGGGAGTGAGTTTCCTCGGCCCCGTCCAGAATCGCCGCAGGGGCTGATCCGACCGGTCGGAGGCCTGCGCCGCATCCCGGTTTTCCCCTTGGTGCTTCCCTTCCGTCCCCGTCTCCGTGCCCTGAGGCTTCCGCCGGCAGTGGCGTCCATCCCCGGGTTCGGCATCGGCCTGTTCGCGGTGGTGCTGCTGGCCGGCGGACTGGCCTCCTGGAAGCTGCAGCGTCAGCTCAGCGGTCAGCTGCTGCAGCAGGCCCTGCGCTCCCAGCGACTGAAGGTGCAGAGCGATGTGGACCGCTTCAATGCCTCCCTCAGCACCGCCGAGCGCAGCATCGCGGTGTTCGCCGCCCTGGTGTCGGCGATCGATCCGGACGCCCCGCCCCAGGTGGCCCGGCCGCTGCCCTTCAGTGACCTTGTGCGACAGGACGCCGATGGGGTCTGGCGAAGTCCAGCGGAACAGGTTCGGCCAGGCCGGCAGGCGGGGATCTGGATTCCGCCTTCGATACCACTCACGGCGCCGCTGCGCGCGTTCTTCAGTGAGGCCCAGGCGATTACCACGGTGTATGGGCTGGGAGCCTCCCAGATGGTGGTGGAGAACACCTGGGTGTTGCCCCTCAGTGGCGGTGAAGTGATCTTCTGGCCGGCCAGACCCGATTTCTTGCGCCATGCCACGGCGCAGCTCGATTACAGGCCCACAGCGTGGGTGCAGCTCACCGCTCCGGCGGTGAATCCCAGCGGCAGGCCCCGCTGGACCCGTCCCCAGTACGACCCGGCGGCCCGGGACTGGCTGATCAGTGTGGTGGCGCCCTATGCGCAGCAGGGACGCTGGGCTGGCGCCGTGGGTCACGATCTGGTGCTGCGCGATCTGCTGCGCTGGCTGATGCCCTCCGAGAGCCTGAGCCGCAGCGGTCTGCTGGCCCAGCCGCTCTATGTGGTGGCTCTCGATGGCAGCCTGCTGGTGCGGGCAGGTGCCGCGATTACGCCAGGGGCGCGCCTGCCCTCGGGCCACTCCCGGGTGCTGGCGGCAGCTTCGGCCGATGGCCAGGTGTTCAGCCTGGATCTCGATGGGGACCACCTGCTGGTGGCCCCGCTCCCCAGGCTGCAGGCGAGGGCGGTCTTCGAGGTCGATGGAACGGCCATCGATCGCCTGGTGGCGCAGGAGTTGCTCCCCCAGCAACTGGGGCTGGCGGTGTTCATGGGCCTGCTGCTCGGTGTCGCCCTGCTGCTGCTGAGCCGGGAGGTGACGTTCCGTCGGCGCGAGCAGCGGCTGCTCGAGGATCGCAACCGTGATCTGGAGCAGCTGGTGCTGCAGCGCACGGAGGCTCTGGAGCTGGCCAACCGCCAGCTCACCCAGCTTGCCGGTGAGGATCCGCTCACGGGTCTGGGCAATCGGCGCAGTTTCGAGGAGGCCCTCGAGCGTGCCTGGGGCCTGGCGCGCCGCCAGCGCCAATCCCTTGCCCTGGCGATGGTGGATGTGGATCACTTCAAGGCCTACAACGATGGGTTCGGTCACCCGGCCGGGGATGGCTGCCTGCGGGCCGTGGCCCAGCAACTCCGCGATGGGCTGCGGCGCCAGGGGGACAGCGTGTTTCGGTTCGGTGGCGAGGAGTTCGTGTTGCTCCTGCCCGACACCGCTGCAGGCCAGGCCCTGGAGTGCTGTGAACTGCTCCGCCGGCAGCTGGAGGACCTGGCCATGCCCCACCCCCTCGGTGTGGTGACGATCAGCGTTGGCGTGGCTGCCTCGCGGTTGGATGGTGAGGACGATGGGGCGACGGATCTGCTCGCCCGTGCTGATGCGGCGCTCTACCGGGCCAAGCGCGAAGGCCGCAATCGGACGATGCTGGCCGAGGAGTCCATCGGGTGTGCTGGATCCAGCGAAGAGGGCGACTGGGACTCCCCACGGCCGCCTCGGCCTCTTCGCTGACTTCTAGGCTCATGCCAGTGAGCCGCGTCTCCCGGAGCATGAGCGAACCCCTGCGTGAACCCTCCTTTCAGCAGGCGATGGAGATCACGGCCCAGTGGCTGGGGCTGTGGGAGAACGGCGAACTCAGCGATGAGGTGCTTGCCGATCGGGTGGGCGAGCTGGTGGCCAGCCGCGACGGGGCCCGTGGCTTCTTCGTGGTGAGCCTGGCCGGCGACTGCCCCTTGATGGACCGTCTGCCCGAGCCCCTGGTGCTGCAGCTGCGGGCTGCAGGCGATGGTGTGGTGGATCTGAGCGCGCGCAACCTGGCGATGAGCACGGCGATGGCCGTGCAGCACGGCCGCAACGGCGACAGCGGCCAGCAGGTCGGCTCCGAGCGGGTGCAGGCCCGCTGCACCGAGCTGCTGCGCCTGCTGGAACCCGGCGCCGTGAAGCAGCGCCTGGAAACCCTGCTGCAGGCCGCCGATCAGGGTGCCGGCGAGGATGTGGCCTTCCTGGACCGCTGGGGCTACGACGCCGAGCAGCGCCGGGCCATCGCCGCTGCCGTGGAGGCCGTGGCTGGCTGAGTTGGCGAGCTCCGTTCCAGGCCATCAATCCCGTCTGCGCCAGCAAATCCGGGCCATCAAAAAAGCTCACCGTTGTGGTGAGCTTTTGTGGTGGGCTTAGAGGTCGCTCTGCAGGGCTGGCTGATCACTCTGCAGGGCTGGCTGATCAGTCGCGTCGTCCGCCACCCTGAAGGGCAATGATCAGACGCAGGATGAAGATGAAGAGGTTGATGTAGGTGAGATACATCCCCAGTGCACCGGCCAGGTACTGATCGTCGCGGTAGGTGCGGGGCATCGTGTAGAAGTCCACGAAGGCTGCGCCCACGAACAGCACCGTGCCGAACCCGGCGATCAGCAGCTCGAAGCCGTTGCCGCCGAAGCCAGGAACGAAGATGCCGCCCACGATCTGGACCACCATGGCGATCAACAGGCCAAGCACGCCGAGCCCAACCACGCCGCTCAGGGCCTGACCGACGCTGTCGCTCATGCGGCGGCCCATCACCGAGGCCACCACGAAGGTGATGCCGGTGGCTAGCACAGCCGTGCCCACGGCGCCGATGCCTCCCACACTCAGCGCGTAGTTGACCAGGCCGCTGAGGGTGAAGCCGGTGATCAGGCTATAGGCAGTCAGCAGCGGCAGGGCCGTGCCGTTGTTGCCCTTCATGGCCACGTTCTGGGCCACGAAGAACAGGATGAAGTTGCCGATCAACGCCACCCAGAACAGGGGCATGAACAGAGCAGACTTAGCTGCGATCATGCTCAGGCCGGCGAAGACCCCACCGGCGGTGAGCACCATGCCGCCGCCCACGAAGGGCAGGGCTTTGTTGACGACGTTGGGGCCGACAAGACCGCTGGACTGAGCCTCGCGGATGGCCTCCTGAAAATTGCTGCTGGCCGGCATAACGCCACCCGTCTTGTGAACTTTACGCATTCTGGCAGGGGCGGCCAGGTTGAGCAGGGTTCAGCCCCCGTTGGCAGGGGTACGGATCCCCTCCCTGCGTTCAGGACCCCTGGCCGCGGCGCTGACCGGGCCAGAGCCTCACCACCAGCACCGCCACGCCGGTGCCGATGCCCGATTCGATCAAGCGCAACAAGGCATTCAGCAGCGGGTTGAGCCGGGGGTCGAAGCTCGCCGTGACCATCACCACCAGCACGGTGATGGCAGCCAGGCGGGCGTGACTGGGAATGCGCAGGGCGGTGCAGATTGTCACGGTGGTGAAGATCACCACCGCCATGCCCAGCGGATGGAAAGGCAGGAGCAGCAGGTACGCCGCGCTGGTGATGGCACCGATTGCCGAGCCGAGCATGCGCAGCGAAGCCTGTGATGTGGTCTCCTGCCGGGTCGACTGGGTGACCACGACGGCGGAGATCGCCGACCACAGCCCGCCGATCTTGGGGAGGTAGCCCGGAAACAGGGCGGTGACCTGGAAGCCGATCACGTAGGCGGCCAGGCAGGCCAGGGCGATCTCGGCGGGGATGCGGAGGCGCGAGGGCTGAGTCATCCGATTGGATCCAGCAGCGTTCTGTTTGGCGCCTGGATTCTGACCCGCCCGTCCAGCTCAGCGGCTGCGCCGATCCCGGTCGGCGTAGGCATTCACCAGGCGCTGCACCAGCGGATGCCGCACCACATCGGCGGCCATAAGTCGGCATATGGCCACCCCTTCCAGCCCGTCGAGCACCTGGGCGGCCTCGCTCAGACCGCTGATCACACCGGGCGGCAGGTCCACCTGGGTGGGGTCGCCGGTCACCACCATGCGCGAGTGTTCGCCCAGCCGGGTGAGCACCATGCGCATCTGGGCGCAGGTTGTGTTCTGGGCCTCGTCGAGGATCACGAACGCATCGGCGAGGGTGCGTCCGCGCATGTAGGCCAGCGGTGCCACCTCGATCACCCCCTTCTCCAGCAGGGCGGTGGTGCGTTCGCTGCCCAGCAGGGTGTGCAGGGCGTCGTAAAGGGGGCGCAGATAGGGGTCGACCTTCTGCTGCAGATCCCCCGGCAGGAAGCCGAGGCGCTCGCCGGCCTCCACGGCCGGGCGGGTGAGGATCAGGCGCTCCACCTTGCGCTCCTGGAGCATGCGTACGGCCAGCACCGTGGCCAGGAAGGTCTTGCCGGTGCCGGCGGGTCCGAGGGCCAGGGTGAGGTCGTGCTGTTCCATCGCCCGCACATAGCTCTGCTGGCGCAGGGTGCGAGGCCGCAACAGCTTGCCGCCCTGGCTGCGGGCCAGCACCTGGTCGCTCAGGGCGCGATGGTCATCGGCCCGACCGCTATCGAGGGCATGCAGAGCTGTGTTGAGATCGACCTGGCCCACCGCCTGACCGTCCTGCCAGAAGGGCCGCAACAGTTCGATCAGAGCGCTGGCGCGCTCCAGCTGCCTGGGCCGCGCTTTCACCCACAGATCGAGACCCCGCAGCACGATCGAGGCTCCTGTCAGGCACTCGAGGTGTCGCAGGGTCGCCTCTCCCTCTCCGGCCAGGGCCAGCGCTGCCGCCGGCGAGGGGAGCGTGATTGTGGCGGAAGCGAGCCCACCGGGCTCAGCCGTGGAGGGAGACCTCAAGCCTCGGTGGGCTCGGCCTCAGCCTCAGAGGCAGCGGCAGCAGCTTCAGCAGCAGCGGCGGCTTCAGCAGCAGCGGCGGCTTCAGCGGCAGCGGCGGCTTCAGCGGCCTTGGCTTCAGCCGCTT
>JBBASO010000037.1:24536-26105 GCA_040399265.1 Prochlorococcaceae cyanobacterium
GCAGCGGCGGCTTCAGCGGCCTTGGCTTCAGCCGCTTCCTTGGCAGCCTGCCGGGCAGCGGCCTCACGCGCTTCGGCCTGCTTCTTCTGGCCTACCACCACTGAGGGGCGCACGGTTTTCTCGAGCAGACCGCCGCGCTCCAGCAGGGTGAGCACGGTGCCGGTGGGCTGGGCACCCTGCTCAAGGCGGGTGCGAATGGCCTCGGTGTCGAGGCGGGTTTCCTTGGTGCGGGGGTTATAGAAACCCAGCTCCTCGAGCGGATGACCGTCGCGGCGGGAGGTGCTGTTGACGGCCACGAGGCGGAAACTCGCTTCCCGCTTCTTGCCAAACCGCTTCAGGCGGAGCTTGATCATCGTGGCTTAGCCGCTAAGTGTGCAAACAAACAGTGTAGCCCGTGGGGTGCCTGTGCCATTCACAGCTCTCCAAAGCCCTTGCGCTTCTTGGCGGGTTTCGCCGGTTTCGGGACTGTGCGGCCACCGCGCGAGCCCGGCATGCCGCCCCCCATCCCTGGCATGCCCGGCATGCCTCCCCCCATGCCGGGGAAACCTCCCCCCAATCCAGGCATCCCAGGCATGCCGCCCCCCCGGGTCATCTGCTGCATGAAGCCGCGCATCTGCTGAAAGTTCTGCAGCACCTTGTCCACATCGGCGGCGGTGTGGCCGCTGCCGCCGGCGATGCGGCGCCGGCGGGAGGGGTTGGCGGCCAGCAGATCCGGGTCGCGGCGTTCGGCCTCGGTCATCGAGCCGATCATCGCCTCGATCTTCTTCAGCTGCTCCTCCCCCTGCTTGAGCATGCCCGAATCGATCTTGTTCATGCCCGGGATCAGCTTCATCAGCCCCCCCAGGGAGCCCATGCGCTTGATCAGACGCATCTGCTGCACGAAGTCGGAGAAGTCAAACGTCGCTTCCTGGAGCTTCTGCTGCATCTTGGCCACATCGGCCAGTTCCACCTCCTTCTGGGCCTTCTCCACCAGGGTGAGCACATCACCCATGCCGAGGATCCGGCTGGCCATCCGCTCCGGGTGGAAGGGCTGCAGCGCCTCCACCTTCTCGCCGGTGCCGATGAACTTGATCGGGGCGCCGCTCACCTTGCGGATCGAGAGGGCGGCGCCACCGCGGGAATCGCCGTCGAGCTTGGTGAGCACGGCGCCGGTGATGCCCACCTGTTCGTGGAAGGCGCGGGTGAGTTCGGCGGCCTCCTGGCCGATCATCGAATCCACCACCAGCAGCACCTCATCGGGCTGGCAGGCCTCGCGGATCCGCACCATCTCCTCCATCATCGACACATCGATCTGGAGGCGCCCGGCGGTGTCCACCAGCACCGTGTCGAAGCCTTCCTCTCTGGCCTTGGCGATGCCGGCTGCGGCGATCGCCTCGGGCTTGGCCTCGGTGCCGAGGCTGAACACCTCCACGCCGATCTGGCCGCCAAGCGTCTTCAGCTGCTCGATGGCCGCCGGGCGGTACACGTCCGCCCCCACCAGCAGCGCCCTGCGGCCCTGCTCCTTGAGGTGCAGCCCGAGCTTGGCGGTGGCGGTGGTCTTGCCGGCGCCCTGCAGGCCGGCCATCAGCA
>JBBASO010000038.1:0-22781 GCA_040399265.1 Prochlorococcaceae cyanobacterium
GCTTGCCGGTGATCTGCACCGGCTCGTGGGACTGCCCCACCTCGTCGATCAGGGCATAGAGCCGCTTGCGGGCTTCTGTGGCGGTCACGGTGGTCATGGCATGGCTCTCACCCGTACGTCAAAGCGTACCGGCTCTAGATGTGTTGCGCCTCAGGGGACGTCCCAGGGATTGATCAACTCCAGACCAATCTCGGCAGGCAGGAGCGTTCAGGCAGCTCCAGCTCCACTCCACCGAGCTGGGCGAAGTGCTCATGGATGCGACTGCCCAGGGCCGCCAGGCATCCGCATGTATTGGCAGTTCAGCCAATACAAGGGCAGTATTGGTCGAACCGTTCCCGCGGCTGATACCTCGATCGATGGCGCTGCCTAACCTCTGGGGGCTCTACAACCTGCGCTCTTCCCCCTACTTCCAGGCCACCCTGCGGTCGGATACCGAGGCCACTCCGCTTCATCTCTTCGTGGGCCGGGTGAGAGAGCGGCAACTGCTGCTCACCACCATCGGTAGCAGCCGGAGCTCCAGGCAGGCTGTTGCCGGCAGGCCCGGAATCGGTAAGACCACTCTGGTGCAGGCGGTGAAGGCCGATGCCCGAGAGGCGGGGTACTGGATCTCCTCCGAGATCATTTCCTTGGGCAGTGAAGGCAGCTCAGAAGACCTGCTGGGCCGGCTGCTCAATGGCGCCTACGACGCAGTGTTGGCCAGTTTTCCCGCCGCTTCCGGGCCAGCGGTAGAAGCCGCGCAGCAGCTGGTGCGTAGCTTTCGCCTGCGAGGCGGTGGCTTTTCGGCATCAGCGTTTGGATTTGGGGCTGGCGGCACCCAGACCGAAGGCGTATCGACACCACCGAGTGCGCTGGTCCTTGATGGCCCACGGGTGCTGCGGGACCTGCTGGTCTACGCACAGGCGCAGGGGGCCCAGGGCCTGGTGCTGCACCTGAACAATCTTGAGAATCTCAGCGAGGCCGATGCCGACCGTGCCGCCGATCTGCTCCGCAGCGTCCGCGATCAGGCCCTGTTGCTGGATGGCCTGCACCTGATCGTGGTGGGCACGACCGACGCGGTGCGGACGGTGGTGCAGACCCACACCCAGATCCGTTCGGTGTTCAGCGATCCGCAGGGGCTCCAGCCTCTGGCGCTGGAGGACGTGCAGCTGCTGCTGGCCAACCGCTACGCCGCTCTGCAGTTGAACCCGGGGCAGCCCTGGCGCGCACCGGTGGATGACGCCGTGGTGGAGCGGCTCTATCAGCTCTTCCGCGGGGATCTGCGTGGAATGCTCAAGGCCCTCGAGGACGGCATGACGGCTTTGCTGGGGCTGACCAGTGCCGCAACCAGCGATGGGGCTGCGCCCGTAGGCATGGAGGACCTGTTGCTGGTGCTGCGCCAGCGCAACCAGCAGGAGCTGAAGGACCAGCTGGGGCCTACGGCCTGGGAGCGTCTGCGGGCATGGGGCAACCTTGACCCAGGCACCATTGAGATTCAGGCAGGTCTCAGGACGCTCTGGGGCGTCAGCCAATCAGCGGTCTCCCAGACCTTGCAGCAACTCACCACCGCTGCCGCCGTGGAAGCCCTCCCCCGCAAGGGGCGTGATCCGATTGAGTACATGCTTACCGGAACGGCCCGGCTGGCCTTTTGACCGTGCACCATCACGGGCGACGAGCACATCCATGGGCAGGTATTCGCTGAACGGCGAATACCTGGGGCGTATTTGGAGGGCTGCCACTCTCGCGAATACCTCATGCCTGGCCGCGCTGCCTTGCAGCCCACACGTGTCTGGCCCAGCCGCTCTTGTAGCCGCGCTCGTGCTTGCGCTCCAGCAGCTGCTCAAAGGTGCGGCAGCCAGCTGCCGGGTGCGTGCGCCGGGGCCTCTGCTGCTGGTTGGGTGTGGGCCAGTGGCGGGCTGCGCCCGTGACTTCAACCAGCTCGCCCTCCAGTTGCTGCAACCCGCGGCGCTGCTCATCGCGCTCGTCGGCCAGAAACAGGTGGCCGCAGTCAGGGCAGCCCTGCGCAGCGCTGGGGCAGCTGCAGAAGCAGTGCGGGCAGTCCTTGATCGGAATCGAGACGCCCTCCCGCCGGCGCCGGCCGGCCAGGTTCCATTCGCGCCCATCGGTGGGCAGGCACCGGCCCTCTGCTCGGCGTGCTCGATCGTGCAGCAAAAGCAGATGGTGGTGCCCGGTTGCAGCCGGCGGCGGTAGTGCGACACCGCATCGCCAATGGCGGCCCGGTCCCCGAAGGCGCGTGCCGCCTGCTCCAGGTCGTACTCGCCCATCCCCCAGCGGAGCTTGCTGTTTCTGGCTCCAGGCCAGGAGAAGACCTTGGGCCGTGCCAGCCAGCCCTGTTCCACCAGCCAGGCCGCTGAGGGTCCCAGCACCAAGGCCTCGAAATAGCCGCCGGCCTCCACGCCGAGCCCCTTGCCATCGTGGCGTTCTGGGGTGGCGGTCTTGCCGATCAGGTGGGTGCCAGGCCAGGCGTCGATGATCCGGCCCCAGACATTGCCGGCCACCAGGTGGTGGGCCTCGTCCTGAATGATCAGATCGGGCTCCAGCCCCCAGGCCCGAACGGTGGCCCACCGCGCCACGTTCGAGGCGGAGGCGCCTGAATTGGCAGCCATGATCGACACCTGGAGCAGCGTCCAGCGGGAGGCCCTGCACCGGCTGCCGAGCTTCATCGGGGAACAGAACCAGGCCCGCGTTTGACGGTGCGTGCCGGCCTTCCGACCCCGCTGGAGGCCGTCATGCTGCTGACTGGATACCAGCCTCTTCCGATGGTTTCGATGCGCCTGATCCCGCCGATCGTGCTCACCGCGATGGTGGCCGTCGCCACCGGCAGCAGCAGCGCCGAGGCCGGTTGCCGCTTTCTGATGCCGCTCGGAGGCAGCGGCGAGCCGGTGGTTACCAAACGGATCGGCCCGGATCGTCTGCTTGGCAGCACCAACTGGAACACAGATTTCATCGTGGACCGGTACTTTCGCAGCTATCAGTTTTTCTTCACGTCGGCCTCGACCGAACGTGCCACCTTCCCGGTGGCCGCGTTCATGCGCTTCACCGATGGCACCAGCCTGCAGGTGGTCAACGAAACGCCCACCTTCGAACCCGGCACCGGCCGGAAGTTCGGCCCGTTTCAGGCGGTGCCCGGCAAGCGCACCAAACTGATGAACTTCCGGGTGGGCTCCAGCACCAGGCCTGCGGCCGTGGGCTTCAGCTATCGGATTTCCGTGCAGGGTTGCGATTGATGCACCGGATGGCTGAGCCGCATCAATCTGTGCACTGCCTCAGAAGTCCATGGGCCAAAACCCTCTACTTTTTGGCTTTGCAATCGCAGCTTTGACTGCTGGCACCGCCCTGGCGCAGCAACCGATGCACCCCCTGCCCAAAGTGGACATCTGCCCGTTGGGGTGGTGTTCATCCGGCGGCTAATGCGTCAAGGGCCGGTGACGTTCCTGAGCGATGTTCCCCGCCTGGAGCCGCTGGGCCGTTTTCTGCTGAGGGGCCTGCGCAATGGCGCCAGCATGATTTCGATCATCGAGCTGCTGCGCAACGACTGGAGCGGCGGCATCAGTGCCGGAGTGGCCTGGCTAGTGTTTCTGCAGGTGGGGAGGCGGCTTCCCCCCCTCAGCCCGGAGCCCGAGGACTGATCCCTAGCTCGGCGCAGCCGGTGGCCGGACCCAGCTCCCGGCTGAACCGCCACTCCGGCAGCAGGCCGATCACCAGCTCGGCGGTGGTGCGCACCAGCGAGCTAGCGCCGAGGTGCCCGCCGATCACCGAACCCCTGCTGTCTGCCACAGCGATGTGCAGGTGGGCGCCATCGGGCGAGAGGGTGCCGGAGAGGCTGAGGATCTCCAGCTCGCCGTGGATCGCCGTGGCGTGAGTCGCACCGGCCAGGCGCAGCTGGGCCACCGACAGGCTGCCGACGGCGCTGATCACACAGCCCGCCTGCTCCTGCTGCTCGCCCATCCAGACCTCCAGCGCCGGGCGTAGATCAGCGCCCGGCTGCAGCCGCAGCGGCACCACCTTCATGGCTTGGGCCCCTCCACCAGGCCCTGCACCATCACCAGGGCATCGACGTAACCCAACAGCTTGTGGCGGAATGCACCCGGCAACGTGCCGACCACCTGAAAGCCGTTGCGCTGCCAGCAGCGGATGCCGGCGCTGTTGGTGCTCACCACCAGGTTGAACTGCATCGCCCGGAACCCCAGTCGCCGTGCCGTCTGCAGGGAGTGCTGACAGAGGCGGCTGCCGATGCCCTGGCGCCGGCAGTGCTCGGCTACCACATAGCCCGCGTTGGCCACATGGGCGCCGAGGCGGAGGGAGTTGGGCCTCAGGTAGAAGGTGCCCACCACGGCCCCGGCCAGATCCACAGCCACCATCACCGCCTGGCTCTGCTCCACCCACGCCAGCTGGGCTTCGGCCTCGCTGATGGCCGGGTCGTGCGGGAAGGTTTCACCGGCGCGGAACACCGGCTCCAGCAGAGCCCACAGCGCCGGCCAGTCGGCGGGGACGTAGGGGCGGATCTGCAGGGGCGATGCGGAGGGAGCCAGGGGAGTGGATCGGGAGCCTGCTGATTGTCACCCCAACGGAAGGCGGCCCGTGGGGGGCAAGGGAGGTTGGGGCTTGACGGTGCCATGGCTGGATCACAACGGATGACCTCTGGCCAGCGAAATGCCACAGATACCCCGACCATCCTGGAGGCAGAAGCAGCGGCAGCGAATCCTCCATGACTCCCTCCCTGCGCCATGGACTGCGCCTGATCAGCCTCTGGCTGGCGTGGTTGCTGGCCATGTTGTTTCACGTGGATCTGGGCCTGATGCCGCTGTTCCATGGCCAGTCGCCCGAGATCCACAGCCAGGTGGCGATCTCGGCCCTGCCCTGGCTGTTCGGAGCGATGCTCGCCTACTTCCTGCTGCCGCTGATCGCCGTGGTGCTGATCGCCTATGCCAGCACCTCGGCAGCGCCTCCGCAGCGCTGGCGCACCTGGCGGCGCCTGCACTTCTGGTTCAGCGTGGTGTACACAATCACCAACCTGCCGCACCTGGTTGCCGACATCCTGGTGCCGGATTCACGGCTGGATCAGATCGTGCTGATGCTGGCTCTGGTGGTGTTCGGGCTGCTGATCAACCGGGAGGGGTGGCACTGGTGGCGGGATCAGAGCTCCCCGGCCTAGATCTCGCCGGGGGAGTTTCACCCCATCAGCCGACGGGCCGCGGGGCGTGCCTGTCCACCTGGTTCACCCAGACACCCACGCTCATGCTGGCGCGGGCGGGGCCGCGGAAAGACCCGGCCACCGGCGGCACCCCATCCGGCCGGTGGGAGATCGCCACGGCGATGTGGTCGGGTCCGGCCAGACGGCCGGTGGTGGGATCGAAGCCCGTCCAGCCAGCCCCCGGCAGATACACCTCCGCCCAGGCATGGGTGGAGCCACCCGCTTCCGGTGACAGGGGATCGTGCAGGTAGCCGCTCACAAAGCGGGCCGCCAGTCCCAGCAGGCGGGCTGCCGCCAGGAACAGCGTCGCGAAGTCGCGGCAGGAGCCGCTGCCGCTGCGCAGGGTGTGGACTGGAGATTGCACACCGGGCTCCTCGCGCCTCCCATAGCGAAACGTGGCTTGAATGCAGGCGCAGATCCGCTGCAGCAGGGCGTAGGTCTCCAGCCGCTCACCCGGGGTATACAGACGGGCCACCCAGAGATCCAGGTCCTGACCATGGTCCACGGGTTGGCGGTACGGAGCGAGAAGCAATTGCTCCTCGGCTCCGTACTGGAAGGGGAAGAACAGCGCCCCAGGGTCCACCAGAAAGTCGAGGGGATCCTGGTGATACTGCTGAATCAGCACCTCGCTTTCGATCCTCAGACAGGTGGCTGGCGCCGAGAAGCGGGCGATGGCCACCGAATTGTTCTCCGCATCCCGGTGCCAGTGCAGCGTCGCCGTTGGCGAAATGTGCAGCCAAGATGCTTCAATCCGCAGCTCATGGCTCTCCCTCGGCCGCAGTCGCAGGGCGTGGGCATCGAGCCACACCTCTGCGTCGTAGCTGTACATGGTGTAGTGGCGAATTCGGTAACGCTGCATCGCTACGGCCACTCGGTGGGGCTGGTTGCCACTAGCCTGAAGCAACCGAAGTGGCAGAGGACGAGATCTGCACCGGCATCGCCGGCAACCCTGCCGAAATCAACCCCCAAACCCCGTCCCAATTCACAACCAAAACCATATCAATATTCATATCCACATTCGCATTCATATTCACAACCTGTGTTTCCACAGCCCGATCCACTTTTTTTCTATGCCGATCACAATCTACCCATCGGATTGATTCAGGCTCCACCGCTGCCCAGCCCTCACCCGGCGTCAATCGGGCAGTTGTGGCCAGGCCATTCGTTCGGCACTGACAGCCTGGCTTTGTTTCTGATCATTCTGGCGCGCTATTTCCTCGCCGCGGGAGGCTTTTGGTGCTTGGTGCGTCTCTGCCGACCCAACGGCACCACAGCTGCATCGGAGCTGCAGGGCCGGCGGATCCGCGACGGAATTCGCCATGACATCCGTCTGTCGGTGCTCTCGGCGGCGGTGTTCGCCGTGGCCGCCGCAGCGGTGCTGTGGCTGCAGGCCCACGGCCTCACCCGGCTGTACACCGGTGTGGATTCCCGCAACTGGTGGTATCTGGGGGTGAGCTATCTGATCGTGCTGATCCTGCAGGACGCGCTGTTCTACGCCACCCACCGCCTGTTCCATCACCCGGTGCTGTTTGCCACGTTCCACAGGGGCCACCATCGCTCGCGCCAGCCCACAGCCTGGACCTCTTTTGCGTTCGATCCACCGGAGGCCCTGGTGCAGGCACTGTTCCTGGCGGCAATTGTGATGCTGATCCCCCTGCACCTGATCACCCTGCTGGCCGTACTCAGCACCATGACCGTGTGGGCAATCGTGAACCACCTCGATCCCACCAGTTTGCCGCGCCGGTTCCCCCACCACCTGCTGGGCCGCTGGGTGATTGGACCGGCGCACCACTCCCTGCACCACAGCCGGCCTGCGGTGCACTTCGGCCTCTACTTCACCTTCTGGGACCGGGTTTGCGGCACGCAAGATGCCGGCTACACCAGGGGATTGATCACGCAAGCCGCTTCGTCGTGATGGCGGATCGGTGCCGTAGTGGGCCGTTGCGGATCACCTACTGCGAATAGATCAGGGCGCTGTAGGGAGCCAGCGATACCGAAGCTAGAGAGGGAAGCGTGTCGCGACCCGTCGGCATAGCGTTGATGTCCCCGCTGGGGTGGCCATCGAACAGCTCGCTGTAGCCCTGCCAATCGCTGTTGAAGCGCAAGCTCCAGTGGCCAGCGGTAGGGAAGCCCACGATGGACTCCTGCTGGCGCTGATTGAAACGCCGGAGGCGATGGAGGACGATGTGCTCCGCGCCCAGCGCTGCAGCATGGCCGTGCCGGAAGCCTCTCGGCTGGTTACTGGGCGGGGTTGGCTCGCCTGAGGCGGCAAGGGCAGATGCCCGCATAGCCGGTTCCCCGTATCCGGCCGTACCTGCGCTCTCGCCTCAGCAGGCCAAGGATGGAGCCGGAAAAAAGGAGATACCCCGCATGCGAGAGGTCTTGTTCCGCCTGGAGGCTGAGCGTCCCGGCCACCTGGAAGCCCGGGCCGAAACCCTGCCCATCCACATCAGCGCGCCCTCCCTCGAGGAGCTGCAGCACGAGGCCCGTGAGGCTTTGATTGAGTACATGGGGCCGGCCCATTGCACGGTTCGTGTGCGCGTGCGCCGCGGCCCCAGTGTTGCCGTCAGCAGCATCCGTCCGGTCAGGCGTCCTACAGCTCTCTGCCCCTGAGCTGGAATGCCCGAACCAGAGGCCATGGCCATCACCGGTTCGATCACGAGCTCGCTCGTGCTGGCCTCCGACGATCCAGCCGCACTGGCTCGGTTCTATGGCGCTCTGCTGGTCGTGGAGCCGCAGCCGGGCCTCAGCAGCACGCACTGGCGGGTTCCGTGGCCAGCCGGTGGTTGGCTGGAGGTGTACGCCCCATCCAGGCGCCGGCCGCAGCCGCGCCAACGGGGTCGTCTCGCTCTTTGCCTGCAACGCCGGACGGAGGCAGCAGACGCCCTCGCCGTGCTCCACGCCTGGATCTGCACAGCTCAAAAGCTGGGCGCCACCGTGGGGGATCCGCCGCGACAGGAACGATTCGGCGCCGAGGCCTGGATGCTCGACCCGGAGGCCAACCGCCTGCTCCTGCTGGTGCTGCCTGCCCCGTGATCGCACCGCTTGGTCTGCGGGCTCCAGCTGCGCTCCTCGATGGTCTGCGCAAGGGGTATCGGCTGTATCGGCGCCTGGTGCCGGGCAGCGCCGGCAATGGTGGCCAGTCCTGATCCAAGACCTGCAGCGGTGAAGGGGCGGCCGGTTGCGTGGCCCACCGCTCAGGCCACCTCCGGCGCCCAGCCCTTCTGGCGGATCTGGTCGTCGGTCCAACCCCGGCAGCGGCTGGTGAGGTGCTCGCCGTGGGCGATCAAGCCCTGGTGCAGCTGGCAGGTAAGGACTGGGATGCAGTTCACCCCAGCGTGGTGCCGGAACCAGTGGCAGGTCATGCAGACCTTGCGGCTGCGGGTCCTGAGCAGCACGGCTTCATCGAGATAGGGCCACTCCTCGATCTCGTCGGTGCGGGAAGGCTGCAGACGGGAGAGCGGGACCGGCACCATGGCAACCACGACAGGCGTACGCCTGTACTAGCACGGGAGGCGCTCTGGCGCCAGGGCCTCAGCCGCTGCTGGCCTTGTGCTGCTCTGCTGAGCGCACCTCCCGGTGCGACACCGGAAGGTCTCAATCCAGTCGTGGTGGCACTTCTGGTTGATCCGATCGGCGATGGTGGCGGCGGCCTCGGGCACCTGGAAGCGCTTGCGGAAGGCCCGGGTGCGGTGGAGGTGCTGGATCGTCTCGGCATCGAGGGCCGCCTGGCCGAAGTTGGCCGGGGCTGACGGCGGCGGAGAGGAGTCCGTGACCTGGGTTGGGGTTTCTCCCTGGGCAGCGGGGCTGGGAGCGGGTGAAACAGGCATCGGCCGGCTCGCAGAAGACCGCTGCCCGCCGGGCCGCTGGGGCCTATCACCCTGACCTGCTGCGCTGCTGCCGCAGCGCCTTGTCGTCGAGGGCAAGGCCAAACGGGTTCCCGAAGGTCATCAGTGCCCGCCTCCTGTTCTCAGATCGGCTCTCAGGGGGAGATGTCCCTCCAAGGAGGCTGTTGGTCAGCTGAGCCCGCTCACGCAGGGCCTGCAGGACCCAGTCGGCACCACTGGCGGATCCGGTGGCGGTGGTCTTCCCTGGCGGGCTTCCGCGTTGGTCGGTTGTCGCACCAGGGCGGTGCGGCCTGCCGCCCTGGGGTGGTGAGGGCCGAATCGAGGCGTTCGGCTCACCCGATCCCCATTGCCTGACGTTTCGATGACAGTCGGGTCATCGGGGGCGAAGCGGGCTTGCGCCCATCACCCCGCTATCCCGTTCATCGCCTTTTCAACCATGCGCACCCTTCGTTCTTCCTCCCCTTTCGAACTGTTTGATCGGCTTGAGCAGCAGCTCAGCCAGCAGTTGCACTCCGCCGAGCGGGTGCCCGCAGCCGAAGTGCATGAGTGCGCCGAGGCCTATGAGGTGGTGCTGGAGCTGCCCGGTGTCGATAAGGCGGCCATCAACGTGAAGGCCACCGAGCGCACCCTGCTGATCAGTGCCGAGCGACGCAGCCAGCGGCCGGCGGGGGCGGGCGAGGCCTCGTTCGAGCAGGCCCCCGGTCCGTTGCTGAGCGAGTTCCGCTATGGCACCTGGAGCCGCAGCTTCCGCTTCCCCCAGGCGATCGATCGCGAGCAGCTCCAGGCGGTCTACCGCGATGGCCTGCTCACCGTCACCGCCCCCAAGGCCCAGACGGTGAGCACCGTCACCGTGAAGGTGGAGGGCTGATGCCCTGAACCCAGCCGCGGGCAGGGCAAGCGGCTGCCGCTGCGATGAAGCACGCTTCATCAAGTGCTGTTGCCGTTGGTCACGGGCGGTGTCGATCGCGCTGCATCCCTTGCTGGCGTCGCTGCCCAGGCCCATTGTGGAGGCATCGGGATTCGGAGGCTCCATCGATGGAAGACACCCCCCCTGAGCACCAGCCAGGAGCGCGCTGACGATCCGGCCCCTGCTCCAACACTCTCGACGGATCACTGACGTTCCAGGCGTGTCAGGGTTGTTTTCAGAGCCAGTCACGCCATCCACTGCACCGTTCACGGCTCAGCCTGCGCACAACGCATCCCATTCACGGCTCAGCATCAGGTGCCCCGGAACCTATGGAACGTCCCGATGGACACCTGGCCCCAGGTGCCAGCGCCGGCAGCTCCGCCCACAATTCAATCCCTTGATCCGAAAACGATCACGGCTGTTGCCCAATCAACAGCTGCCACCACGCAGAACCTCGCACAGCTGAGCTTGTACCCATCTGGGTCGGCACCACGGTTGAGCAGACAAGTGCCCGGGGCCAGTGCTCCGGGCTTTGTTGCGTCGGGGGTTTGGAGTCAGACCGCTGCCGGGCGGCGCTGCTGAGCGGTGTAGAGCGCAGCTCCGCCGGCCGCAAGCACGAGACCAGCGCTGACGGCCAGGAACACCAGGGTCTGCAGCAGCAGCAGAAAGAAGCCAATGGCCGAGGCTGTCGCGATCTGCATCCTGGCCTTGATCAACAGGGTGAGCAGCAGCAGCACCGTGGCCTTGAGGGCCAGCAGCTTGGCGTTGCTCAGCGGGCAGAAGGGAATCGGAATCATGCTGAACTCGCTGGGATCACATGCTGGCGGACACGCGCCAGATGCTGTTACGTTGCGTTACAGTCCTTGAAACAAACCGCAGGGCCCATGACTGACACCACCTCCCGCTTCGGCTTCGTGGCCTTCGCCGAGACCTGGAATGGCCGTCTGGCGATGCTGGGCTTCGTAATCGGCCTTGCCACCGAATTGCTCACCGGCCAGGGCATTCTTCAGCAGATCGGTCTGGGCTGATCGCGGCGTTACCCCCCGCTTGATCGGCACCGCCCACTCAATCGGCATGGTTAATCCATCGTGCTTGCGTCAACTGGCGGGGAGTACCGGCTGCGGCACAAAGCTGCGACAGCGCACGGAGCGGTAGGTCTCGCGCGGGTATGGCTGGATTCCTCGTGCGGCGCCGACATTTATGTCATTGACCAGCATCGTGTCCGGGGCAGGGCTGAGTACCAGTTGCCATAACTGCCCTTGCCGGCTGCGGAAGAAAGCTGCGCAGCAGAGCAGGTAATACCGCCAGAAGCGGCGGAAGCCGGCAGCGCCTTCGGCTCCCCAGCGGCGTGCCAGCACGGGGGCCAGCTCACTCCAAGCTGCTTCGAACCGGCTGTACCAGGCCATCAGCGTGTGGTCATAGTCCAGTCCGAAGTTGTGCAGGTCTTCGATCAGAAACTGGTTTTCCAGGGCACGGCTGAGCTGGGTGGGCGACGGCAGCCGCCCATGAGGAAAGACATGGGCATCAATCCAGCCATCGGTGGCGCTGGTGGTGCACCGGGCGCCGATGGTCTGTAGCAAGGCCAGGCCGTCCTGGCGCAGGCAGCGCCGCACAGCCTGAAAGAAGCGGCGGGCGTTACGGGGGCCCACATGTTCGAACATGCCCACCGATACCACTCGGTCGAACGGTGCCTGCTCCAACAGCTCCAGCTGGCGGTAATCACACCGTTCGAATCGCACGGGCAGGCGGCCCCAGTGGCCGCGCGCCTTCGCGAGTTGTTCATCGGACAAGGTGATGCCGGTCACGGCGACGTCGTGGTGCCGGGCCAGATAGGCCGCCAAGCCCCCCCAGCCGCAGCCGATGTCCAGCACGCGCATGCCGCTGCGCAGCCGGAGCTTGGCGGCGACCATCGCCAGCTTGTGCTGCTGGGCCTCCTCCAGGCTGCGGGCCCGTTCCCAGTAGCCGCAGCTGTACTGCCACCACGGATCAAGCATGGCTGCGTACACCTGTGGCTCGATGTCGTAGTGCTGCCGCGCGACCCGCGTCGCCCGGCGGATGGATTGCAGGTTGACCAGGCGCTCGCGCAGCCCCAGCAGCAGCTGCCGGCAGCCGTTGCCCCCGGCCAGGCGCTGATCGGCCCCCGCCAGCAGCAGGCGGGTGAACAACTGGTCAAGGGCCTGGCAGTCCCACAGGCCAGCCATGTAGGCCTCACCGAAACCGAGGGATCCCCTGCTGAGCACGGCGGACCAGAGCTGCTTTCCGTGGTGCAGTTGAAGATCCCAGGGACGCTCGCCGCCGATCCGGATGTCGGCGGCGTTCAGGATGGAGCGGATGCTGGCCGGCGCTGCTGTCATCAGGGGAAGAAGCCACCACAGCTGGCAGTTTCCAGGCGCTGGAGCGGCTGGAGAGCCGCTGCAGCGGATCGAGGGCGGAACCGCGGCGGCGCTGCGGCAGGGCGCCGCCGGTGAGAATCCAACCAGGCTCTGCCGTTCCGCTCATGTTTCCGCCATTGCGGCGCGCTCGTCTCGAGACCCTGCAGGTGAATCTCGGCTACCGCTGCAACCAGAGCTGCAGCCACTGCCATGTGAATGCTGGTCCGGGGCGCACGGAGATGCTGGATGGCGACACCCTGGCGCTGCTGCCGGCGGTGCTGCTCGCCCGGCAGATCACCTGCCTCGACCTCACCGGCGGCGCCCCAGAGCTCCATCCCGGCTTCCGGGGGCTCGTGCGGCAGGCGCGCCAGCTGGGGGTGGAGGTGATCGATCGCTGCAACCTCACCATCCTGAGCGAACCCGGCCAGAGTGACCTGGCGGCTTTCCTGGCCGGGCAAGGGGTGCGGGTGGTGGCCTCCCTGCCCTGTTACACCGCTGAAACGGTGGATCGGCAGCGGGGGCAGGGGGTGTTTGAACGCAGCATCGCCGGTCTGCGCCAGCTCAACGGCTTCGGCTACGGCCAGTCCGGTTCAGGCCTGGTGCTCGATCTCGTTTACAACCCGCTCGGGCCGCGGCTGCCGCCGCCTCAGGCGGAGCTGGAGGCGGCCTATAGGCGTGAGCTGGTGGAGCGCTTCGGCGTGCACTTCAACCATCTGCTCGCCCTCGCCAACATGCCGATCCAGCGCTTCGCCGCTGAGCTGCGGCGCTCCGGCTCCTACGACGACTATCTGGCGATGCTGCGCTGTCATCACAGCGAGGCCAACCTTCCTGCCGTGATGTGCCGTTCCCTGATCAGTGTCGACTGGCAGGGCTACCTGTACGACTGCGATTTCAACCAGATGCTCGGCCTGCCCGTCCTCGCGCAGACCTCCTGGCGGCCTCATCTTCGCGACCTGCTGGAGCAGGATCCAGCCGGGGATCCGATCGCCGTGGCCGAGCATTGTTTCGGCTGCACCGCCGGGGCCGGCTCCAGCTGTGGCGGGGCCCTCAGCTGACGTCGGCCGATAGGGAGGCCTCCAGCCGGATCGGCAGGGCGCTGCGCCTGAACCAGGTTTCGGTGGCCGGAGGGCGCAGCAGCACCCTCAGCAGGGCCAGCAGGGCGAGGGCTTCCGGTGCTGCCTGGCGCACCGGCCAGCAGCCCGGCTGCAGACAGAGGCGCTGCTCGAATGCGTGGCGTGCAGTGGCCGACGGCCAGGCCCAGCTGCCGCCCAGCTGGACCAGCCTGCCCCGCTGGCGCTGCTGGCAGGGCAGCACCAGCAGAGGCTGCGCGCTCAGACCACTCGCCCGCAGGATCAGGGGTTGATCCGCCTGCGGAGCGGCCTGGACCGCCGCGGGCCACGCCAGCTCCACCCCCTCCACACTCACGGCCGTGATCCGCGCCTGCCAGCGCAGCGATCCCTGCTCCAGCTGGGCATGCAGCTCCTGCGGGGCAAACCAGGGGGCGTCGGTGCCGCCGGCCCGCTCCCGGCAGGCGCGCAGGCCTGCCAGCAACAGCAGGATCGATAGCCCACTCCAGAGCAGCGGCAGGGTGGCGGCACCGCCCCGCAGCACCAGGGCCAGGTTCGTCACCTGCAGGGTGAGGAACAGCAGCAGGGGCAGCACCAGGTTCGCCGCCGCGGCGCCCCGTCTGCCGGGTGCCGTCTTGGGGGTGACATCAAAGCGAATCGGTCGACCCCAGGCGGTGCGCAGCACCGCCTGCAGCAGCGGTGTCAGGAACACCCAGCGGTACAGCTCCGGCATCAGCGCCGATCGGGCCCCATGGCTGAACCAGCGCGCCAGCAGCAGCTGGGCCAGCAGCAGCGGCAGGGCCACGGTGAACGGGCCGGTGTCGCTGAGCTGCAGCGGTGCCACCCCCAGCAGGCCGAAGCTGAGCGGCATCAGCAGCAGCACCAGCTGGGGCAGCACGTTCAGCCAGTGCAGGATCCCCTCGAGAAAAGCCAGCCGCTGCAGGGGAGAGAGGCCAGCGATCCGCAGCGGGCTGGCGCCGGTGCGCAGGGTCTGGAGGGTGCCGCCGGCCCAGCGGCTCCGTTGCCGCGCCATTGCCTTCAGGGTGGGAGGGGCCAGGCCAGCGCTCAGCTTCTCGTTCAGATACAGCACGCGCTGGCCCGTTGCCGTCAGGCGGATGCCGGTGGCCAGATCTTCCGACGGGGTGCCGGTCTCGAAGCCCCCGATCCGCTCCAGGGCCGAGCGGCGCACCAGAAAGGAGGTGCCGGCGCACACCACGGCGTCCACCCCCTGGCGGGTGGGTTCGATCCAGCGGTAGAAGAACTCTTCATCCGGCATCAGCCAGCGCTCCAGACCGAGATTGCGGATCACCGGATCGGCGTTCATGTAGCTCTGCGGTGTCTGCACGAGGGCGACACGGGGATCGTCGAATAACCCCACCGTGTGGCGCAGGAACCGGCGCTGCGGCACCACATCGGCATCGAAAACCGCCACCAGCTCGCCCCGCAGCTCGCCCAGGGCCGCATTGAGATTGCCCGCTTTGGCATCGCGGCGATCGCGGCGGCGGCGGTAGCGGCAGCCCAGCCGCCCGCAGAGCTCGGCCAGATCCTGCTGGCCGGCGTCGTCCAGCAGCCAGACCGTGAACCGCGGGTAATCGAGGGCCAGGCAGGCCCGCAGCGTCCGTTCCACCACCGCCGCCGGTTCGCCGCAGCTGGGTACCAGCACGTCCACCGCTGGCAGCTGCCGGGGCTCGGCGCGGATCTGCCGTTCCAGCAGCGCTGTCGCTCGGGCGGCCTCCGCCGCGATCAGTGGTTGGCGGCACCAGGCCAGGGCCAGCTGCAGCAGCCCATGGCCCAGAAGGATGGCTTCCGCTGCCAGCAGCGTCAGGCTCAGGGCCATGGCAATACGGCTGGAGAGGTTGAGGGTGGCGGTGCTGCGCCACAGCAGGTACTGACCGCTCAGCAGCACCATCCCGGCGATCGCCAGCCGCCGGTGGCCGAGCGAGCTGGCCGTTTCCGGGCGGAGGCGCAGCAGCCAGGCCCACAGCACCACCAGAACGGCCGGCAGGGCCAGCCGCGGAGCGCTGCTTGCGGGCAGGGCCCAGGCGGCAACCACCGCGGCGATGGGCAGCAGGCTGGCCAGCAGCGATCCGGCAATCAGCGATCCGGCAATCAGGGATCCGGCAATCAGCGGCCCACTCCTCTGCGGGGGCAGGACGTTCAGCATCGATTTTGCCTGGTGATCAGCGCTGGCTGGGCTGGGTCTGTGGGCAGGTCTGGGTGGCGAAGTCGCAGGCCTGGATCGCAGGCTTCTGCCAGTGGAGCGGGATCTCCAGCAGGTCGCGCGGGCCGCTGATGGCCTGGGCCAGGAACACCAGGGCCGCCAGCACGTTGGCGGACACGTGCAGTCGCCGCCAGCGCAGGCTGCGCTGGGTCTCCGGCCTGGCCGCCATCGCGAACAGCAGCAGCCCGCAAAGGCCGATGCCGCCCCAGAAATGCGATTGCCAGAACGCCGGCTGGAGAGGGTTGTCGCCCAGCCGCCACACCTCCGGCTGCAGCCCCAGGCCGATCAGGCCGGCCCAGCAGAGCAGGGCGAAGCTGGCCCGGTAGGCGGCCCCGTGCACCTGCCACAGGCTGAGGAAGCTCAGCGCCGTGCCCGTGGCGACCAGGGCCAGGATTGCCAGCCGCCCGTTGCCGCCGGTGAACTGAGCCAGCGGCACCTTGGTGCTGATCACCACCACCAGCGCCGCCAGAACGGCCCCTACCACAGCTGCGGTGAGCCAGCGCCCCAGATCAGTGTGCTCATGGCCCGTGCTCACCGGCAGTTTCGTCTGCCCGAGGCGCCGTGCCCGGGCCTGCAGGCCCAGGCGCAGCACGACTCCCAGCAAGGGATAGACCAGCACCACCGCTGCAATCGGGTGAATCAGCCAGAGCCAGTCGATCGTCTGCATGGTGACGGTCAGCGCCAGGGTGCTGAACAGGGATGGTGCACGTGCGCCTGAAGCCTATGCATGGCTGCTGTGCCCTGCCGCCCTGGTTGGTGGCGGCGCTTCAATGGGCAGCTGCCCGTGCTGCCGAACGCCGTGATGTCTGCCGATTCCCGCTCGGGCTGCTCCTCTGCATGCCCCTCTGAGGCCGAGGACTCCGCGGCGATCAGTGCCGCTGTGCGTAAGTACTACGGCACCACGCTGGCGAGCACGGCTGATCTGCGCACCAACGCCTGCTGTGATGCCAGCAGCGTGCCCGCTGTGCTCAGGCCCCTGCTGGCCCGGATCCACCCTGAGGTGCTGGAGCGCTACTACGGCTGCGGTCTGGTGGTGCCGCCGCTGCTGGAGGGGTTGCGGGTGCTGGATCTCGGCTGTGGCAGCGGGCGCGATGTCTATCTGCTGGCCCAGCTGGTGGGGCCCGCCGGCACGGTGGTGGGCGTCGACATGACGCCCGAGCAGCTGGCGGTGGCGCGCCGCCATCAGGAGCACCACGCCGAGCGGTTCGGCTTCGCCAATGTGGCGTTTCTCGATGGCACGATCGAACGGCTGGAGGCGCTGCCGCTCGAGCCGGGCAGTTTCGATCTGGTGATCTCCAACTGTGTGGTGAATCTCTCCACCGACAAGCGGGCGGTGCTGGCGGGCGTGCGGCGCCTGCTCCGGCCCGGTGGCGAGTTCTACTTCGCCGATGTGTACGCCGATCGACGCATTCCTGCCGCGCTGCAGAGCGATCCGCTGCTCTATGGCGAGTGCCTGAGCGGAGCCCTGTACTGGAACGACTTTCTGCGCGTGGCGCGCTCAGCCGGCTTCGCCGATCCCCGGCTGGTCAGCCATCGCCCCCTCGCGATCACCGATCCGGAGCTGGCCCAGCGCACCGGTGCGATCCGCTTCAGCTCCGCCACCTACCGCCTGTTCCACATCGATGCGCTCGAAGACGCCTGTGAGGACCATGGTCAGGCGGTGGTCTATCGCGGCACCATCCCAGGCCATGGCGATGCTCTGGCGCTGGACAGCCACCACCGCCTCGAGACCGGCCGGGTGCTGCCGGTGTGCGGCAACACCTATCGGATGCTGAAGGAATCCCGCTTCGCCGCCCACGTGGACTTCAGCGGTGATGTGAGCCGCCATTTCGGTCTTTTCCCCGGCTGCGGCAGCGCGATGCCCTTCGCTGACAACGACCGCGCTGACAACGACCGCGCTGACAACGACCGGAGCAATGGCCCCTGTTGCTGACGCGCTCAGCGGCTTAAAGGGTGATCTCCCGCAGCAGCCGGGCTGACGCGAGCAGCATCAGGCTGCGGCTTTCCAGCGGCGCCCCTTGCGGTTTCCAGGGCAGGGGCTTGGCAGGCAGATCCTCGCCGGCGTGCAGGGCGGTGTCGATCACCCGCAGCCACCCCCCCGGGCACACCGGCAGGTCGAAGTGCATGGAGCGGCTGAAGGCGTTCATGCCGCACCAGAGCAACGGTCCCTGCACGCTGTCGTTCAGGCTCCAGGCCAGGGTGTGCGACCACTCGGCCCAGTCGGGCCGGCCGATCTCCACGCCGTGCCACTGGCGCCACACCTCCTGGGGCGGGTCGCTGCGGCGCTGGGGCCGCTCCGGCAGGGGCAGGTCGGGATTGAGCAGGGGCAGCAGCACCTGCCGCAGCTTCAGCAGGCGCTGCAGGAAGGTGCGCAAGGCCAGGTCGGCGGTGTCGGGTTGCCAGTGCATCCAGCCCAGGGGGTTGTTCTGGCACCAGGTGTTGTTGTTGCCCCCCTGGCTGCGCCTCACCTCATCGCCCATCAGCAGCATCGGCACCCCCGGGGCCAGCAGGAGGGTGGTGAGCAGGTTGCGCAGCTGGCGCTCGCGCAGGGCGGTGATGGCGTGGTCGCTGCTGGGCCCCTCCACGCCGTGGTTCCAGCTGTTGTTGTGGTTGTCGCCGTCCCGGTTGTCCTCGCCGTTGGCCAGGTTGTGCTTGCCGTTGAAGCTCACCAGATCGACCAGGGTGAAGCCGTCGTGGGCGGTGAGAAAGGTGACGCACTGGCCCGGCTGCGGCAGCCGCGGCTGGTAAAGGTCGGGACTGCCGCTCAGGCGCAGCCCCAGGTTCCAGACGGTGTTCTCGTCGCCTTTCCAGAAGCGGCGCACGTCGTCGCGGAAGCGGCCGTTCCAGGTGGCCACGCGCCGGGCCGGGAAGTCGGCGAGTTTGTAGAGACCGCCGCAGTCCCAAGGTTCGCTGATCAGCTTCAGATCCGCCAGTTCCGGGTCGGCCTCCATCGCTTCGAACAGGGGGGGCTGCTCCAGGGGCATCAGGTTGTCGCCGCGGCTCAGGGCAATGCCCAGATCGAAGCGGAAGCCGTCGATTCCGAGCTCGGTGGCCCAGCAGCGCAGGGATTCGAGGATCAGGCGGCGCACCAAGGGCCGGTTGGCGGCCACCGTGTTGCCGCAACCGCTCACGTCCTGGTAGTGGCCCTCGACCGATTGCTGGTAGTAGAGGCTGTCGCCGAAGCCTCGCCAGCTGAGGGTGGGACCGTGCTGGTTGCCTTCGCTGGTGTGGTTGTAGACCACATCGAGGATCACCTCAAGGCCTGCTCGGTGGCAGGCGCTCACCAGTTGGCGCACTTGGTCGCGGGCGCTGAGGGGATCGTCTCCCATCAGGTAGCCCGGATGGGGTGCCATCCAGCTGATCGGGCTGTAGCCCCAGTGGTTCTGCCGGCCTGCCGGGGCATCGCTGGGATCGAAGGCCATCACCGGCAGCAGTTCGATCGCCGTGATGCCCTGCTCCCTGAGGTACGGCAGGGTATCGATCAGGCCCAGCAGGCTGCCGCGCCGCTCCGGCGGCACCGGGCTGCCCGGCCCCTGGGTGAAGCCCCCCACGTGCAGCTCATAGATCACGCTCTGCTGCCAGCTGTGGCGGGGTCGCGGTGCGGCGTTGAAATCAAACCGGTTCCGTTCGGTCACCACCCCCTTCAGGCAGCAGCTGGTGTTCGGCGCCGCCCCCACTGCCGCGCCGCGCCGGTAGCCAGACCAGCCGGCGATCGCCCGGGCACAGGGGTCGAGCAGCACCTTCGAGGGATTGAAGCTGTGGTTGCCGGGCTGGAGCGGCCCGTACACCCGGTAGCCGTAGCAGGTGCCGGCGCCGATGCCCTCCACCTCCACGTGCCAGTGGTCACTGGAACGGTGGTCGCTGCCGAGATCCACCACTCGCAGCGGCTCATGGGCGTCACCATCGGCGAACAGCAGCAATTCCACCCGCGTGGCGAGGGGGGCCACCACCGAAAAATTGACGCCGCTCCGGCTCAGGCTCGCCCCCAGGGGCCAGGGTTGACCCGGCTGGATGGCGCCAGCGCCAGGCGGGCCGGAGCCGATCGCGGCTGCTGGGCTGGGGAGGGGGGACAAAGGGCCAGGCTTGCTCACCCCACAAACTAGGCACCGAAGCAAGCAGGGTGGATCGTTGTCGCTATCGCGCGCTGACCTGGAGCCCGGCCGCCCCCCGCGCCAGGTGCGGCCGGGGTTGTGGCTGTTTGCACCCAGTCGCGACAGCCGTGGGGGCAGCAGCTGGCTGGTGGAGGGGCCGGCGGCGGGCCTGGCCGGCGGCGATCTGCTGATCGACTGCCCGGGGCTTACAGCGGCCAACCTGGCCTTTCTGCAGGCCCGGCCGGGGCGCGGCACGCTGGTGCTCACCGGCCGGGATGGCCATGGCCGCACCCGTCGCCTGCAGGAGGCCCTGGGCTGGAAGGTGCTGGTGCAGGAGCAGGAGGCGTACCTGCTGCCGGGAGTTGCGGAGCTGGCGTGCTTCGGGCACGACCATCTGCTTGTCGCCGGGGTGCGTCTGCTGTGGACCCCGGGGGTCAGTCCGGGAAGCTGCGTGCTGCACCTGGCCACATCCGGCTGGGATGGACTGTTTTGCGGCCGCCTGCTGCTGCCGGTGGGGCCGGCCCAGCTGGCACCGTTGCGGACCGCAGACGGTTTCCACTGGCCCCGCCAACTGGCCAGTCTGGAGCGGCTGCACCAGTGGCTGCCGGCCGGTTCGCCCGCTTGGATCGCCACGGGCGGCGGGCTTGGGGCCCTGCGCGGCGGCACGCTGGTGGAGGGCGCCGCGGGCCTGCTGAAGGCCCTGGCAGGGTCGGCTGAACAGCCCGAATGGTGATCACTTGCACACCTCAGGGGTGGGGTTCGCACCAGATCCATTGCGGCGCGACGTTTTTCTGTTGCGAGGAGGCGAGGTGCCCCATACCATTGGCGCGCTGATCAACAGGGCGGTCCGGTTTTCCCGGCTCCCTCGAACCAGACCGCCGCTCCTGAGGCTTTCTCTTCCATGAACAAAGCAGACCTCGTCAATCTCGTGGCTGCTCGCACCGAGCAGACCAAGACCGACGTCGCCCTTGTGGTCGACGCCCTGATCGACACGATCATCGACTCTGTGGTCGACGGCAAAAAGGTGTCGATCCTCGGTTTCGGCTCCTTCGAGCCCCGCGACCGCTCCGCCCGTCAGGGTCTGAACCCCAAGACCGGCGAGAAGATCAAGATCGACGCCAAGCGGGTGCCTGCCTTCACCGCCGGCAAGATGTTCAAGGACAAGGTGCAGGGCGTGGGCTGACGCCCTCCTCCGCCGGATCCCGGCGCTTCACTGGTTCTGAGCCTGCCCAGCCGGCTGGATGAGTTGTTCGCTGCCGGTGCTCGGCAGCGGCTTCTCGGCTATCGGGGGCGGTTCGCGCCATCCCCAACAGGCTGTCTGCATCGCGGCAACCTGCGTACTGCCCTGCTCGCCTGGCTTGCCGCCCGTCTAGCTGGTGGGGAGTTCTTGTTGCGTCTCGACGATCTCGACACGCCGCGCAATCGGGCAGGGGCTGAAGCGTCGATCTGCAGAGATCTGCGCTGGCTCGGCCTCAACTGGGATGGGCCGATCCGGCGCCAGAGCGAGCATCGCGGCACGTATGCCACTGTGCTCGCCTGGCTGCGTCGCAGCGGCTGTCTTTACCCCTGTCGTTGCAGCCGCCGCTTGCTGGCCGACATCTCGGCGCCCCACGGCGCGACCCCTGTGTATCCAGGCACCTGCAGCAACCGTGCGCTGGGGTGGGGGGCCGACGCGGGACGTTTGCCCAGCTGGAGATTGCGCCTGCCGCCCGGGTTGATCCGCTGGCAGGAACGTTTCGCTGCCGATGGTTGTGTGGACGGCCCGGCGTTGGTAGGCGATGTGGTGCTGCGCCGGGCTGATGGATTTTTGGCTTATCACCTGGCGACCGTGGTGGATGAGCTCAGCCTCGGCATCACCGAGGTGGTGCGCGGCGCCGATCTCCGCTCCGCCACCGCGGCGCAGGTGGCGTTGATGGGGATGCTCGCCGCAGAACCGCCCCGCTATGCCCACGTGCCGCTCTGCCGCGACGGCGAGGGGCGCCGCCTCAGCAAGCGTGATGGGTCGGCCGGCCTGGCGGAGCTGCGTGCCGGAGGCTGGGATGCTCCGCAGGTGATCGGCGATCTGGCTGCCGGCGTGGGCCTGGTGCCTGCCGGCAGCCGCCTCAGCAGCAGCGAGCTTCTGCAGCAGCTCACGGCGGAGCACCTGGAGCGGACCCTGACCGCCGCCGAGGCTTAAGGAAGGTTTCGGGATCGCGGCGGCTGGATCGCCTCACACTGGAGCGATCTCCTCAGGCTCCAGCTGAGCCCAGCGCCATGACCCCCAAACCGCAGCTCGAAGCGCGGCCTGCGACCGACTCGAGCCAACCGTTGGCAGCAGAACCGATTTGTCCGCACTGCGGCGGCAGCGGCACCCTTCGGCATGGCGACCAGCTGTTTCGCACCTGCCTGGATTGCCTCGGTCAGGGTCGATTGCAGCAGCGCAGCGGCACGGTGCAGACCAGCGAGCTGTCCGTTCAGCCCCTGGCTCCGGCCCGGGTGATCGGTGGCCAACGGCGCGAGCGGATCAGCGCAGTTGTTTCTTCCGCTGCTGCCAGATGAAGAAGGCCGCTGTGCCCACCACCGCCGCCAGGGGAACTGCTGTAAGCAGGAGCAGGATCACGGCGGTCCAGTCGGTGTACATCGCTGCAGACGAAAACCTTCCCCATCATCTCAGCTGGCGGCCTCCAGCGGCCATTCGCCTTGCCGTGATTCTGATCGCCCTCTGCTTTGGGGTGGCACCGCTGCGGGCGGATGTGCGTTTCGAGAACTGCCAGCCCACGGCCGATGGGGGCGAGACCTGCGACACGAGCCCCACCGGCAACACCCGCCTCGACGATCTCGATGCCCGTTTTGGCCTGTTCGATGAGGCCAGTCCGGGGTGGAACGAGTTTGAGCCCTTTCAGGGTGAAGACGATATGTTCGGCGACAACGGCACCTGACCCTGCGATCAGCGGATCTGCCACGTACCGCTTCCGACACAGTCGCTGACGCCTCCACTTGCGGTGGCTATTGAGGAGGGTTGGGATCCCCAGCTTGGAGGCCGGAATGGTGGCGATGCCCCAGCAGGCGATGCCCCAGCAGGCAGTGGAGCGCACCAGCCGGCTG
>JBBASO010000038.1:22881-25741 GCA_040399265.1 Prochlorococcaceae cyanobacterium
GGCGATGCCCCAGCAGGCGATGCCCCAGCAGGCAGTGGAGCGCACCAGCCGGCTGATCCGCCAGCAACGCGGCCGCCCCGACGCCCTGATCGAGGTGCTGCACCAGGTGCAGGAGCTCTACGGGTACCTGCCGGCTGAGGCGCTGGCCCAGGTGGCGCGCGAGCTGAAACTGCCCCTCTCACGGGTGCACGGGGTGGCCAGCTTCTACCACCTGTTCCGGCTGGAGGCGCCCACCGCCCACCGCTGCGCGGTGTGCCTGGGCACGGCCTGCTTCGTGAAGGGGGGCGCCGAGCTCGCGCAGCGGCTGGAGCGGCGGCTGGGGGTGCGGCTCGATGACGCCGCTGGCAACGGCAGCTGGGCTCTGGAGCATGTGAGCTGTCTGGGGGCCTGCGGTCAGGCGCCGGTGCTGGTGGTGGACGGCCGGCTGGAGCCACGCCTGCCGATCGACGATCCCGCGGCCCTGGAGGCCCGACTGGACGCGCTCGGCCTCAGCGGAGCGGCGAGATGACGGCCTCCTCCCCGCTGCAGCTGCGCTGCTGTACCGCCAGCGGCTGCCGTTCCGCCGGTGCCGAGGCACTGCAGGTGGCTCTGTTCACTGCCCGCGATCGGTTGGGCGGTGCCGCCGAGGCGGTGGCGATCAAGCCGGTGGGCTGCCTGCGCCTGTGCGGCCGCGGTCCGCTGGTGGCTCTCGACCGGCCCGCGAGCGCCAGCGAGCTCTACGCCGATCTCACCCCCGGCCAGGCGCCTGCCCTGCTGGCGGCGGCCACCGGCCTGGGCCAGGCGCACGCGCTGGCCAAGCAGCGGCTGGATCCCGCCCATCCGTTCTTCGCCCTGCAGAAGGCGGTGGTGCTGGAGGACTGCGGGCTGGTGAATCCCGAGTCGATCGACGACGCCATCGCTCACGGCGCCTACGCCCAGCTGAAGCGGGTGCTGGCCGAGTTCACCCCTGAGCAGGTGCGCGACCAGGTGAAGCGCAGCGGCCTGCGCGGCCGGGGCGGTGCCGGCTATCCCACCGGCCTGAAGTGGGACACGGTGGCCCTGCAGCCCCCCGGCCCCCGCACCGTGGTGTGCAACGCCGACGAGGGCGACCCTGGTGCCTTCATGGACCGCAGCGTGCTGGAGAGCGATCCCCACCGGCTGATCGAGGGGCTGGCGATCGCTGCTTTTGCGGTGGGCGCCGATCAGGGCTACGTGTATGTGCGGGCTGAGTATCCGCTGGCGATCGAGCGGCTGCGGCTGGCCCTGCGCCAGGCGCGTGGCAAGGGGTTGCTGGGGGCCGGGATCGCCGGCAGCCCCTTCAACCTGCGCCTGGAGGTGCGGGTGGGGGCCGGCGCCTATGTGTGTGGGGAGGAAACGGCGCTGCTGGCCTCGATTCAGGGCCAGCGGGGCACGCCCCGGCCGCGGCCGCCGTTCCCCGCCCAGGTGGGCCTCTGGGGTGCTCCCACCCTGATCAACAACGTGGAGACGCTGGCGGCGATCCCGGCGATCCTGCGCGAGGGGGGCGACTGGTATGCCGCGATCGGCACCGAGGGCAGCAGGGGCACCAAGGTGTTCGCCCTCTCCGGCGCGGTGGCTAACACTGGCCTGGTGGAGGTGCCGATGGGCACCAGCCTGCGCACGGTGGTGCTCACCATCGGCGGCGGCGTGCCCGGCGGCGATGGGCCCCATGGCGGCGTGAAGGCGGTGCAGACCGGCGGCCCCTCCGGCGGCTGCATCCCCGCCCACCTGCTCGACACCCCGGTGGACTACGAGAGCCTGCGCGAACTGGGCTCGATGATGGGCTCGGGCGGCCTGGTGGTGATGGGCGAGAGCACCTCGATGCCGGAGGTGGCCCGCCATTTCATGCGCTTCAGCGTGAACGAGAGCTGCGGCAAGTGCGTGCCCTGCCGCGCCGGCACCGTGCAGCTGGCTCAGCTGCTCGATCGCTTCGTGGAGCGGCGGGCGGAGCTGGCCGACATGAAGCGGCTCGAGGAGCTCTGCCGGATGGTGGGGGCCACCAGCCTGTGCGGCCTGGGCCAGGCGGCGCCCAACCCGGTGCTCAGCACCCTGCGCTACTTCCGGCAGGAGTATCAGGCTGCCTGCCGGGATCCGGACCAGTGCGAACCCCTCGATGCCTGCCGGCTGCGGGAGGCGACGCCATGAGCGTGCTCACCCTCACGGTGGATGGGATCGAGGTGGCGGTGCCGGCCGGCACCTCGCTGCTCGATGCGGTGCGGGCCGCGGGCGCCGAGCTGCCCACCCTGTGCCATCTCGAGGGCCTCACGCCGGTGGGGGCCTGCCGGCTGTGCCTGGTGGAGCTGGAGGGCACCGGCAAGCTGCAGCCCGCCTGTGCCACCGCCGCTGGGGAGGGGATGGCGGTGCTCACCCAAACACCCCAGCTGCGGGAGTGGCGGCGCATGGCGGTGGAGCTGTTCTTCGCCGAGGGCAACCACGTGTGCGCCTTCTGCGTGGCGAACGGCAACTGCGAACTGCAGAACGTGGCGGTGGCGGTGGGGATGGACCACTCCCGCTTCCCCTACCAGTACCCGCTGCGGCGGGTGGATGCCTCCCATCCCCGCTTCACGATCGACCACAACCGCTGCATCCTCTGCACCCGCTGCGTGCGCGTGTGCGATGAGATCGAGGGGGCCCACGTGTGGGACGTGGCCCACCGCGGCGCCGAATGCCGGATCATCGCCGGGCTCGACCAACCCTGGGGCGAGGTGGGGGCCTGCACCTCCTGCGGCAAGTGCGTGGACGTGTGCCCCACCGGCGCCATCGTCCACAAGGACGACACCACCGGTGAGAAGGCGCCGCACCGGGACCGGCCCGAGCTGCTGCGCAACGCCCGGGAGCAGCACCAGTGGCAGAACCAGTGACC
>JBBASO010000039.1:0-6219 GCA_040399265.1 Prochlorococcaceae cyanobacterium
AGCTGCGCCGCCTGCGGGTGGATCCCGAGGGCAGCAACGTGGTGATGCAGGGCGATGTGACGCGGATTGTCTCGATGAGTGCCCGCGACCGGCGCGGCATCATCGATGAACTGGCGGGCGTGGCCCTGTTCGATTCCCGCATCGAGCAGACCCGCAGCAAGCTCGATGAGGTGCAGGACCGGCAGGAGCGCTGCATGATCGTGCAGCAGGAGCTGCTGGTTGCCCGCACCAAGCTGGAGCGGGATTGCGCCCGGGCCCGCACCTACCAGGAGCTGCGCCAGCGGCTGCACAGCGGCCGACTGCAGGAGCAGGTGCTCGTTGTCGAGGCGGCCCGCACCGATCTGGCCGCCCTCGAACGCCGCCAGGAGGCCCTGGCCCGCCAGCAGCTGAGCGATCAGGACGCGCTGGCGGCGGCGGAGCAGGCGGTCAGCAGCGGTGCCGCCGCTCTGGATCGGCTGCAGGCCGAGGTCAAGGCCCTTGGTGAAGACCAGCTGCTGGCGGTGCAGGCGGAGCTGGCTGGCCTGGAGGCGAGCGGCCGCGAGCTCTCCCGCCAGTCTGAGAAGCACCAGCAGCAGGCCGAGGATCTGCAGCGGCAGCGCCTGGCGCTGCAACGCCAGCAGGGGGAGCTGCGTCAACAGCTCACCGCTCTCCAGGGCGACGGCGACGAGGCGGAGCTGGAGGTTGCCGAGCAGGCCTGCCGTCAGGCGGAGGCTGCCGTGGAACACTCGCGGCGGCGCCTCGCAGAGGTGGCCGGCCGCTCCAGCACCTGGATCGAGGAGCAGAAGCAGCGCAGCCTGGAGCGCGAGCGCCTCAGCACCGCCATCGGTCCGCTGGAGGCCGAGCGGCAGCAGCGGGGCGAGCGGCAGCGTCAGGGGGAGGAACGGCTGGCCGAACTGCGCCGTGAGCTGGAGCGCGACGGCACCAGCGACCGCCAGGTCCTCGCTGATCTCGACAGCCTCGATGGCCAGCGCCGGCAGCTGGGCGGTGACCTGGAGCAGGCCCAGGAGCAGGCCCATCAGCTGGTCGAAGCCCTGGCGCTGCAGCAGCGCACCCGCAGCCGGCTCGAACAGGAGCAGAGCCAGCTGGAGCGGGAGATCGCCCGGCTCGACAGCCGCCGCGAAACCCTGCAGGAGAGCCGCGGCACCGGTGCCCTGCGGGTGCTGCTGGAGGCCGGCCTGGAGGGAATTCACGGGCCTGTGGCCCAGCTCGCTGAGGTGGAGGACCGGCACCGGCTCGCCCTGGAGGTGGCGGCCGGTGGCCGGCTCGCCCAGGTGGTGGTCGATGACGACCGCATCGCCGCACGGGCGATCGAGCTGCTCAAGAGCCGCCGGGCCGGCCGCCTCACCTTCCTGCCGCTCAACAAGATCCGTGGTGGCGCTGCCGGTGGTGCTGGCGGGGCGGCCCTGCAGCGCGGCGCCGCCGCTGCAGGCAGCCAGGGGCTGGTGGGCCGGGCGGTGGAGCTGGTGCGCCACGAACCGGTCTATGCCGAGGTGTTCCGCTACGTGTTCGGCGACACGCTGGTGTTCAGCGATCTGGCCAGTGCCCGCCGGGAGCTGGGTCGCTGCCGGGCCGTGACCATCGAAGGCGAGCTGCTCGAGAAGAGCGGCGCCATGACGGGCGGCAGCCTGCAGCAGCGCGGCAACCAGCTCAGCTTCGGCCGCACCAGCGATGGCGATGAAGCCGAACCGCTGCGCCGCCGGCTGCTGGAGCTGGGCGAGAGCTTGGTGGCCGGCCGGCGCCGCGAGGGCGAATTGGGCCGCGATCTCGACACCCTGCGGCCCCGGATCGAGCAGTTGCAGCGCCGTCAGGCGGCGCTCGACGCCGAACACAGCGCCGCCCGCCGTGGCCTGGACCCCCTGCAGGCCCGCCGCCAGGAACGGGCCGACCGCCTCAGCCAGCTGGAAGCCAGCCTCGCCGCCGACCGGCAGCGCCTGCAGGAGCTCGATGCCGCCCTGCAACCGCTGCACCAGCAGCTTCAGGCCCTGCAGCAGGCTGAGGCCGGGCTCGCCTCCTCGGCCGATGCCGCCCGCTGGCAGGGGCTGCAGCAGGAGCTTGAGGCCGCCGATCGCAATCTGGCGGAGATGCGGTTGCAGCGCGATCAGCTGCTGGCTGCGCGCCGCGACCGCGCCCTGGCGGCGGAGCGGCTGCAGAGCCAGCAGGCCGCCCTCAGCGGCGATGAGCAGAGGCTGGTGGCCGCCGTGCAGGCGCTGGTGGCCGATCGGGCCGCCTGGAAGGAGCGCCAGCAGGCTGAGCAGCAGCAGCGACAGGCGCTGGAGGCGCGCCAGAGCGACCTGCAGACGCGCTTCGGCGAGCGGCGCCGCGCCCGCGATGGTGCGGAAGCCCAGCTCGCCGCCCAGCGCCAGGCCCTGCAGCAGCAGCAATGGGAGCTGCAGCGGCTGGTGGAGGAGCGGCAGACCCTCGATCAGCAGCAGCGCAGCGACCGCCAGCGGCTGGAGCAGCTGGAGCGGGAGTTGCCCGATCCGCTGCCGCAGATCCCCGCCGAAGTGCGGGAGGCCGGGCTGGAGGCTCTGCAGGCGGAGCTGCGCCAGATCCAGGCACGCATGGAGGCCCTGGAGCCGGTGAACATGCTGGCCCTCGACGAACTGGCCCAGCTGGAGACCCGCCTGGCCGAGCTCGACGACCGTCTCGAGGTGCTGGGCAAGGAGCGTGAGGAGCTGCTGCTGCGGATCGAGACGGTGGCGACCCTGCGCCAGGAGGCCTTTCTTGAGGCGTTCACCGCCGTTGACGGGCACTTCCGCACGATCTTCGCCGACCTGTCCGAAGGCGAGGGCCATCTGCAGCTGGAGAATCCAGAGGCGCCGCTGGAGGGGGGGCTCACCCTGGTGGCCCATCCCAAGGGCAAGGCGGTGCGTCGTCTCAATGCGATGAGCGGTGGCGAGAAGTCGCTCACGGCCCTCAGTTTCCTGTTCGCCCTGCAGCGCTTCCGGCCGTCGCCCTTCTATGCCCTCGATGAGGTCGACAGCTTCCTCGATGGCGTGAACGTGGAGCGCCTCGCCGGTCTGATCGCTCGTCAGGCCGGCGAAGCCCAGTTCCTGGTGGTGAGCCACCGGCGGCCGATGATCGGCGCGGCCACGCGCACCATCGGTGTCACCCAGGCCCGCGGCACGCACACCCAGGTGGTGGGTTTACCGCCAGCGGCGTGATCCTTTGCTCTGGGAGAGAATGCCCCGATGACCTCAACACCGTCCGGCAGCAACAGCTCCATTCGCAATCCCGATCGCAGCACCGATCCCGGTGGGGATCCGCCCAGCGATCGGCTCTGGTTGCGCTCCGAGCTGATGGGCACGCAGGTGATCACCCGCGACACCGGCCGCCGGCTCGGGGTGGTGGGTGAGGTGGTGGTCGACATCGACCGGCGCGAGGTCGTGGCCCTGGGGCTGCGCGACAACCCACTCACCCGCTTCCTGCCGGGGCTGCCGCGCTGGATGCCTCTCGACCGGATCCGCCAGGTCGGGGATGTGATCCTGGTCGACGCGGTCGACTCGCTCGCCGAGGGTTTCAACCCCGAGCGCTTCAGCAAGGTGATCAACTGCCAGGTGGTGACCGAGGCGGGTGAGCAGCTGGGCAAGGTGCTCGGCTTCAGTTTTGATATCGAAACCGGTGAACTCACCACCCTGGTGCTTGGCGCGCTGGGTGTGCCGCTGCTGGGCGAGGGGGTGCTGAGCACCTGGGAGCTGCCGGTCGAGGAGATCGTCAGCAGCGGCAGCGACCGGATCGTCGTTTACGAGGGTGCGGAGGACAAGCTCAAGCAGCTCGGCACCGGTCTGCTCGAGAAGCTGGGCATCGGTGGCCCCAGCTGGGAGCAGGAGGAGCGCGAGCGCTACCGCTCGGCCATGGTGCCGGTGGAGAATCAGCTGGCCGCCGGCGTGCCGGCGGTGCAGGAGCAGCGCCGCATTCAGCCCGCCACCGCCCGGGCCTTCGAACCGGAGGAGGCCTACGACTACGTGGAGGTGGAGCAACGCCGCGACCGTGAGCTGCAGCGCCGGCGCCTTTATCTCGATGAGGAAGCCGACGCCGGCTACGGGCCGGGCGGCGAGCGCCCGCTGCGCCGCTATGAGCCTGAACCCCCGCCGGAACCGGAGGATTCCCAGCCGGCCGCGACCGGCAGGCGGCCGCTGCAGGCTCGCCCTGCTCAGCCGGCCCGCAACGGTGATGCGCCACCGCTGCGCCGAGCCACCTCCCGATTGGCCGATGCTGAGCCGCTCGACGTGGACGCCGAGGATCTGGCAGACCCCTGGTGACACGCTCCCACCAGCGCCTGGCCAAGCACCAGCCGGTGGATCAGCAACTCAGTTGCTCAGCTGTTCCAGCGAGGTGGCAGGCTTCAGGTTCCCCGGAAGTTCAGGGACGCTGAATTCACGCAGTAGCGCTGGCCGGTGGGCGCTGGACCGTCGCTGAACACGTGGCCCAGGTGGGCGTCGCAGCTGGCGCAGCGGATCTCGGTGCGCACCATGCCATGACTGCTGTCCACAAGGGTGTTGATCGCGCCGCTCTCCACCCCATCCCAGAAGCTGGGCCAGCCGGTGCCGGAATCAAATTTGGTGCTGCTGCTGAACAGGGGCGCGTCGCAGCAGATGCAGTGGTATGTGCCGCTGCCCTTGTGGTTCCAGTAGGCGCCGGTGAAGGCCCGCTCGGTGCCTCCCTGGCGGGCGATGCGGAACTGCTCGGGGGTGAGACGCTCCCGCCAGCCCTCCTCCCGCCCATCCCGGCTCAGTCCGCTTTCCACCCCGCAGGCCGACCTGGCGTCCGCACTGGCCGCACTGCCGATTTCCGGGTTGCTTGCAGGGCTGGATTCCGGCATGGCGTCAACACAACGGGTACCAAGCCTAGACAGAGCTCCCGGGGGGCAGCAGCTGGCAGACCAGCTCCGCCAGAGCGGCTACGGCGCCGGGGCGACCCCGCAGGCTGCGCAGGTCGTCTGCCATGGCGGCAAGACGGGCGGGGTCGGACAGCCACTGCTGCACCTCGCTGGCGATCTGTTCCGGCGTGATCGCCCCCACCCGTTCGGGCACCACCAGGCGCCCCGCGGCGATGTTGGGGGAGGCGAGCCAACCGCGGTGACGCAGCCGCCAGAGGCTGAGCGGCAGCCCCAGCAGCCGGCGCAGCAGCGGCAGGCGGGCGAGCAGCCCCGCCAGTCCGTCCCAGGCCTCCATCACGCCCAGGTGCTGGGTCGGCACCAGCACCAGCATCGGCACCGCCAGGGCACCGAGTTCGGCCGTGTTGGCGCCCACGGTCGTCAGGGCCATGCGGCACTGGCTGAGCGGGCCGTGGGCCGGGTTCGCCTGCACCAGTTCAATGCGGGTGCCGGCGCGGGTGACCAGGGCCAGTCCGTCGGGCTGAAACAGGTCACTGACCTGCGGTTGCGGCACCCCGGCGCTGTAGCCGGCGGCGATCGGATTGGCGGCGCCGGCATGGGCCAGCAGGTCGGCCACGGTCACCGTGGGAGCGAGGGGCAGCAGAAAGCGCAACCCCGGCCGCAGCCGCGTCAGCCGATCAGCGGTCTCCAGCAGAAAGGGCACACCCACCCGCAGCTTGGCGCGCTTCGAGCCGGGCAGAAGGGCCAGCCATTCGCCGGCCGGCAGCGGTGCTTCGCTGCGAGCCAATTCCGAGAGATCGGCCATCAGATCGCCCACCACCGTGCAGCGCGGCCGCCAGCGCTGGGCCAGCAGTCCGGCCGCCCGCGGCCCCATCGCGGCGATCCGGTCGTTCCAGCGCGGCCAGCGCGCCACCCATTCCGCATAGGTGATGTGGCGGTAACCAAGGCGGGCTGAGAGCAGCACCGTCCAGAACTGATCCCCCCCCAGAAACACCACCACGCCGCGCCGGGGCCAGGGGCCATGGCGCCGTGGTGCCAGCAGCAGTTCCACGAAGCGCCGTGCCGGCAGAATGCGGGCGAACAGCTGCCAGTTGGCAGCGGCTCGGTGTTCCCGGCCGGTGCCGTTGGGGCAGGGCACCAGCACCAGCTGCAGCGCGCCGGCGGCCAGGGGATCGCGTGGACGCAGCGGCAGCAGCCGATGCAGGCGCAGGGCCAGCGGGCGCACCCAGGTGCTCAGTTCGCCAGGCCCGTTGCTGACCAGCACCACGACGAAACCCCCCTCAGCCACGGCCATCAGCGCACCGCTCACGATGGGTGCCCCGCACAGCGCCGGGTTCTGTCGCTGACCGCCGGAGGGGCAGGTTGTCGGCGGGGGCGACAGC
>JBBASO010000039.1:6319-20821 GCA_040399265.1 Prochlorococcaceae cyanobacterium
ACCCACCCCAGCCCTGGGGCGCTGCGGCCCGCCGCCGGTCCGGCCCGATGAGCGCTGATACAGTCCGCTGCGGCCTGCAGTCAACCGGGATTCCGCGGATGCCCATCGGCAAGTTGCTGATCGCCAACCGCGGCGAGATCGCCCTGCGAATCCTGCGCAGCTGCCGCGAGCTGGGCATTCCCACCGTGGCGGTCTACAGCACCGTGGATCGCAACGCTCTGCACGTGCAGCTCGCGGATGAGGCCGTGTGCGTGGGCGAGGCGCCCAGCTCCAGGAGCTACCTGCACATTCCGAACATCCTGGCGGCCGCCACCTCCCGCGGCGCCGACGCCATCCATCCCGGCTACGGGTTCCTGGCCGAGAACGACCGCTTCGCCGAAATCTGCGCCGACCACGGCCTCATCTTCGTGGGCCCATCGCCTGAGGCGATCCGCTCGATGGGCGATAAATCCACCGCCAAGGCCACCATGCAGCGGGTGGGTGTGCCCACGATCCCGGGCAGCGAAGGGCTGCTGGCCTCGGTGGAGGAGGCCCGCCGCCTTGCCGACGGCATGGGTTATCCGGTGATGATCAAGGCCACCGCTGGTGGCGGTGGCAGGGGCATGCGCCTCGTGCCCGGTGCCGAGCAGCTGGACAATCTGTTCAAGGCGGCCCAGGGCGAGGCGGAAGCGGCCTTCGGCAACCCCGGCCTGTACATGGAGAAATTCATCGACCGGCCCCGCCACGTGGAGGTGCAGGTGCTGGCCGACCGCCACGGCAACGTGATCCACCTGGGTGAGCGCGACTGCTCGATCCAGCGCCGCCACCAGAAACTGCTGGAGGAGGCCCCCAGCGTGGCCATCAACGCCGACCTGCGCCGCCAGATGGGCGATGCCGCCGTGGCCGCAGCCCGCACCATCGGCTACGAGGGCGCCGGCACGGTGGAGTTCCTGGTCGACCGCAGCGGCAGCTTCTACTTCATGGAGATGAACACCCGCATTCAGGTGGAGCACCCGGTCACGGAGATGGTGACGGGGGTGGACCTGATCGCCGAGCAGCTGCGCATCGCCGGCGGCGAGCCGATCTCCCTGCGCCAGGACCAGGTGAAACTGTGCGGCCACGCCATTGAAGTGCGGATCAACGCAGAAGATCCCCGCCAGAACTTCCGGCCGTCCCCGGGCAGGATTACCGGCTGGCTGCCGCCGGGTGGTCCAGGCGTGCGCTTCGACAGCCACGTCTACACGGGCTACGAGATCACGCCCTTCTACGACTCCCTGATCGGCAAGCTGATCGTGTGGGGTGTGGACCGGGACCACGCCCTCAAACGGCTGCGCCGCGCGCTCTCGGAGTGCGCCGTCACCGGCATTCCCACCACGATCGACTTTCACCTGCAGCTGCTGGATCGGCCCGAGTTCCAGGCCGGCGAGGTGCACACCAAATTCGTGGAGCAAGAGATGCTCCAGCAGCTGGGCTGAGGGTGCACCGCGCCCTGAGTCGCACCGCACCGTTCAGCCGACGGCGTGGGTGCCCCGCAGCAGCAGCTGGCTGAGCAGCCCCTGCTGACCCACAAGCAGCTCCCGCACCAGACTGATCAGGCCCACCCACACCACCGGCGTCACGTCGACGCCACCGATCGGCTGGATCAGCCTGCGCGTGGGTGCCAGCAGCGGCTCGGTGGGGCCGCCCACCAGGCGCATCACGCCCCGGCTCAGATCCACCTGGGGGTACCAGGTGAGCACGATCCGGAACAGGAACAGCAGGGTCCAGAGCGCCAGCACCAGGCCCAGCAGCAGATGGGTCCAGGCCAGGGGCGAGGCGGGCAGGGCCGTCACAAAGCTCTAAGCGGTGTGGGCTCCAGAGTAGGAAGCGGTCACCGCTCCCTAAGATCCGGCCACGCTCCGACCCGTCGCGTCATGACCCCTTCCCTTGCCAACTTCCTCAGCAGCCTCGTGTGGGGCGCGGTGATCGTGGTGGTTCCCATTTCGATCGCGCTGGTGCTGATCAGCCAGAACGACCGGCTCGACCGCAAGCTCTGAATCCGGCATTGATCCGGGCCTGATCCGGGGGTAGAAGCGCTGGCGATGCGCAGGCCAGCGCCGGGCCCGGTAGCGGTTCTCCCTAAAGTGGCAGCATCTTTCGTGGGTCCAGCCTTCCCGGACCTGAGCCTGCTTTGGTCAACGCCAGTCTGAACTGGGCCAGCATCGTCGGCATCGTGCTGGCCGTAGGGGGCGCGCTGCTCTATTTCATGCGCAGCTTCAAGCCTGCTCTGGCCCGCGATTACGACGTGTTCTTCGCGGCCGTTGGGCTGCTCTGCGGCGGCATCCTGTTCTTCCAGGGTTGGCGGCTGGACCCGATCCTGCAGTTCGGCCAGTTCCTGCTGGCCGGCACCACGGTGTTCTTCGCCTACGAGAGCGTGCGGCTGCGGGGGGTGACCACCGAGCAGGCGCGCCGCTCCTCCTACTTCGACGACGACGAGCCCCTGCCGCCGCCGCCCGGACCGTTCCGCCCGCGCATGGCTGGTCGCGACTGGGATGAGCGTGATCAGGACCGGTTCGATGAACCCCAGCCGCTGCGTCGTCGCATCCCCAGCCGGGATGCGGAAGCCGAGGCCGACGATCTCTACCGGCCGCGCCGCACAAGCAGAGCCGCCATCCCCGAGCGGGCCGCCAGCCGCCGCGACAGCCCGGACGACTGGAACCCGCGTTCGGAGGCACGGGAGCCCTCCGCTCCCCCAGCCTCGCGTCGCTACAGCGCCGCCGCGCCCGCCAGCAGCGATTTCGGTGCCAGGCGCCGCGATCGCGACAGCCAGCCGGAGCCGAGGCGTGGCAGCCGGCCCAGCGCCAGCACGGAGACCTTCCCCCGCTCGAGCCGCCGCCCGGCAGCCAATCCGCCGGAGCAGGCCGCTTCCACCGCTCGCCCCGGTGTGCCCCAGGGAGCGCCGATCCGCTCCGAGCCTGAAGGGAGATCTGGCCCTGCCCCAGATGCCGTGAGCGATGCCGACTTCACCCCGGTGAGCCGGCCTGCCCCCCGCGACAATTCCTCCCGCTTCGACGACTGAACTTCGACGACTGAACTTCGATAACTGAACTTCGACACCTGATCCGCCCGGCTCCCACAACCTCAGTGCTGCCCTGGCCGACAGCCCTGCTGCTGGCACTCGTCATCAGTGGCTGCAGCATGCCGGCTCCCACCGCCGGCTTCGGCGGCAGCAGCCGCACTGACCCTGCCCTCAGCGGTGATGGCCGCTGGCTGGCGTCGGTGGTGGAGCAGGGGGGCACGAGCCGGGTGATCCTGCAGAGCCAGCCCGGAGGAGCGCTGCAGCCCCTTCGCCACCTGGGGACGCACACCACGCCCCATGGCTCCCCTTCGCTCAGCTGGAACGGCCGCTATCTGGCCGTTCTGGCGACGGCCGGCGAGCGCCGGCTGATCGCGGTGGAAGACCGGCTGCGCGGCACGCTGTTGCGGCTGCCCCTGCCCGGTGGCAGTCAGCCGGAGCGTCTCAGCCTGGCACCGGATGCCAGCCGGCTTGCCGTGCAGCTGCAGCAGCAGGGGGGGCGGCGTGTGCAGCTGTTCAGTCTCCGTGCCCTGCTGGAGCCGGACCGGCCCGGTGGGATGCGTGAGCTGGGCGGTGGGGGGGCCGCGCCGTGATCTGGGCCAGTCCGCAGCCGTGCACGCAGGCCGCCAGCCGATGGCCCCCCACCCTGCTGCTGGTGGCGGGCCTGGGGCTGGCGGGCTGCCAGCCGATGGCCCTGCAGCCGCTGATGGCGATCAACGGTCGGATCGAGCAGGCGGGCAGCAGCCGCGAGCCGGCCCTGAGCGGACGCTGGCTGGCGCTGATCGTGGGCCAGGGCGGCCGGGAGCGGGTGGAGCTGCTCGACCTCGAGCGCGGCCTGCCGGTGCCGCTGCCGGCCCTGAACCGGACCGACGCCCAGCCGCTGAGCGTCAGCATTGATGCCGCCGGTGAGCGGCTGGCTCTGGTGCGCCAGCTGGAGGGCCGCACCGAACTGGTGCTCTATCGGCGCTCGGTGGCAAGCCTGCAGCTGCTTCGGATCCAGCCGGAGGGGGTGCCACGGCGGGTGCAGCTGCGCGCCGACGGCCGTCTGCTGGCGGTGGAGGTGAGCCGGCAGGGCCTCTGGCAGATCGACCTGTTCCAGCTGCCCTGATCACCGGTTCAGCCTGATCAGCAATCCAGCTCAGGGCACCAGTCCTGCCCAGTGCAGGAAGGTCTGGCCGCTGATCGCCTCCACCAGCAGCACGGCCACGAAGCCGACCATCGCGAAGCGGCCGTTCACCCGTTCGGCGTAGGCGCTCCAGCCGAAGGTTGGCACGTCATGGGTGGTGGCGCTGGCGGTGCTGCGGGTCGCCGGTGGCGCGGTGACGGAATCAGACACGGGATCAGGCCTGGGGATTCAAGTCATAGCCGGCCGCCGGCAGCAGTCGCCAGGCGCCGCTGCCATCGAGTTCCAACACCGTGTCGTGGAAGGCTGTGAGGGTGGGCCGGTGGCCAACGCTGACGCAAGCCATCTCCCGCTCGGCCAGCAGGCTGTAGAGATGGCGCTCGGTGGCCACATCCAGGGCACTGGTGGCTTCGTCCAGCACCACGAATCGGGGACTGTTCAGCAACAGGCGGGCGAAGGCGAGGCGCTGCTGTTCACCCAGCGAGAGCAGGCGCGGCCAGTCCTGCTTGATGCTGAGGTCGGGATACCGGGTGACCAGCTCGCTCAGGCGCACCTGTTCGAGCACATGGCGCAGCTGCACGTCGGTGAATCGCTCGGGATCGAGCGGATAGGCCAGCTGTTCCCGCAGGCTGCCCAGCAGCATGTAGGGCTTCTGGGGAATGAACAGCAGATCGCCCTCCGCCGGCCGCTGCACACGGCCGCTGGCCGGCGGCCACAGGCCGCTCACCAGGCGGAGGAAGGAGGTCTTGCCGCAGCCGGATGGCCCCACCACCAGCAGCCGCTGCCCGCGCTCCACCGAGAGGCTGAGATCGTGAATCAGGGTGCGGTCGGTGCGGGGCGGCACAAGATCCACGTGCTGCAGCACGATCTGATCAACTGTGCTGGCGCTGGTTTCAAGCGGCCCCTGCTCGGCGCCGATCGACTCCACCTTGCCCTGGAAGCCTTCCAGACGGCTGATCGCCGCCGAGAAGGCCGCCAGACGGTCGATGTTGTTGACGATGTAGCTGACCGAAAACAGCACCTGGGAGAAGGCGATGCTGGCCTGACCGAACACACCGAAATCCACCTCCTTGGCGAAATAGATCGGTGCGATCACCAGCCAGGGCAGGAAGCGGGAAAAATAGTCGTAGGAACGCTGAATCACGCTGATCAGCGCTTCCCAGATGATCAGGCGGTTGTAGTTCGTGATGGCCCCATCGAGGCGGCGCTCCGCCTCCCGGGATTCCTGCTGCTCACCGCGGTAGAAGGCGATCGCTTCGGCGTTGTCGCGGATGTGCACAAGGCCATAGCGGAAATCGGCCTCGAGCTTGAGCTGCTGGTAATTGAGTGCCACCAGCTTGCGGCTGGCGAAGACGATCACCGCCGTGCCCGCCACCGAATACACCAGCAGCCAGAGGGCCAGCTGGGAACTGATCGTCCATAGCACGATGATGAAGCTGAAGAAGGTGAGCAGGGCGGAGAGGATCTCCACGGTCACGCTCAGACTGGTGCTGGTGAAACTGGCGGTGTCCTGAGAGATCCGCTGATCCGGGTTGTCGATCTCCTCAGCGGTTTCATCATTTGGATTGAGTACGTAATAGGCCCGGTTGCTGAGGTACCGCCCCAGCAATCGGCCGCTCAGCCATTCACGCCAGAGCAGGCCAAGTCTGGGGATGATGTAGCCCTGCAAGGCCCGGATCGGCAGGGCCAGCACCAGGCAGAAGGCGTAGATGGCAACGATCTTCCAGAAGTTGTTCTCGTCGTAGGCGACAAGAGCATTGTCAACGTTGCGGGCGATGAAGCTGATGCCTACATTGATGCCGTTGATCACCAGGATCAGCAGCAGGATCACCCCCAGCAACAGCCACGGCAGCCAGCGCCCCTGCCGCAGCCGCCCTCGGAACACGCCGAAACAGGTCAGGCCCGCCACCATCAGCGCGGTCACGAGCGGTCCTGCCGGGCTGCGCCACAGGGCGGCCACCTGCTCCGGCACGCCCGGCAGGAAGCGGCTGCGCAGCTCGGGAATCAGCGCCCCCGAGAGGCCCACCACGCCGGTGAGCAGCAACAGGGTCAGACCCACCACCACCGCCACCAGGGCGACCACCAGCAGCAGGAACTGCCAGGGCTGACTGTCCTCCACCGGCAGGAAGTAGGGCTGGGCCAGGCGCTGAAGCTTGCCCAGCTGCTCGCGTAAGGACTTCAGGGGTGACATGGGGCAGTCTGTGATCTGGGCATTGTCGCCGCTGGCCCCTCAGCCCGGTGGCCAGGCCAGGGGACGGCCGCCGAGCACGTGCACATGCAGGTGAAACACCGTCTGGCCGGCTTCGGCGCCGCTGTTGATCACGGTGCGAAAGCCGCTCAGCCCCTGCTCGCGAGCCACCCGGGCGGCCACCAGCAGCAGGTGCCCCAGCAGGGCGGCCTGCTCCGGCTCGGCCTCATCCAGCCGGGCGATCGGCTGGCGGGGAATGACCAGAACATGCACCGGCGCCTGCGGGGCCACATCGCGAAAGGCCAGACAGAGGTCGTCGGCATACACCTGATCGCAGGGGATCTCACCCCGCAGGATGCGGCCGAAGATCGTGTCGTCTGTCGGGGCCATGGCGCCTGAGGCGGATCGAACGGGAACGGGCGAGTCACCCGGTGGCATTGAACCGGTAGTGATCCCTGCGGGCGATGTTGGCACGATCCATGACAGCGGCGTTGCAGGGCCTGGAGGCTCACCCCGTCACCGTGGAGGTGGACCTCGGTCCCGGCCTGCCGGCGCTGACCCTGGTGGGCCTGGCGGACACGGCGGTGCAGGAGGCGCGGGAGCGGGTGCGTTCCGCCCTGCGCCACAGCGGCTTCCGCGTGCCCCAGGGGCGGGTGGTGGTGAATCTGGCGCCGGCGGATCTGCGCAAGGAGGGGCCGGGATTCGATCTGCCGGTGGCCCTGGGGCTGCTGGTGGCCAGCGGTCAGCTGGAGCCTGCGGCGCTGGCGCAGGTGTGGAGTGCGGCAGAGCTGGGGCTCGACGGCAGCCTGCGGCCGATCCGCGGCATGTTGTCGATCGCCCTGCAGGCCCGCGCCAGCGGTGCCCGGGCGTTGCTGGTGCCCACCGCCAATGCCTGTGAAGCCAGCCTGGTGGATGGTCTGCCGGTCTGGCCGGCCGCCAGCCTCACCGAAGCGATCAGCCAGTTGCGCGGGCCTGCGGCAGCCGCGGCCCGGCCGCCTGACGACGATGCTGCAGCCACGCTGCCGGCGGGGCTGGATCTGACGGCGGTGCAGGGGCAGCAGCATGGACGGCGGGCCCTGGAGATCGCTGCCGCCGGCGGCCACCATCTGCTGCTGATCGGCCCACCGGGCAGCGGCAAGACGATGCTGGCCCGCTGCCTGGCCTCGCTGCTGCCACCCCTCAGCCGTGCTGAGGCCCTTGAACTCACCCGCATCCATTCGGTGGCGGGCCTGCTCAGCGGAGACGAAAGCCTGGTGCGGCAGCGTCCGTTCCGGGCGCCGCACCACAGCTGCACCGGCACGGCTTTGATTGGGGGCGGCAGCATGCCCCGGCCCGGTGAAGTGGGCCTGGCCCATCTGGGGGTGCTGTTCCTTGATGAGCTCACGGAGTTCCGCCCCGGTGTGCTCGACCTGCTGCGCCAGCCGCTGGAGCTGGGGGAACTGCGGCTGCAGCGTGCACGCCATTGCTGCCACTTCCCGTGTGCGATCACCCTGGTGGGGGCGGCCAATCCCTGCCGTTGCGGCTGGCATGGCGATCCGGAACGGCAATGCCGCTGCAGCGAGGCGGAGCGCCGCCGCTACTGGTCGCGGCTGTCCGGGCCTCTGCTGGATCGCATCGATCTGCAGGTGGTGATGCGCCGGCCCCACGCCACTGATCTGGCCGCTCCCTACAGGGCACCCGACGCGGACAACCAGCCGCCCGAGGCCAGCGAAGCGGTGGCACGGCGGGTGCGGCGGGCCCACGGGCGCATGGCGTGCCGCAATCCCGCTGGCATCAGCAATGCCCGTCTGCCACCGGCAGACCTGCGGCGGCTGGCCAAACCGGATGGCGCCGCCCTGCGGTTGTGGGAGCAGGCGGTGGAACAGGGCCGGATCAGCGCCAGGGGGGGCGAGCGCGTGCTGCGGGTGGCGCGCACGATCAGCGACCTGGAGGGCGAGGTGCCGATCACAGCGCCAGCTCTGGCCGAAGCCCTGCTGTATCGCAGCTTCGATCAGCAGGGGGATTGCAGCTGAAGGACCAGCGCAACCACGACTCTGATCAACGCAAGCAGATCGGCTGCGCTGGCGGCTCGGCTGGGGCCAGTCGCCGGATCAGCGGCGGCGGCGACGCTGCTGGGCCTTGCGCTTGTACTTCTCGGTGGGGGTTTCGTGGTGGCGCAGCCGCTTCAGGTCGGCAAAGATGCCCGCCTTGGACACCTGGCGCTTGAACCGACGCAGCGCCGATTCGATGCCTTCGTTTTCACCGACGGTGACCTGGGTCATGTAGCGGAGCGGAACTCACAGAGCCACCCACCTTAGCAACCGCCCCTTCCCGCTCAGGACCCACTCGCTGGTGGGATGGTCGGCAGCGGCTGGAGTGAGGGGGCTGTCGCCGCCGGCCCATCAGCCCAGGTGGCGCGGTAGATGTACACATGGCCGAGATTGCGGCCGTTGTAGGCCCTTCGCTTCAGCTCCCAGCCAGGCTCGAACACCAGCTGGAGGAAACCGCTGCCCGGGCCCTGGGTGCGGGCCACCACCATCTCAGGGCCGGCATTGGCGCGGGTGGGAACGGCCATCAGCACGGTGTCGTCGGCCCGCTTCACCACGCTGAGGCGATAGGTGGTCGCCAGATCGGTGCCGCCGACGCGCACCGAATAACCGTTCGCGTCGAGGAAGCGGCCGCAGATGCCGGTGAAATCAAAGGTGGAGAGCAGGGGATCCACCTGGGCCGGCTGGCTGCCCTGCATCGCGAAGCAGGGACGGCGGTTGTTCAGCTGTTCGTAGATGTTCAGCTGGGCTCGGCTGCCGTCGCCGATCGGCGCGGCCACCAGCACGAAGTTCTGCTGGTTCAGCTCAGCGGTCTGGAACAGGGCCTGGGCAGAGGCCGGAACGGCGCTGCTGCCAATGGCGGCAAGCCAGCCGCTGACCGCGAGAGCTGCCCGGAGGCGGGAGGAAACAGGCATGGCGGCAGGACCTGGCGACAGTCGCGTGCAGGTCGCCAGCGTAAGCAGGTTGCAGCCTCTCCACCAGAGCGGCGCGGCCAGTCGCCGAGCCGATCGACCCAGACCGATCCGAGCAGGCCCCAGCACTCGGGAGGATTCAGACCGGACGGTTGATCCGGATTGCCACCAGCAGGGTGATCAGCGTGCCGGGCAGGGTCAGGCCCAGGATCCAGCGGGTGGTGCTGAGTCCCAGGTCGGGGTCGCCATAAGCGAGCTCAAACACCGAGCCAGTGGCAGCGATGCCCAGCAGGCAGGCCAGGGCGAGAAAGAGCCCGGCCAGGGGTTTCATCGGCATTGGAAGGCTCTCAGCGGATCGATTGCACGTGGTCGGGAAGGAAACCGTTGTCCTGCAGTTCGGCGTTGAGACTCAATTCGTCGGTCACGCGATCCACGAACAGCACACCGTTGAGATGGTCGAGCTCGTGCAAGATGCAGCGGGCCAGCAGACCTTCCGCCTTGAGCCGTTGCGGGCGTCCCATCTCGTCGCGGAAGGCCACCTCCACGGTGGAGGGACGCACCACATGCAGGTAGACACCGGGAATGCTCAGGCAGCCTTCCTCATAGGTGTCGAGGGTGGGGCCGTAATTGCGGATCTCGGGGTTGATCAGCACCAGCGGCGGGTTGGCGGCATTGTCGGGCTCCAGATCGATCACCAGCAGCTGCTGGTGCACACCCACCTGGGGTGCAGCCAGCCCGATGCCCTTGGCGGAGTACATGCTGCGCAGCATGTCGCGGGCCAGATCGCGCACGGGTTCATCCACCTTGCTGATCCGGCGTGCTGAGGTGCGCAGCGCCGCATTGCCGAGGGTGTGGATCTGCAGTGGCGACTGTTCCAACGCCACCTTCGGCACCAGCACGCTGTGACTGGTGCGGGCGGCCGAGCGGGCCATCTGGGCAAAGCTGCCAGCCAAGGAACCACCTCACGTTTCAATAGATTTACTTTAAGTGGCCCGGTCCTGGAGCCTGCGTGTCTGCTCCGCTTGCTTCGTGCCCTCTCGATGCGGCAACAGCCCTCGGAAGCACCCCGTTGTTCAAAGAACCGCGGCTGAGCGGTGGCCGTCTGCTCTGGCTGGAGCAGCGTCCTGCAGAGCGGGGGCGCACCACCTTGATGCTGCGCCAGGCGGGAGCGGCGACGGCCGAGGAGGTGACACCCGGCGACTGGAATCTGCGCAGCCGCGTGCACGAGTACGGCGGCGGCGCGGTGGCGGTGGGTGCCGACACGCTGGTGTGGGTTCACGACGGCGACCGCTGCCTCTGGCAGCAGGCGCTGGCGGCCGGCGGCGGCGGCGCCGTGGGCGCACCGCGGCGGTTGCTGGAGCCGGGTGATCGCGGCTTCGCCGACGGCCTGATCGATGCGGGCCGCGATCGCTGGATCGGGGTGATGGAGGCCGGTGGCCGTGATCGGCTGGTGGCGGTGCCCCTGGCCGGTGGCGAGCCGACAGTGCTCCATGAACCGGCCGATTTTTGTGGCTATGCAGCCCTCAGCCCGGACGGCCACCGGCTGGCCTGGGTGGAATGGCAGCAGCCCCACATGCCCTGGGAACGCAGCCAGCTCTGGCTGGCCGAGCTGAGCGCCACGGGCCGCCTCCTGAATGCCAGGCCTGTGGCTGGCTCCGGTGCAGACGACCCCCGGGGAATCTCGGTGTTCCAGCCGCTCTGGATCAGCGCCAGCGCCCTGGTGGTGGCCAGCGACGCCTCGGGCTGGTGGAATCTGCAGCGCTTCGACGCGGCAGCCGGGCAGTGGCAGGCCCTGCTGCCGCTGGAGGCTGAGTTCGCCATGCCCCAATGGGTGTACGGCATGGCCACCACCGCCTGGGACGGGCAACAGTTGTGGGCGGCCGCCTGCCGGCAGGGGCGCTGGCAGCTGGGGCGGGTCAGTCTCGATCCGACTGTGCTGGGTACGGCGGCCGCCTGGCAGCCGCTGGAGCAACCGTTCGATGACCTGGCCGGCCTGAGTGCCGAGGCGGGCCGGCTGGTGGCGATCGCCAGCGATCCGATCCGGCCCCAGGGCCTGCTGGAGATCGACCTGGCCAGCGGCGACTGGACCCACACGCCGGTGGCGCCGAGCCCGATCGCGGCCGAGGCGATCAGCTGCCCCGAACCGCTGTGGTTTCCAGGACACGGCGATCAGCCCACCCACGCCTGGTACTACCCACCGGTCGGCGGTCCCAACCCGACTGCGCCCCTGCTGGTGAAGGGCCACAGCGGACCCACCGGCATGGCCCGGCGGGGGTTGAATCCGGCGATTCAGTACTGGACCAGCCGGGGCTGGGGGGTGGTGGACGTCAACTACGGGGGGTCGACCGGCTTCGGGCGCGCCTACCGCGAGCGGCTCGACGGGCAGTGGGGGGTGGTGGATGTGGCCGACTGCGCCGCCGCCGCCCTTGCCCTGGTGGCGGCGGGCCGGGCCGACCCCGAGCGCATCGCCATCGAAGGCGGCAGCGCCGGCGGCTTCACCGCCCTGGCCGCTCTCTGCTTCACAGACGTCTTTCGCGCCGGTGCGAGCCGCTACGGCGTCGCCGATCCCAGCGCGTTGGCAGGCGAGAGCCACCGCTTTGAAGCCCGCTATCTCGATGGCCTGATCGGCCCCTGGCCCCAGGCGCAGGCCATCTACGCGGCCCGCTCTCCGTTGGCCCATGCCGCAAGGATCCAGTGCCCGGTGATCTTTTTTCAGGGGCTTGACGACCGGGTGGTGCCGCCGGAGCAGACCGAGCGGATGGCGGCGGCCCTGGAGCGCAACGGTGTGGCGGTGGAGGTGCACCGCTTCGCGGGGGAGGGGCATGGGTTCCGCAGCAGTGCCGTGCAGATCGCCGTGCTGGAGTGCACGGAAGCCTTCTTCCGCCGCCACCTCCGCCTGTGACGCTTCTGCTGGCCCTGGGGGTGCTCATCCTGCTGCTGCTGTTCGGCACGGCGGCCGGGAAGGCCCTGGGCATGACCCGCTGGGGGGTGCCGGAAGCCCTGCTGGCCGGTGCCCTCGGGCTGCTGATCGCCCCCTCCGGACCGCTGCCCCTGGTGCCCGAGCCGGTGATCGCGTTCTGGAGCGGACTGCCACTGGTGCTGCTCACCCTGGTGTTCGGCTCGCTGCTGCTGGCAAAGCCGCTGCCGCGCATCGGTGCCCTCTGGCGGCCGGTGGCGGCGCAGCTGCTGCTGGCCCTCACCCTGGCCTTCGGTCAGTTCGTGGTTGGCGGGCTGGCGGTGCTGCTGGTGCTGCAGCCGCTGCTGGGGGCGCCGCCGGTGATGGCGGCTCTGATCGAGGTGGCCTTTGAGGGCGGCCACGGCTCGGCGGCGGCGATGGCTCCCGCTTACGCGCGGCTGGGTCTGGAAGGTGGGGAGTCGCTCGGCCTGGCGATGGCCACGGTGGGACTGCTGAGCGCCACCCTGGCGGGGGGCCTGGTGGTGATGCTCGGTCGCAACCGGCGCTGGCTGCTGGCCAGCAGCCTGCCGATCGCCCAGGCGTCGGTCGCGCCAGCCGCGGGCGGTATGCCGCCATCCCCTGCTGACGATCAGCCCTGGCTGGTGCGGGGCGCTGAGGTGCTGCGCCGCTGGCTGCCGAATCTGGCGCTCGCCGGTGTGGCCGTGCTGCTGGGGGTGCTGATGCTGGGTGGCCTGCGGCTGCTGGCCGGCCGCCTCGGCGGTGGCTTCGCCCTGGTGATCGATGGACTGCCCGCCTTCCCGCTGGCGCTGGTGGGCTCCCTGCTGGTGCGCCTGGCTCTGGAGCGGGCTGGGTTCGCCCACTGGGTGGTGCCGGCGGTGCAGGTGCGGATCGGCACCCTGGCCGCCGATCTGCTGATCACCGCCGCCACGGCCTGTCTGGATCTGGGCCAGCTGGCCGCCCAGTGGCTGCCGCTCACCGTGCTGGCACTGGGCGGGCTGGCCTGGAACGTGGCGGTGGTGCTGCTGCTGGCACCTCGGATCCTGCCGCCCAACTGGTTCGAGCGCGGCCTGGTGGAGTTCGGCCAGGCCACCGGCGTGGCGGCCAGCGGCCTGCTGCTGCTCACGATGGTGGATCCGCAGGATCAGGGCGACGCCCTGACGCCGTTCTCGATCAAGCAGTTGCTGCTGCAGCCCTTTCTGGCCGGCGGCATCATCACCGTGCTGGCACCGCTGGCGATCAGCGGCTGGGGTCTGCCGACCTGGACGGGCCTCTGCCTGGCCCTGGTGATCTTGTGGGTGGGGCTGGGCCTGTGGCTGGGCCGCAGCCACCCGGCTGGGGCAGCGCCCTGAGCGCTCAGCCGCCGTAGAGCAGGGCGGCCATCTGCGCCTGCACCCGCTCCAGTTCGGCGGCTCCCAGCAGCGGCGGTTCCCCCAGCCGGCAGGCCTCGAGATACATCGCTGCCAGCGTTTCCACCTCGATCGCCAGGCGCAGGGCCTGATCCAGACCGCTGCCCAGAGCCACCTGGCCGTGATGGGCCAGCAGGCAGGCCCGTCGCCCGGACAGGGCCTGCAGCGCCAGAGACGAGAGCTCGGCCGTGCCGAACAGGGCGTACGGCGCGCAGCGGATGTCGGCGCCCCCGGCCACGGCCACCATGTAGTGAAAGCTGGGGATGGGGCGGCCGTGGCAGGCCAGGGCCGTGGCCCGGATCGAGTGGCAGTGCACCACCGCCCCCACCTCCGGCCGGCTGCGCAGCACATCGGCATGGAGGTGCCACTCCGACGAGGGCCGCCGCTGCTCCGCCGCTGCCTGCGCCAGCGGTTCGCCGTCGAAATTGATCGCCACCAGATCGGCGGGCTGCATCTGCTCGAAGGGCAGCGAGGTGGGTGTGATCAGCAGCCCTCCCTCACAGCGCGCCGAAAGGTTGCCGGAGGTGCCCTGATTGATGCCGGCGGCATTGAGGCGACGCGCTGTTGCCACCAGGGCTTGGCGCAGTTGATTGCTGTCGCTGGGTGGCGACCGCTTTTCGGGCTCTTCGTTTGACAGTCGCGGAGCCCGCATGGACGGATGGCGCATTGAACCCAAGCGTTTCACAGTCAAGTTCGGTCAGCCAGCTTGCAACTCGACACTGTCGCTCTAGAGATGTGGCGGTATTCAGGCCGGGACGGCCGTCAGCAATAGATTCTCCCCCCTTTTCAGCAGTTCTTCGTAGCGCTGCAGATGGCCTGCCTGGGAGCGTGTGACCAGAAAGAAATGCTCAAGTTCTTCCTGGGTCAGTTGCAACTGTTGCAGTGTGAGTTGCTGT
>JBBASO010000039.1:20921-24374 GCA_040399265.1 Prochlorococcaceae cyanobacterium
TGCAGATCGGAGAGTGTGAGTTGCTGTTCCTGGCGGGAATCGCTGAGCTGCTGGTCCCGCTCGGCGAGGAGGTTTTTGAATTGATCGCGTTCCGCGGTGAGTTCGAGCTGTTTCTGGCGTAGCAGCTCAAACTCGGCTGCCTGTTCCTGGCCGTGCAGGAGCTGCTGCTGCAGCTCTTCTTGAACCTGGTGCAGATCGGAGAGTGTGAGTTGCTGTTCCTGGCGGGAATCGCTGAGCTGCTGCTTGAGATCCTCCCGTAGTTGGTGATGGCTCTGCTCACGCTCAGCCATGTCCATGACCAGTTGATCCCGTTCCCCGATCAGATCCTCCTGCTGTTTGCTCAGCTTCTTGCATTCATCATGCATTCGCTGGAGCTGCTGCTCGTTGAGGTGCAGGTTCTCGTGGGTCTGATCCAGCTGGCCTTTGAGAGTTGAGATCAGGCGCCAGGCCCTCAGCACCTCGTTGAGATCGAGCTCGCTCTGGAGGCGTTTGCGATACCGGGTGTCCGGTTCGCCGCCGAGTAGATCAGACTTCAACTCGAGGTCTAGGTACCCATCAAGCACAGTGGGATGGGAATCCAGCATGGCGCGGGTGATCAGCGTGCCGAGAGGTTCGGATGAGGGCCAGCCCTGCAGGGGTTCCCCCATGTTCAGGGTTGCGTGTAAGGCGTCCTCGGAACAGCCCAACAGGCGCCAGGCATTGATCAGTCGATGGGAGTCGGCAGTGGCGAGCAGATCACGGTACCCCTTCTGGATCGCAGCGATCGTCAGGTCTGCAGCGTGATTAGCCAGCAGTTGATCCGGGGCTCCGTAAAAGGCTGCGCCATCGGGGGGGAGATCCTCAAGATCACCGCTCCAGGCCGTCCAACCGCAACGGTTCAATCGCTGCTCAAAGGCCGGCTCGAGCGGAAACGGCGAAATCCAGGCAGGCACAACGAGGTTCTGCGGGAAAGTGGGTTAAGTCTGCCGGACCGCCGCTACCGCGTTGACTGCCGTGCCATGGTGAAGCTGATCTGCCGGATCCCTCAGGATGAACTCCCCACAGCTGAAGAAGCGTCTGCTGCCGGCGTCTCGGCCTGGTTGATCGGCGCTCGTATGAACGTTGATGGCAAGTTGCAGATCCAGGCCCCGGAGGCCTGGTTGCATCGGCCGGAGCGGAGTCTGCCCTTCTGTTTGGAATGGCAGCTTCCCCAGGCACTGACACCGAGGGAGGAACGCTACACAGCTGGCTTGCTGGCGCCCTGGCTGGCCCAGCCAAGCTATCTGCGTTGGCATGGCTTGACCCCGCTTTGGATTGCTGATCCCGAGTGCCTCAGTCACGTCCGATTGGTGGCCCAGCGACTGCGGTTGCAGCTTGGACCCAGTCTCAGCTTGTTCGGAGGAGGTCCGCAGGGATCGGCGCTAGATGCTTGTTACGAGCGGCCGCTGAGGGATATTCCTTGCTTGGCGGTGAATGCACGTCAGCGTCATTACGGCAGTTTTCTCCATCATGCGCACCATCTCGGCCAGCACGCCGCCATGACTGCTCTGATCCCCGCAGTCCTGGCGCCAGGTGCGGGTGCAGAAGTAGAGATGTTCACTGGTGCAACGGCGGACAGCTACCGGGAATGGTTGGAGCTGGCGATGGCCTGGGCAGCGCTGTGGCACCAACCTGCCGATGATGGTCTAGTTCTGATCGAGAGCTGGGAGGGCCATTGTAGCCTGTGGCCTCTTCCCTCAGCATCGCTTTCATCCTCACGTCCATCTCCACCTCCCCCAGCCCGGCAAACCCAGACCATGGCCTGGGGAGAGATGGTGAGGGCCAATCCTGCTGTTCTTTTGCATGGCTTTCATCTGGACCTTCTCGGCCAGACCTTGCAAGAGCTGCAGGGTGATCGGAGTCCACCGATCGACCTTTATGTAAGTACACCACTTGATCAGCTAGAAGCAACCGCTGCATTGGTCAGGGATATCGGTTGGTGCAGGGCTGAGATCGTCGGTGTCGAAAACCGGGGTCGTGACATCGCACCGTTCCTCCTGGAGCTGTTACCCCGGGTTATTGCGAACGATCATCCCTGGCTACTCAAGCTTCACACTAAACGATCAATTCATCTCAATGAGGGGGATCGATGGGGCCAGCACCTGCGTCGGACTCTCACGAAAGCGGCGATGTGTTGCGAGATAGACGATTGGTTTGCACGGGAGTCAGATCTTGGTCTGATAGCCCCCCCGGGAAGCATGCAACCATGCACCATCAGTCTAAATCGCAATGCCGCGCATCTTCAAGCGTTATTACCCAGGCTGGCACTGCGGGGGGCTTGGTTTCTCCAACAGTCATTCGTGGCTGGGAGCATGTTTGCAGTGCGTTGTCAAGCGCTTACGCCATTCGTGAGGTTAAATCTGTCGATTGATGATTTCGAGCCTGAGCTCAGCCAACGTGATGGAACTCTTGCCCATGCATTTGAGCGGTTGCTAGCACCAGTGGTAACGCAGGCGGGCCTTCAAGTTAGAGAATTGTCTGGAAACAGGGATTGCACGCCACGGTTTGGTCATGGGTGGGCCGCTCCGCTCCGTTAAGATGGTGTTGAGTGCGTGTTAGGGGTTTATGGCCTCTGCCAATTTGGTCAGGGCATTTCAACGTCAGTGCGAAGGCGCCAGCTGGCTGGTATTGATTGATATTACCGATGAAGATCTGCTCGACGCTGCAAGCTGCTGCCCCGGCGATGTGTTGGTAATCCTTTCAGATGAAGCTGTGCTTGAGAAGCTTGAACTTGGCCGGCGAGCCAGTTGGCCGGAAAATTTTAAACTGACTTCAATTCTGCTTGGGCCCGAAGTTGCCGAAGTTCCATGGTTTCATTATAATGATCAGCGCCTAAATGGCAGAGTGCCTCTTGAGCAATTGCAATCTTCCTTCCCCAACCTAGTTCTTGAGAGGGTTGAGCTGCGCCTGCAAATCTCGCTCGCGGTTTGTCTTGAGCGCTGGGAGCCAGCTGAGGGGGATGGTGGCTTTTTGGTTGTTGGGATGGACGATCCATCGCCCATATTAATTTCGGCGGCAACCTTCTTGCAAAAGCTACGGGGCATTTGTGCGCTGCGGCAAATGCGTAGATTTGAAGGCAATGAAGGGTTGGCGACTATCTCGGATCTAGATGCGCATTTGCATGCTTGCTGTCTGATACGTAACAATTCGTTTGCTGATGATTCGTCTGCTGATGAACTGCTCTGGATTTTTTGGGAGCGTGATGAGCAGCTCTGTGCCTATGCAGCTATCCAGGCTGAACGAGATCGCATCAGTGCAGCACGGGAGAGCCTGCAGGCGGAGAAGGAGAACCTGGCTGCGTCGCTGAATGCGGTCAGTGGGGATCGAGATTGCCTGCAGGCCGCGCTGAAGGAGAGCAGTGCAGCACGGGAGAGCCTGCGGGCGGAGAAGGAGAACCTGGCTGCGTCGCTGAATGCGGTCAGTGGGGATCGAGAT